>DATBGU010000285.1:0-102049 GCA_036557825.1 Gemmataceae bacterium
CAGCTCGGCCGTCATTTCGTCGGGCAGCTCGCCCTCCATGTCCACGGAATTGGACAGCGCGGTGAACACCAGCGTCGGCAGCATGGTCGGCTGGCGGGCGATCTCGACGTTGAAGGTGCGCGGCGTGTTGTCGTCGCCGAGAATCGTCGTCATGCGCACCGGTAGCATATCGGCCTTGCGGCCCAGCCAGCCGGCGATGCAGGTGCTGACATCGGCGTTGATGACACCCAGCTCCTTGATCGGCGCCCCCATTTTGAAGCTGACCGTCTGCCGCGGATACACCGTGATGATGTGGCCGGACATCAGCGGGAACTCGCAGGAGCCGAGGCTCATGAACGGATGGCCCCAGCCGTAAACGCGGTTGCCTTCGACGTGCGTGACGGTGCCGATGCCGGACAGATCGAAGTCGCCGCGGATCAGCGAGACGGCCAGCGGACTGCCCGGCTCCAAGGGCGCATTCTTTTCCTCGGCCGCCACGCGCGCCGGCGCCGCTCCACCCTGCATCGGCGTCATGCCGAACTTGCCGCAGCGCTCGTGCAGCAATTTCAGACTATTTCGCGTGAAGCCGGTGGCCGACAGCGGCGTGCGCAGCGGCATCATCCACAGGCCGTCCGCCGCCGGTTTAGGATCGTCGAACCCCTGCGAGACGGTGACGGTGTCGAACTCCTTGCCGTCAATGACAAGCGGTTGTCGCAGCCCGACGCGCGCCGGCTTGATCGGGCCGACCGCGTCGCGGCGCTCGAACGCCTCGACGAAGCCGTTCATCTGGGAAAACGGCGTCACGCCGGCGATCGGCTCCTTGCCGTAGGGCCAGGCGTAGGCCACGGCGCCGACGAGCTTGTTGTCGATGTACACCGGACTGCCGCTCATGCCGGCGATGACGCCGGTCTTCTCCAGGTTCAACCCCGACAGCCGGCAGATGACCATGTCGCGGCCGGGGCTGGTGTTCTTCAGCATGCCCAGCACTTCGGCCTGGAACGTCTCGACCTTGGTTCCCTTCATGACGGTTCGGCCGACGCCCTTCATGCCGGCGCGGATGTCATCGACCCGCCAGTAACTGTCCGGCTTCGGCGCGGCCAGGACGGTGCTTCCGGGCAACCAGCAAGCCAGACTCAGAAGGGGGAAGACGAGAGAGGAATGAAGGGAGGGACGAACGGCCGCCGTCATGATCGCATCTCCGGTGGGAGAGGTGGTGATAACCGTCGTGAGTCAGCTTCGCGGTGAAACTCGTCGTGGGTGCGTCCTGCGGCGAAAGGAGAGAAGCTCAAGTAGCCGGATTCCAAGCCGATGAAAGCTGCTCGCGGATCGTCTTCCGAAGGCATCTTCGCGAACACTTCAAATTTAGCTTATCCCGGTTAGGAAGTACAGACCGACTTGCCGGGGTGGGTAAGCGGCGCGGACTGGCGACTCGTGAACGGAAACACCTCGCCGTTTAGCCGCGACCCGAAGGGGAGCGCGCCAGCCAACGCGCTCCCCTTCGGGTCGCGGCTAAACGAGAAGCGGGCGGAGTCAACAATCCGCTCACATATGACCGAGGGCGTTGTCATTGGCCTCATCCTGCTCGGCGCGGGCGGCGGCAACGAGAAGGTTTTGTCGGCGCAGCGCCCGCACCTGCCGCCAGGCCAGCAGCGCGGCGATGGAATCGGCGTAGAACATGCCGCGCGGTGTCGGACGGATTGTTCCGGACGCGATCTCGATCAAACCCTCGTCGGACAGAGCATCGAACTCGCGCGGAAAATCGTTCACGGCATCGGCGCCGAACAGTCGCCGATACTCGCGCCGGTCGATGCTCAGCGCCGCCAGGCGGCGCGTCAGGTGGAAGACGCGCAGGTCGCGTTGCGTGTACCAGAACCAACGGTCCCAGACCGGCCCTCCGGCGGCAACGGCTACCTCGTAGGCGGCGGCATTGTCGGGATTGATGACCTTGAATCCGCTGCGGAAGCTCCGATTGGCCGAAAATGAGATCGCCGAAGAGCCGAATCCGATCATGTCGAAGCGGTCCGAGTGAAAGCTGCACTCCTCGTAAAGAAAGCGCCGAGCGTCCGCGCGGAAGTGCGCCCGCTCGAAGTTGGTGAGCGTGGTCTGCACAAAATCGCGCGACAGCAGATCGTCGCGCAGATGCAGCCAGTTCCGCGCGGCCTCCTCGTTGTCGGGCAGGGCGGCCAGCAAGTCCGCATCGCGCGACCAGGCGGTGCCCAGGCCGCGAAACAAGACCAGGTGATACAGTCCCAGGTGATCCAGCCCGATGGCCGCCGCCTGCGCCAGGTCGTGCCGCATGGCGTCGAGCGTCTGGCCGGGCAGGTTGCAGAGCAGATCGGCCGAGACGGTGAAGCCGCGTTCGTGCGCAAGCTCGACGACCTGGCGGAAGGTGTCGGCCGTGCCGAAGGCGAGCCGGCCCATCCGCCGCAACTGGCCCTCGTCGAATGTTTGAATGCCCATGCTGAGGCGAAAGTGCCGGGCGGGGATTTCCTCGCGCAGGATGTCCACGAGCAGCGGTTGCCGTTTCACAAAGTAAGCCGGAACGCCTTCGAGAGTGATTTCGGCTTGCGACAGGTCGAACGTCGCGGCAAGACGGCGGCACAGCCGGCGGAACGGTTCGGTGGGAGTGAGGTTGGCCGTGCCCCCACCGAAATACAGTCCCGTCACCTTGCGTCGATACAGGGCCGGCTGCCGCCGCAAGAGTTGATCGATCTCGCGCAGTACGTGCTCGACCACCGAAGCGGCGGCCGAGGAGTTGTACGCCTGGTGCGGAAAGGTGCAGAATCCGCAGCCGGCCACGGCGGGATTGCAGAACGGATGCGGCAGCACGCCGACCAGAAGACCGCGGCCGGCGCGTGGATTGAACGCGACATCTCTTGCGGATCGAGACATGTCGCGGGTGTGCATGGCCGCCGCCAGCGGATAGCCGTGCAGCAACCGATGCCGCTGCGGCTTGTCCATACGCTCGCGCAGGATCAAGGCGTCGTCCTCGTGCGTGGGCAGTAAGGCGGTGGGGCGAGATGGAATCGTCGGCAGAGAAATCATGGTTCACCTCCTGAGACAAATAGGACACGGATGGGTCGTTATTTCTCCGGCATGAAAGCGGTGTCGCAGCGGAGGAGGGGATTAACAATCGCTGTGCCAAAGGCAGGGAGAAATCTCTACTCAAATCCTCACAAGGACTTGCGCGCATCACGACTGCCGCAACCGCTGTTGCTATTCACGATGGGATCGACATTTTTTGTCCAGTAAACTACATCTTATGTAGGTGAAGCAGGCGGCTCTCCATGAAGGAAGGGCATCATGGCTCTCTTTGATTCGCGCGACCGGCGCTTCGGAGCGCTGCTCTCTCAACTGATCAATTCCAATCCGTTCGGCCCGGAATGGGTGGAATTGGAGCGGCGGGCGCTGGGTCGAGATTATCAGGAAGCACCGCGCGTATACCACCGTCTGGGCGAGTGGGACGAGTCGCGCTTGCATCCCAACATCGAGGTGGTGGGCGAGCGCGCCAGCCGGCTGGCGGAGTTGGGGCGGCGGCGATTGGCGGCGGGGACACATGCCACGCCGGAGGAACTGCGTCTCTATGACGACGCCGCCATGTACAATTTGTATCGCAATTGTTACCAGCCCCTCGACGACGCGGTCCTGGCGACGGCGCCACCGGCGCGCGAAAACGCGGTCGTCGCGGCCTGGAGCATTTTCGTTCGGGACTACCGTGCTTTCTTTCTCGCGCTCGGCCGGAAGTTCCCGGGAGGGCACGCGCCCGAACACATCTTTGCCTGCCTCTTCCAGATGCGTCGAGCGTTCCACCACATTTACAACAACATCCTCGGCTCCTCGAAGCCAGCGGCCCGTTTGCGCGCGACCGTGTGGCAATCGCTCTTCACGCACGACATGCGGCGCTGGGGACGCGCGCTGTACCGGCGCATGGGGAACTTCCCGACCCTCATCACCGGGCCGTCCGGGACCGGCAAGGAACTGGTCGCCCGCGCCGTCGGCATGTCGCGTTACATCCCGTTCGATCCGAATACCCGCAAGTTCGCCTGCGATTTCGCCGGCTCGTTTCATCCTCTGAACCTGTCCGCGCTGCCGGCGACGCTCATCGAGTCGGAGTTGTTCGGACACAAGAAGGGAGCCTTCACCGGCGCGGTCGAGGACCGCGTCGGCTGGCTGCAGGAGTGCGAACACAAATATCGCATCTACGGGACGGTGTTCCTCGACGAGATCGGCGAGCTGGACGCCGGCATCCAGGTGAAGCTGCTGCGCGTGCTGCAAACCGGCGTCTTTCACCGACTGGGCGAAAGCAAGATGCTGCATTTTTCCGGCAAGATCATCTCCGCGACCAATCGCGACCTGGCGGACGAGATGCGGGCCGCACGCTTCCGCGAGGACTTCTACTACCGCCTGTGCGCGGATCGAATCGAGACGCCGTCCCTGCGAGAACAGCTCGCCGACGAGCCGGACGACCTGCATAACCTGCTCTGGTTCATCGCGCGGCGGGAGATCGGCGATGCCGAGGCGGAATCGCTGGCCACCGAAGTGAAGGACTGGATCGAGCGCAACCTGCCGCGCGATTATCCGTGGCCGGGCAACTTCCGCGAGTTGGAACAGTGCGTCCGCAACATCATCATTCGCCGGAGCTATCAACCCGCGCAGACGCGCCGACCGCTCGCCGACGATCCGCGCGAGGTGTTGGCGGCGGCGATCGTCGATGGTGCGCTGACCGCCGCCGAGATGGAGTCGCGCTACTTCACGCTGATTTTCGCCCAAGCCGGCACCTATGAGGCGGCGGCGGAGCGACTGCAATGCAACTGGCGCACGGTGCGGAGCAAGATTGACCGCAAGTTTCTGCGGCAGTTACAGGGCGGATGAAGTTCCTCGTTCCCACGCTCCGCGTGGGAACACAAGTGTGCGACGCTCCGCGTCGCGTCAGGCTCTCGCATGGGACGGGACGCGGAGCGTCCGGACGTGCGTTCCCACGCTCCGCGTGGGAACGAGGGTCTAATCTCGCGTGTCCTTCATCCATGCCGAGGCGAGTTCAAACACCTCCAGCGACCGCACGCCGATGACGCCGCCGCGCGCGGCCAGACCGAGCGTGCGGTTATCGTCGGCCGGAATGACACCCACCGACACGGCCACACGGCCATCGTTGCCGAATATCTCGATGGAACCGCGATCCACGAGGAGCCGCAGACGGATGCGTCCGTCCACCGGCGCCAATGGGGCCGTCACCTGCTTGCAGGTCAGCGTTTGCTTTTTGGCGTCGTAGACCACCGGCACGCCGCGAATGTTGAATTCGATACCCGCTGCATCCTTGATTTCCAACTCGGCCCGGATATCGAACAGGTCGCCGCGGACATCGGCCAGTGGGTTTTCGCCGGGCTTCACGAGCTTCTCACTCCAGGCGTGTTTCTTGCCGCGCAGCTTTTCCAGTTCGCGCACCGGCTGGGCGAACATGCGAACGCCGTCGGCTGTCTTCCGCAACGTCAGCCGGCACGGGACGGTCATCTGCTGGTTGAACGGCATTCCGGGGAAGGCGATGCCCTGGCCCCAACCAATTTGGATGCGCCGGGCGTCCGGCGTGTCGCTGAACGTCTGGGCGGCGTAGAAATTGCCGTGCCAGAGTTGATGCTTGCCCGTTTCCTTGCGGAAGGCGCGGCCGTCGAAGTCGCCGAGCATATACTTGCCGTCCGCCGCGTACAGAACCCATTTCGATTTGCCCAGCTCGCCTTCGACCGGCAGCTCGAACAGATCGGGGCACTCGAAGAAACCGTCAATGCGACTCTCGAATTGCCACTTTTTGAGGTCCGCTGAGGAGTAAAAGGCAATCCACTGTTTCCCTTGATGTTCGTCGTAGACGGCCATGATCCAGCACTTGCGGCCGGCGTGCCACAGCAGGCGCGGATCGCGGCCGGCGTGCTTGACGACGGGGTTGCCGTCGATCTCCTTCCAGGACCGGCCGCGATCGTTGCTGAAGACAATGCACTCGCCGCGCCCGGTGCTGGTGTACGCGGCCACGAGCAGTGGACCATCGCCCTTGCGCAGACCGGATGTGTTGTCCTTATCGACGATGGCGCTGCCGGAGAACGCCCAATCGCCGAAACGCTGCGGATACAGAGCGTCGGACAGCTCGTGCCAGTGGACGAGATCCTTGCTGACGGCGTGGCCCCAGTGCATGTTGCCCCAGTCCCAGCCGTAGGGATTGTGCTGGTAAAACAGGTGGTATTCGCCGTCGCAGTAGACAAGTCCATTGGGATCGTTCAGCCAGCCGCGCCGCGAGGTGAAGTGAAACTGCGGCCGGTGTTTCTCACGATACATCTCGCGTCCCGCCGGCGGGGCGTCGTTCTGAGAGATCCCCGACAGCCCTTTCGAGTCGGTCGGCAGAGCGTCCACGGCGATCGTCAACCGCTTGCCCTTGAACGCGCCGACGTCGCTGAAACTCTGAAAATCGGCCGCACCGTCGGCCAGTTCGATCTCGAATTCGCGCACGGTTTCGCCGTCCACGAGAAACCGCAGCCGTCGCTTCGGCGCTTTGTTTTTGACCGGCAGATGCAGGTAGCGAGCGGTGATGGTCAGTTCGCGGCGGGCGGGTTTTTCGGCCCATTCGCGGTCGCTCTGAACGATGTGGTCGATGTTGATGTGGCCCCAGCCGCCGGTGTGATTATCGACGATTTGCAGGACGACGTTCTTGCCGGCGAGGTCGGCCACGTCCCAGGTGTGCCAGGCGAGTTGTTCGCTGCCGCCGGGCCGGTCGTTGGGTCCGGTGGCGGTGCGGACGACCTTGCCGTCCACGAGCAGGTTCATGCACGTTTTGCCCGGATGCTTGCCGCCCCCGATCAGGAAGTTGAGATAGCGGCGCTCGATCTTCACTTCCGGCGAGGTCAGCGTGCCGGTCGATTGGTCGCCGCCGGCAAAACTGTTGACCAGCCTCTTGCCGCGAAAGCCGGTGACGGGCATCTGATTGGGCAGGGTGCCGCGGGCCGGACCCTTGCCGAAAGCGTCGCCCGTGACCTTCCAGGCGCCGTAATCGTCGCCCTCGAAATCGGCGATGAGAATGTCCGCCCGTTCGGCCCCCTGGATCCACGCCGGCGACAGCGCGAACAGAATCCCGATTATCCATGTCCCTTGTGTCTTCATAGACCGCGCTCCTCTCGTCGTTTACGGCAATTCGACTTCCGCCGGGGCCAGCACGAAAAGATCCTGACCTTCGGGCGGCGACGGTAGCGTGTAGTTCTTGACGCGCCAGCCGTGATGCTGCAACACGCCGCGGAAAGGTGGTTGGCCGGTGACGTTGCCGGTCAGACGGATGGCCGACGGATCGAAGTTCGTCGCCACCTCCACCGTTTCGCCCTCGCCCTGCGCCAGAACCGACTCCAGCACGAGATGCTCCTTGACGACCGCCTGCGCCTTGCGGTGCAGTTCGCGGACGCCGGCCCCGATCTGCTCGTCGGGCGCGCCCTCGATGTCTTCGAGCAGAAAATCGAGCAGGCGACCCTCGCGCTGCAACAGGGCCAGCAGACGCAGCGGTTCCGGCGAGAGCTTGGTGGGTTTGTTCGTCTCCGGCATGGCCGGCGCTTCGAGCAGCGGCCGGACGCGCTCGGCCGTCGCCGCGTCGCCCAGCACCGACGAGAACGCCTTGCAGGCGAGGCCGAGACGAGCGAGGCTGCCTTTGCCCAGGATGAGCACGATCAGCAGTTCCACGACAAGGACCGCCGCCACGGTCAGCAGCACGATCTGATAGGGTTCCATGAGCGTTGACTTCTCCTGCGGTTTCTCCAGGTGATACGCGGTTTCATCAGCGCCTTTATATGAACGGCGGCGGCCCTTACCATGTCGAGGCAGCCTGTCGGCGCGGAGGGATGGGGAAAGGAAGTCGAGAAACGAAAAAGGGCCATCCGGGGGGAACGGATGGCCCAAGGGGGTTCGCGGATAGGAGAGGGGGTGGGAACTTTGGGGAGCGAAGCGATCCCTTTTGTCCTCTTTCGGATTCGGGGCGGCGGCGGGAGATGGGGGAAACCTCCTGCCGCGGCCCCGAACCGTCTCGCGGGGGGTAGCCGCTGCCGATGCCAGGGGGATGGCTCGGCCACATCGAGGAACCGCGGTTTCGCTTCGGCGTGTTCCTTTCGGTCGCTAAAATAATAAGCAAGCGGGATGCCGAAAAACGCATTCGATCGTTGAATTGATCGGAACACATTCCGAGCAGAAGGGTTAGAGCGAAATCGGCGTGAACGCCATCGCGACACGAACCCAGCGACGTTTGTAGAAAGGTCCGTGCCGTCCTGTAAAAAGTGCCGATTCTCGTCGTTCGGGGGCCATCAATGGACGAAGAGATCAACCTTGGCCGCGATGAAACCAACGAGGCGTTCAAGCGATTCCTGGCACGATTCGACGGCCCGGCTTACATCCGCCGCGGCCGCGAAGTGCAGGCAGCGTTCGAGCAACTGCTTGAGTACTGCCGCCGGCGACGCGCGGAGTGGTTGGAAATCGTGCGCATGCGCATCAGTATGTTGCACGCCCTGGCCGGCGATTGGGAAAACTTGCGCCCCTTCCTCGCGGACGGCGACCAGCTCGACATCCTCCGCTACCATCTCGCGGCGCTGGCCTCTCCGCTGCGCGTTCCTGTCGAACCGACCACGTCCGCCCGCTCATTGCGGCGAGCGCTGCACGAACTGCACGAGAGCCTCGAGCGCTTCAACGAGCGCTGGCGAGTTTTTCTGGCGAACGTGGATCTCACGGCCGTCAACGAGTTGCGCGAGGGGTACAACCGTTACTATGTGCTGGAGAAGGAGTGCGCCGTTCGCTCGGCCCGCATCGCCCGGCAGGGCTTCGTGCCGCTGGAACCGCTGACCATCGACGACGTATCCGCCCAGCTACCGCTGCTTCCCGTGCCGCGCTTATGCGATTGAGGATGCGGCAATCCAGTAAGCGGTGCTCATCCATCGCATGGCCTCACTCCTTGCCAAGCAGCAAATCTACGACCCAACAGCCCCGGACATGCTCGCCTCCTGAGCGGCAATGGCCGAGGATGTCCTGGTTCTGGCAGCCGGACTCTTCAAGGGCATCGGCCAGCACTGGCATGTCGCTGAAGTCGCGGCTGTCGTACATCCGCTGGGCCATCGAGACGAGCAGTCCGCTGTGCCAGGTTAGCCAGGAGGCATCATTGGTGATGGGACGGAACGGCAGGGGACCGAGGAGGTCGCGCAGGACACCACAGTGGGCGAGCCGCTCGGCGTCCCTCGCCCCAAGCAGGAGCGGAAAATGGTCTCGAACGGCGTGTGCGGCGATTCTGACACGGAAGTCCCTGCTGGCGGCGGCAAAGGCGGCGTAATGGGAAGCTGAGAAGGTATTGAGCCAGACGGAAGCGGAAGCAGCCTCTACGGCGGCCCCCTCGGGACTGTCGGAGGCAACGGTCTGAGCACCGAAGGACGCCTTGGACAGTTCCTCCTCGCCGGCAGCGCCGTCGGCATACCGCTCCGCCACTTCGACGGCCTGTCGGCTCGGTTCATGTGTAAGGAGGTGCCAGATCCGCCGACAGCAGGCACAAGCGAACAGTCTCAGCTTCCGCTCGCTCACCTTTCCGTCCAAGAAAGCCAGCATGGGAGGCGGGTGCGTGCAGACTTGCCACTCTTGCTCCGTCATGCCAGCACCTCACGATTTGTCCAGGCACAAATCGACCGCCCAACAGCCGCGGACATGAGGGCCAGGCCCACGGAGATGGCCGAGAATGTCCGCGTCTGTACAGCCAGCCTCTTCAAGTGCATCCGCGAGGACCGCGAGGCGGCCGTTGTCCAGCGTGCCGGACGGCAGGTGTCGTTCGTCGTAGGCGGCCTGGGCGAGACGGACAACGGCAGCGTCGTTCCAGGTTAGGACGGTGGGTAGGATGGATACGGGGCAAAAGGGATTACCGAAGATGCAGTAGAGGGTCTTGATTTGGTACGCTATGGCTTGTAGTTTCTGGGCCGACTCTTCCCAGCCCTTAGCAAACCTCGCTGTCCTCTCTGCCGCCCGCCAGGCACGTCTATCGGTGACATAAAACCCCGAAAGACCACCTAAGCTTCTCGGCTCCTCCCCGTCGGCCCAGGCTTCGGCGACTTGTACCGCTCTCATGAGCATTCCGACATCGCTACGATACCAGCGGAAAAATGCACAAGTCCAGAGTCGAGGGCATCGAGAGCCGCCCCGACCTTGTAATGACCGGACCATTTGTAACGAATCGCTACAATTGAGCCATTCCGCTTCAGTCACGGTCCTCCCTCCGCTGGTGCCCTCGGTCGTCCAGCTTGCAGCGTAACCCGCCTCGGCCCGCGTGTCCATCGGCTCGCCAGTGGATTCAGGCAGCGGGAGGATGGTCGCTTAGCCCGGCAGTGGGACACTCGTTGCCATGCCCATCGACTCGGCACAGTTTGCGCTTGACGCCGAGAGGTCGGGGACGTGAACTGAAAGGACGGTGTTAGGGCGCCCGCAAGGCTAAAGGGTTCGATGGGCGCGACGGCCAGCTAACGGTTTGGAGGTGTTCCGGTGAGTCGGCGAACATTCCTGATATTCGGGACGGTCCTCACGTTCCTGGCCCTGCTCCCCTTCGTGGGTTGGCCGCTGTACAAGAAGCTCACCCTCAAGAAGGCCAGCCCCGCCTTAATCGAGCGGACGAGAGAGGCGGTGGAGAAGCACCCGGAGCTGAAGCCGGACTATGACAGGGCGATGGAGGACGGTGTCCTGAGCTACGACGAGGCGAAGCAGGTCCTGGAGAAGAGTGGGGAGACGGTGGGACCCGACGAGTAACAGGCCTGAACGAAAACGGTAGGTGGCCAGGCACGGGGGCTTCAGTGTTCGTTCACAGCGACAGGGGAGAAGGGAGGAGGTTGGGGGCGAAAGAACTCAGAGTTGGTCAAGGTGACCATCTACCCGGTCGTAGGGGAGGTCCGAGAACTTCCAGCATCTCCAGCAGGTTCGGAGGCGTCTTCCAGGGGTACAGTAATATACTCCAACGCCCATTCCCGCATGAACCGAACGCGGTTGGGACGGATGCGGTAAAGAATCAGCTCCGGATTGTCGAGACTGCCGAGGTATTGACGCAGAAGGGGGTTGGCATCCCAGATTTCCTGTAACAGCGCGCGGTCGGTGACGACCTCGGCGACGCCGGTGATGCGAACCTGGTCGTGATGGTCGTCGAGATAACACAGTTCGACCTTCGGATTGGCGGCGATCTCCGCCGTCTTGTGATAGCCGCGCAGGTTGGCGACGTAGACGGTGAAGCGATCCGTGCGCACCGGCGAGACGGGACGGAGACGCGGCTGGTCGCCGTCGAGGGTGGCCAGGTAAGGGAAACGGTCCGCCTGGATGACGTGCAGGGCGTGCTCCACCAAGTGCGCGGGATCGATCGGCGTCGGAATGGGTTTGGTCATGCGGAATCCTCTGTCGCCGCGACTGCTTCAGTAGAGGCAGCCGGGATCGAACCGGCCTGTCTCAGGTGTAACCCCGGACTGGTCCCCTGACCTGCCTCTCCGCCTCCTCAATAGATTGGCGATTTCTGCAAATCTCCCTTATTTTACCCGTGTCCTTGGGTCGATCAATCAAGAAGGGGGAGTTGTCGTCTCCGTGGTCCCGCGCGGGACGGCACGGGAAAGGAATCGGATTTGCGTTCCTCGATGGGAGAAACCAGGAGGAGCGGCACGATGCGCAAACTTTTCCTCTGGGTGGCCGAGAATCCCACGCTCGCCGTCAGTCTGTGTCTGCTGGCGGTCTTTCTACTTCTCAACCTGCTCGCCTACCGTCATGCGCACGCCATGACGCATTTCATCGCGGCCAGCGGGCGCACGCATCGGAGCGAGGAATGGCCCGATCGTTCGTACCGGCTGTCGCTGCTGGAAAAAGTGCAGCTCGCCGTGAACGGCATCGCCGTCGAGCGGCCGACGCAGGACGCCAGGCCGGACCGCCTCGGCCTGCGCTATGAGGACCACAACTATCTGGGAGGAGCCGGGCGCCTCGCCGCCTGGTACGTTCCTCACGAACGGTCCGCCGGCCTGATCTTGCTCTTCCACGGTTACAGCGCCGACAAGGCACGGCTGCTGCCCGAAGCGCGGGCCTTTCACGACCTTGGATATTCCTGCTTCCTCGTCGATTTCCGCGGCAGTGGCAGCTCGGACGGCCGGCAAACGTCGATCGGCTATTACGAAGCGGACGACGTGGAGAGGACGGTGGCCTACGTCCGCGACCGCTGGCCGAACGAGCGGCTGATCCTGTTCGGCCACTCGATGGGCGCCGCCGCCGTGCTGCGCGCCCTGAGCCGGCGGAATATCGCGGTGGAAGCGGTGGTGCTGGAATGTCCGTTCGATCGTTTGCTGTCCGCAGTCGAGGCGCGTTTCGTCTCGACGGGCCTGCCGAGCTTTCCGGCGGCGCGTCTAATGGTCTTCTGGGGCGGCGTGCAGCACGGTTTCAACGGCTTCAACCACAACCCCGCCGAATACGCTCGGCAAGTGACGTCTCCGACGCTGCTGATGCGCGGCGCCTGCGACCCGCGCGTTTCTTCCCATCACATTCAGTCGATCTATCGGAACCTCGGCTGTGAAAAGGATCTGCACGTTTTTGAGGGACTTGGACACGAATCGTATGTTGTTGGCCGGCCGGAGGAATGGAAGGCGTGTGTGGAGCAGTTTCTGCACAGCCATGTTCTGGTACAGGCCGGCACAACCTCAACTCCGCAAAATGGTGTTCGGGAGTTGGCAGAGTAGCCCCCTTCACTTCAGTTCAACTCCACCGCTTCTTCCCAGTGTTCGTAGAGATGCTTTAACTGCTCCTTGGCCTCCTCGAACGCTTTCGTCGTCTCTTTGACGCGCTCGCCGTCGCGGTACAAATCCGGCGACGCCATGCGTTGCTCTAGCTCCTGAATCTCCGTCTCCGTCGCGGCGATCTCCGCTTCCAAATCCTCAACCTTGCGATAGGGAAACTTGCGTTTGCGTTTCCCCTTGGCGGTTGTCGTCCCCGCCGAGGACTGAGCATTCGCCCCTTGAGTCTCTGTCGTTTTTCGGCTTTCGGCTTTCGGATTTCGGATTTCGCCCTGCTGGGCACGCATCAGCTCGTAGGTGTCGTAATTGCCGTGGATGACCTGAACGCGGGCGTCGCCGTCCAGCACCAGCAGGAGATCGACCACGCGATTGAGAAAATAGCGGTCGTGACTGACGACAATGACCGTGCCCTCGAACTCCAACAGCGCCTGCTCCAGCGCGTCGCAGGCCCACAGATCGAGGTGGTTGGTCGGCTCGTCCAGCACCAGCACATTGACGCCCTGTGCAACCAGCTTTGCCAGAGCGGCGCGGCTCTTCTCGCCGCCGGACAGGTCGCCGACGCGCTGATACACCTGATCGCCCATCAGTCCGAAGCGGCCGAGCAAATCGCGCATGCCCTGCTCCACCGCGTCGGGATCGGCTTCCGGCCAGACGGCGCGAATGACCGGCTTATCGGGCGGCAGCGTTTGCAGTTGCTGATCGTAGTAACCGAACTCGACGAGATGGCCGCGCTGCACCTTGCCGCCGTCCGGCTCCTCGTCGCCCAGCAGCACGCGCAGCAGCGTCGTCTTGCCGCTGCCGTTTGGCCCCATGATGCCCAGCCGCTTGCCGCGCGGCAGGCTGAAACTCAGATCCTGAAACAGCGGACGATCGTAGGATTTGGACAGATCCTCGGCGTGCAGCACCACGTCGCCGCAGCGGCGCACGGCGCCGAAGTGCATGTGCGGCGTCTCGATCTTCGTCGGCCGTTCGAGACGCTCGATCTTGTCGATGGCCTTCTGCCGCGACGCCGCCTGCTTGTGCAGTTGGCCATAGTGGACGCGGCGGATGTAGTCCTCTTGCTTGGCGATGTACTCGCGCTGCGATTCCCACGCCTTCAATTCCTGCTCGTAACGCTCCTGGCGCAGCCGCCAGTATTGCTTGAAATTGCCGGGATACGACGCGATGCGCTTGCCGTGCAGCTCGAAAACCTTGTTGACGACCCGGTCGAGGAAATAGCGATCGTGACTGACGATCAGCATCGCCTCCGGCTGCTTGACCAGATAATCCTCCAGCCAGCGCGTCGTGTCGATGTCGAGGTGATTGCTCGGCTCGTCGAGGAGCATGACATCCGGCGAGGCGAGCAGCAGCTTGGCGAGCATGAGCCGCGATTGCTGTCCGCCGCTGAAGGTATCGACAGAGCGCTCGTAATCGTCGGCGCGGAAGCCGAGTCCGTCCAGCACCTGCTCGACGTGGTGATCGACATTGTAGGCGTCGTGATGGCGCAGCAGTTCGTTGAGACGATCGTAGCGGGCGGCGAGACTTTTATGCTCGGCCTCGTCGGTGGCTTTCGCCAGCGCCTCGGCGGTGCGGATCATGTCGTCGTGGGCGGCGAGCAGTTCGTCGAGGGCGGAGCGCGCCTCGTCGAAGAGCGTTCGGCCCGGCTCGAACAGCGGTTGTTGGCGGAGCAGACTGACGCGCGCGCCGGCATGCAGCCGGACCTCGCCGTCGTCGGGACGGTCGAGTCCGGCCAACAGGCGCAAGAGCGTGGTCTTGCCGGCACCGTTGGGTCCGACGAGACCGACGCGCTCGCCGGCTTGCAACTCGAAGCCGATTTTCTCGAAAAGCGGCCCCTCATCGAATCCGCGCGAGAGACCGAAACAACTCAGCAACAACATATGCGATTATCAACAATCCGTGATTTCGTCGCCTGACCTTCTCCCGCCCACGTAATTATCGGAAGGGCGGCGACCATCCGCAAGGTGGAAGGGGACGTTGCCGCTTCACCAGGAAGGATGGTGACGAAGAAGGGGCCGCACGGCCCCTTCCTGTCGGGCCGGCATCCGCCGCAGCGGGATTTCACTCCCGCTCGCTGTACTCCGCGAGATCCTCGCCGCGTTCGGACGGGACCGTGCCTACCGGGAACTCTGCCAGGAGGACCATAAGTTGTGCGGGCGTTAGCACTGTCAGCAAGAGTGTGCTGGGAAGGTTCAGGGTTTCCAAGGCGGGGACATCGTGAAGAAGATCGCTGTCAAGGAACTGTCCCTCAGCCGCTGTGCCCTCCGGTTCCTGATATGCGAAAACGTTTTCCTCCCGACCGTGAGCTTCGGGGCTGGTCAGCGACCCGGCCTGTGGCAATTGTTCTTGCTCCGTGGCATTTTCGCTACCCACGGCGGCGAACCTGACCTCTGGAGGCGTTCTCTCGACCGAGGCGGACGGTTTCTTCATCCCCGCCTGGAAAACGTTGACATCCACGGTCGGAGTGTGGGGGAGGATGGGGATCGGCCGGAACGTCGGGTCGCTGTCCGAGTCGATCCATTCTTCCGCTGGAATGTCCGTCTCCTTCTCCTGCGGAACTGCTTCGGGGGTGTCCAGTTCGTCCACATCCGTGGAGGCGAGCGCATCGCGAGGTGGGAGGAGTTGTTCGGGGCGATTGGCGTCGTTGTTCGGCTGCGGGAGACGGGAAATGCGCGGATAGCGGATGCCGCCGAGGTTTTGGAAACTGCCGAAGTCAGCCATGCTGGGGAAGCTAAACTGCCCGTTGGCCAGGCCGAGGTTGTAAGCGTTGGGGACCCACGGTTGATTGGGCTGCGTGCCGGAGCCGAACCCGAGGGAGGAGAAGAAAATGGATGTCGGCACGTTCGAGAGGACGTTGGCAAGGCCCGATGTCTGCTGGCCTAGGTTGAGAGTCGCCAAGCCATTCAAGAACGTGCTCAGCGCCACGGCGTTGAGAGACGCGGCTTCGAGGCTCGGCGCCAGGACGAGGCCGCTCGTTGGCAGGTTGGCATTGAGCGTGGCGTTGTTGAGATTGCCCAACACGTTCGCCGAGGCGGCGTCGGGCACCGCCCGCTCTTCGAGTTGTTCCAGGAAGGGACGGGTCGGGACTCGCCGTCGGGACAATTTCGTCTCCACGGCGGAGAAGTGGAACTTCGCAAAACGGAACCAGGACGCGACAGACACGGCACGACTCCTCTCATTAAGGGATCTCCTGTTACGGGAATAGGAAAGGGGGCCGGCATCTTCACCTGCCTCTACGGGCAGAGTGCAACTGTTGTACCAGCGTTTTTTTTTCGAGTGGGAACGGGGCTTATCGGCTTGTCGGAGTGGGAAGAGGGAGGCCGATCAGGCGCAGGTGTCGCGTCAACGATTCCAGCGGCAAACCGATAACATTCGTCATGCTGCCGCGCACCACGCGCACGTACGGATCGTCCTTCTCCTGGATGGCGTAGGCGCCCGAATGGCCGCGCCAGGAACGCGTGGCAAGATAGACGTCGATCTGATCGTCGCGGAGCGGAGCGACGGCGACGCGCGTCTGTTCCTGCCAGACGATTTGCAGATCGTCGGGGCGGCGCCAGAGGACGATGCCGGTCCAAAGGTCGTGCTCGCGACCGGCCATCTCGCGGAGGATGCGGCGGGCGTCGGCCTCGTCGGCGGGCTTGAGGATGGGGTGGTTGTTGATCCAGGCGATGGTGTCGGCGGCGAGGACGACGCCGTCGTCGGTCCGCGGGGCCACGGCGGCGGCCTTGAGCCAGGACACCGTTTGGACAAAGGTGCGCGGATCGCGAAAGCCACTCTGCGGCTCGTCGATGTCTGCGGGCAGAACCTCGAAGGGGAGGCCGAGACGGGCGAGCAGTTCGCGCCGCGCCGGCGAGGCGCTGGCCAAAATCAGCCGCATCGACTTGGCATCGACCATGACCGCAACACCTCGTACAGAGCGGGCCACAAACGGTCCGGCGTCAGTTCGGCCATGCACACCATGCGCGAACAGCGTTTGAGGTAGCTGCCCTGGCAGGCAACGGTCGATTCGATCGCGCCGCGCGGGGAGTTGTAAGGACCATGACTCCAGACCCTGGTGCAAGTATAGGGGGCGACGACGGGCCGGCCCAGGGCGTCGGCAAGGTGCAGCGGGCCTGTGTCGTTGGCCAGCATCACATCGGCGCGTTCCAGCAGGGCGGCCAACTGCGGCAATGTTGTGCGGCCCGTCCAATCGCGCGATGGGCCAGTCAGACCGTGCCGCACGGACTCGGCCAAGGGCCGCTCGTCGTCGCCGCCGACGAAGAAGACGGTGCCGCCGAAGGCGTCCTGGGCGCGGCGCGCCAGGGCGGCGAAGTGCTCCGTCGGCCAGCGTTTGGTCGGCCAGCGGGCGCCGGGTCCAATCATCAGCCAAGGCCGAGGCAATCCCCGTGTCGTCGCCTCAGCCCAGCGGTGCGCGCTCTCGGGGATGGGAATGCGAAACCGGCGGGGGACGTCGCCGACGCCGAGCGCCTCGGCCGCCCGCCAGTAGCGATCGACGGCGCGGAGAGATTGGTTGTCGCTCACGGGGAGAACATCGGTGTACGTCCACCTTGCTCCCTCGCGGGCGGCGCCCAGGCCGACGCGCCGACGCGCCCCGGTCGCCAGCACCATCAGCGCAGTGCGCGCCAGTCCCTGCAAATCGAGGACGAGATCGAACCGTCGCCGCCGCAGCTCGCCGAGGAAGCGCAACCACGACCCCGTCGCCGCCCACCAGCCTCTCCGCGAGGCCCGGCGGTCGAGCGGCAAGGTATCGTCGAGGTCGGGATGGCCGCGCAACAACGGCTCGTAGACCTTATTGACGACCCAGGTGATGTGGGCGCGCGGATACCGCTGACGCAGGGCTGTCAACACCGGCAGACAGTGGATGATGTCGCCCAAGGCGCTCGGCTTCAGCAGGGCGATCCGCTCGGCGGGATAGGTGGATAGAGGAGTACGGTTCCGTCCGTACATGCGCGGCATCCTTGGACCGATTCGATGCGACAAGTTCCGGCCCGCGAGTGTCGCACAAGTCGCCACGAATGCCAAGACGAACTACCCACCGATGCGCGGTTTACGATCATTTTCGGGCGCCCAAGCAGTAGACGGTGCCCTTGGTCGTGCCGAGGATTAGCCGACCCTCCGCGACCGCTGGCGAACCGGCGATGGAGCCGTCGAGTTGGATCTTGTCGAGCTGTCGGCCACTGGCGAGGTCGAGGACGTAGAGATTGCCGTCGAGCGATGGGGCAAAGACACGCTTGCCGACCACAACCGGCGAGGCGTCCACGCGGCCGCCGGTGGCGAAGCTCCATGCTTCCTTGCCCGTTTTGAGCCGCAGCGCATGAATTCGCTTATCGCGGCTGCCGACGACAACGAGATCGTCCGTCGCGGCCGCCGAGGAGTAGAACGCCTGAGCGCGCTCGCCGGCCTGGAAGGTCCACGATACGACGCCCTTTTTCCAGTCGATGGCCTCGAACTGATTGGTCATGGTGCCGACGTAGAGGTGATCGCCGCGAACGGCGCCGGTCGCGCCGGCCTGACCTCCGAGATCAACGTCGCGGTCCTCCTTGCCGGTGGCGATGTCGAGGACATGCAGCTTACTGTCGCACCCTGCCACAAAGGTCTTGCCGCCCGCCACCGCCGGCGAGCCGTTGACCGGCCCTTGCGTCTTGAACTTCCATTTCTCCTTGCCGTCTTTCGTCAGGCAGTACAGCGTCTCATCGTAGGAGCCGAACAGGACGAGATCGCCGGAAAAATTGGCCCCGGAGGTGATTTCACCGTCCGTCGTGACCGTCCAGCGTTTCTCGCCTTTGGCCGCATCGACGCAGTGGAAAACGCCATCGGAATCGCCGACGTAGACCGCTCCGTCGCGCACGGCCGGCGAAGCCTTGATCGGACCAGCCTTGTATTTCCATTTTTCCTTGCCGGTTTGCAGATCGAGGGCATACAGATGTTCGTCGAACGAGCCGACGTAGACAGTGTCGCCGGCTATGGCCGGAGCGCCTTCGACGGCGTCCTTGGTGGAGAACTTCCACAACACTTCGAGCTTGTCCGGCAGCGCGACGGCGGAGACGCCAGTCTGTTCGGCGTTGCCGCGAAAGACGGACCATTCGGGCTTAGTGGCATCCTCCGCCGGCCGCGCCGGTGAGTGTCCGACATGAAGCGTCAGAAACGCCAACAGAGCCAACATCAGGAGTGTGACTCCACGGACGAGATAGCGTTGATGAGCGGGCATGTTGTCCTCCTTTATCACGGCATTGTATCAGACCGCGCAGCCAAACGCCGCAGCGCCGCCTTGGCCTCGCGCGTTCGGCGGTCCAAGGGATTTCCTCGGGCCAATTTCTCCAGCGTCTGCCGCGCCGCGACGGTACCGATTCGCTCCAGTACGGTTAGAGCGCGCAGCATGGCCAGGAATTCGCCGCGAGGAACGCGCGTTGTTGCGTCGGCCAAGAGGCGTTTCATCTGCTTGCGGGCTTCCAGCGATGGCTTCTCTCGCAACGCCTGCTGTAAGGCCGGCGCCGCGACCTCGCCTTGTTGCTCCAATTCTTTGCGGGCTTTTTCCCGAACGACAAACGAATCGCTGTCGAGATCGGCGATCCAGCGCTGAAGTTGTTGGGGATCGACGAGAGGCGTTTGCAAATGCCGGTCGAGGAAAGGCACGTTCTGATCCGAGCCGGCGACCAGGGCGTACATGGCACGCCAAGCCGCCAGCGCATCGGTTCCGCCCAACGTGGCCCATAGCTCCTCCCGCCGCCGATCGGAGAGACGGTCTCCCAGCGGTTCCGTCCGGAAAGGCGCGGCCGCGTCCCACACCAGGCAGGAAGCATCCCGGCCCGCGGAGGCCAGCGTTCGGCCATCCGGCGCAAAGGCCACGGAAAATATGGCTCCGCGATGTCCGCGAAATACGTGCATCTCCTTGCCCGTGAGAACATCCCACAAATGCACCTTCCGCCCCCAGCCCCCGGAAGCGAGGAGCGCTCCATCGGGAGAAAATGCTACGGACCTCACGTCTTCGTCATGCGGGAGCTTGTGAATTTGCCGGCCCGAATCCGTCTCCCAAAGCCGCGCGGTCTTATCGTCGCTCCCCGTTGCAAAGACCCGGCCATCGGGAGAAAACGTAACGGAATAAACCTCGTGTTGAAGTTCGGGAAGGGCGCGAACAAGCTTTCCCGTCGCCACATCCAATTGCCGGACCTCGAATTCGTCGAAGTGCTTAACGCCCGAAACGAGAAGTTGTTTTCCGTCCGGCGAAAACGCGACCGAATGAATGCTGAGGTCGTGGGGAAAGACGACGGGCATTTCCTTTCCGCTGCTTGGATCCCACAATCGCAGGGAAGTAAATACATTATACAATTCGCCCGCAACCAAGCTTTTTCCATTTGGCGAATAAGCTACGGAAGTTATCCAGTTATTGCCCCGAAAAGTCCGCAGCGTTTTTCCTGTGGCGACCTCCCACAATTGCAACGTCTGGTCCCGGCCGCCCGAGGCCAACGTCTGTCCATCGGGAGAGAAGGCCACGCTGGATACAACAGATTGATGGCCCTGAAAGACGCGCGTTTCCTTTGCCGAAGCGACATCCCACAGCCGCACGGTCTTGTCATCGCTTCCCGAGGCTAGGAGTTTCCCATCCGGCGAATAGGCCAGCGAACTCACTGGAGACGAATGCCCACAAGGAGCTTGGCTTGGCTGGCCGGTGCGTACATCCCACAGACGCACCCGATCCAGATCTCCCGTGGCCAGTCTTTTTCCATCGGGAGAAAAGGCAATTGATCGAACCTCAGCACTGGGTAGCTCACGATGAAGGATTTCCTTGCCGCCGACCGTATCCCACAAGTACATCTGATTCCGGAAACCCGTGGAGGCAAGGGCTTGGCCATCTGGAGCGAAGGCTACGCACCTGTTCTGACAATTCGGCTCGAAAACGTGACATTGCTTGGCGGAGGCAACTTCCCACACGCGCACAGCGTCGTCGCCGGCCGTGGCGAGCCGCTTTCCATCCGCCGAAAAGGCGACGGAATAGACTTGGATTGGAGAAATAGAAATGGACCGTTTTCCCCAGTCTTGGCGAGCGCGGAAAACGCGCATTTCCTTGCCTGTGACGGCATTCCACAGCCAGACGATTTGGGCCTTTTCGTCTGAACCTCCCGTTGCCAGCGTCTTCCCATCCGGAGAGAAGGCGAGGGAGTAGAAGGCTCCCTGGGGTGCGGTGAGGGTGAGGATTTCTTTGCCAGTGGCCGCATCCCAGATGCGGGCCGTTTTTCCTCCTATCGTCGCCAGGAGTTTTCCATTCGACGAAACAGAGAATTTGTGGATGGCATCCGAAACCTGAAACGCGCGGAGTTGTTTGCCCGTGGCCAGATCCCAAAAGCGGATCGTGCGATCCGAACCGCCCGCGACGAGAACCTTTCCGTCCGAAGCGAAGGCGAAGCAGCCGTGATAACCTTGATGGGCCGCGAAAACGTGAATTTCCTTCTGCGTGGCCGTGTCCCAGACGCGCACCATCCCATCCCAACCACTCGAAGCCAGCAGTTTTCCATCCGGCGAAAAAGCGACTTGCGTGACCCGATTCTGACGCAACCGAACCGTTCCCATTCGGGCAATAGCTCCTTGCGGCAGCGGATCGCCATAAAGATCTGTGTGTTCCGGTTTCTTCTCGCCGGCGAGAGTTGCCACCGCCAGCAATAGCGCGACGATTCGTCGATCCGTGAACATGGTTCGCGCTCCCCTTCGGGTCGCGGCTAACCGAAATGGTTGTTCGAGGATTTCGAGAGCATGGTTCCCGCTAAAGCGCCGTCTCGTACAGTTGCAGCAATTCACTTTCGCTTACGGGGCGCGGATTGTAACGTCCGGTCCACTGCTGCGCGGCTTCTTCGGCCAGCACCGGCAAGATGCCGCGGCTGACGCCGCATTGGGACAAGCGCGACGGCAGGCCCGCCGTCTGCACGAACTGCTCGATGCGACGCGCCAGCGCCTCTCCCGCGGCGTTGAGGTCGCCGTTGGCCAGTCCCACGTCATGGGCCAAGTCGCCGTACAGGAGGCCGGCCGCCGCGCTGTTGAAGCGAAGGACATACGGCATCAAAATGCCGATGGCGATGCCGTGCGTCAGGCCGTAGTGGGCCGTCAGCGGGTTGGCGCAGGCGTGGCACGCTCCCAGCATGGAATTTTCGATCGCCACACCGGCGAAGTGCGCCCCAAGCTGTATCGCGCCGCGCGCTTGCAGGTCTTCCGGCTGTCGCAGCACGGTATCAAAATTCTGTTCCAGCGCCCGCCACGCCTCGCGCGCGAACGCCTGCGACAAGGGATTGCGCCGCGTCGAGACGTACGATTCCAGGGCGTGCGATACGGCGTCGATGCCGGTGACGGCCGTCACCGTGCGCGGTTGCGACACCGTCACTTCGGGATCGAGGATGGCGATTCGGAAGGCGGCCTTGCGATCGCCGCAGGCCATTTTCAGATGGGTCGTCTCGTCGGCGATCAGAGCGAACGATTGCGCCTCGCTGCCGGTGCCCGCCGTCGTCGGTACACCGATGGACGGCAGCATCGGCTTGGCGGCCTTGCCGAAGCCCTTGTAATCGGACATCCGCCCGCCATTGGTATACAGGAAATTGATGCCCTTGGCGGTGTCCATCGAACTGCCGCCGCCGACGGCCACCAGGAAGTCGATGCGCTCGCGCCGGGCCGCGTCCACGCCGACCTCCACGCATCGACTGCTCGGGTTCTCCTCGACGCCGTCGAAAAGGATCGGTTCCAGGTCGGCGTCGAGCAGCGAGGCCAGCGCCTTTTGAGGATGGCCAGCCTCCTCCAAGCCCGGATCGGTGACGAGCAGGACGCGATGCCCGCCGAGTTCGCGGACCAACTCGCCGAGGCGCTGTAGCGTGCCGGGTCCGTACACGACGCGCGTCAGCGGGTGGTAGTCGAACAGCGGCTGCGGCGGAGGAGCCTTGCTGGATCGCGGAGTGGCGGCGGAGATCGGCAAGGTCGTTACCTTCATAAAGTGGTCCCAAGCATCTTCGGGGCGGGAGATTTGCCAGCCCGCCGCGCCGGCAAGGGATGCCCTTGCCGGCGCGGCGGGCTGGCGGCGTGCAATTATTGCATTATACCAGATCGTCCCCTCATTGCGGCAACGCGCCTTCAAACTGGAACGCCCGCGCCCGGAACAGAAAATCGACGATGTTGCCCTCGTGCGGTTGCAGCCAGTTCAGCTTGATCGTCGGCATCGGCCCCAGGTTCAGCCGATCGATGTGCGTGGCGTCGAGCAGGGCGCGCTGGAGTTTCTTGTCTTCCGTGATCGCCGTGCAGACGAGCGTCGGCCCGATCGCTTCGAGCATTTTTTCCTGCGGACACTGCACGACCGTCACAAACGGGAACATATATTCCTTCTTGGCGATGGCCTGGGCCGGCGAATCGCACAGCATGACGGTCGGCCGCAGATAATCGCAGCGCTCCTTCTTGACCAGGCGCGGACCGAACTTCGCGGTCATGTCGTGCGTGCCGGTTTCTTTCACATCGCGGTCGATGTCGGCGGAGACGGCGTCGGCCTGTCCCGGCACCGTGAAGGCCGCCAGCGCCGCGTTGGGATCTTCCGGCGGCAACGGCTGCACCGGACCCATGCGCTCGGCCAGCGCCTCGGCGATCTCCTTGGTGTGCCGCGACGCCCAGATGCCGGAGCAGTTGATGCAGCCTCGGCCGCTGTTGACCAGCACGCTATCGACCATCAAATCCAGATATTTGCGCCAGTTATCGACCACATCGTCGCCGAGCAGGATCTTGCTGAAGCCCGGCCCATGTGCCTGCACTTTCGGGTCACCCTTGTAGCGCTCGACGGTCGCGGTGCCGCCGAAGATCAGGCTGCGTGGGCTGTGGGCCAGGACCGCCGCGCCCACGTCGCCGAGTCCGGGATAGATGGCGATGGCCTGCTTCGGCACGCCCGCCTGCACAAACGCCTGCGCCATGCGGTACGGCGTCCACGGCTCCTGCGGGCCGGGCTTGAGCACCAGACCGACCTGCATGGGGATAATCGGCAGCCACAAAGTATGAACACCGGGCGAGTTGCTCGGTAGCACCAGCCCCAGCACCGGCGATTGCGCCTGATAACTGAGCGGCACGCCGCGCTCGACGCCGTAGCCGCGCGAAAGCACGTTGAGATCGAGGCCGCGCGTCAGCGATTCGAGGATCTTTTCCATCTGATTCAACACGAAATGATTTTTCGTCATGTTGAATCGACACATGTGTTCGGGCAGACCGGTCGTCGCGGACTGCATGCGCACGAACTGGTCCGGCGTCTGCGTGCCGTCGCCAAGCGGCAACTCCGCCTGCGTGTACAGATCGGCTGCTTTCTTGACCATTTGCAGCAGATCGGCGATGGGGATCTCGCGCAGCACGTCGCGGGCGCGCTGGGCATGGCGCATGTCGCGTTCGACGAGTCCGGCGTTGGCCTGGCTGACCTCAGCCAGTGGTTCGCCGGTGGCGAAGTGAACGACCTTGTCTACTTGCAGGCTCTTGTACGGTTCGCCCCAGCGCAGGACGGGGATGTGAATCATGGCTGTGTACCTCAAGCGTTTGTCTACCAGCCCGCAGCGCCAGCGAGGGCTGTCCTTGCTGGCGCTGCGGGCTGGTAAGAGGTTGATGGATCAATAAACCCCGACCGTCGTGGTCGCCGCGAATTCGTGGAACGGCCGCACGCCGCTGACACCGTCCCACGGGTATTTCGCGCTGGGGCGCTCGCGCTCGCCCTCGTCGCGCTCCTTGAAGCGCGGCACGAAAAACTCCTTCGTCAACGTCGTCAGCATCACCCGTCCCGTCTGGCCGTACTCCACGACCTTGTCGTCGTTGTTGAAGTCCACCACTTCCACGACGGCGCGCGGCTGCGGAGCGTAGTAGGCGATCTTGAAGTTGTCCGCCGCCGTGGGCATCTCCGACGCCGCCAAACCCATCAGCGTGTTGCCGTAGGTCGGAGCGATGTACACGCCGGGGCCGAGCAGTTCCTCGATGGCGAAGCGAATCCACTGCGACGTCATCTCGGTGCCGCCGCAGAAGATGCCGGTGATGCCCGCCTTGGCGATGCTCGATCCCTCCTTCTCCAGCCGCGTCGCCAGGGCGTCGAGCAGTTTCGGCGTCGTGAACATGCACTTGATTTCGTGGTTGGCCGACAGCACCGTCAGCGCCTGGTCGATGACGTGGTCCTGATAGGCGTGCAAATGCTCCATCCAGCCCTTCTTGATGAGCTTCACCACCCAGCGCGGATCGAGATCGACGCAGAAACAGATGCCGCCGCGGAATTGACACAGATGCTCGACCGCCAGCCGCAGCCGCCGCGGACCGGACGGGCCGAGCATCAGCCAGTTCGATCCGCGCGGGAAATACTTCTCCGGCAGCGTGTCGCTGAACATCTCGTAGTCGATACGGAAATCGTCCTGAACAACGCGGCTCTTGGGAATGCCGGTGGTGCCGCCGGTCTCGAAAACATACGTCGGCTTCTTCTGAAGCGCTTTGGGCACCCAGCGGCGCACCGGACCGCCGCGCAGCCATTCGTCCTCGAACTGACCGAACAGCTTCAGGTCGTCGAAGCTCCGCACGTCCTTGAGCGGGTTGAACTTGTAGGACTTGGCGCGTTCGAGCCAGAACGGCGTGCCGGTGTCGGGGCTGAAGTGCCAGTGGACGATTTCGCGGACGTGGGCGTCGAGCCGTTCGCGGGCCTGGCGGATCTGATCGGCGTTGGCGGACACGGAGGGTTCCTCACTTCGTTGCGATGGCAAAAAGATTAAATCCATTACTGACGTACAGCGTTCCGTTGACCGCCGTCGGCGGACTCAGAAGCGCCTCGCTCATATCGATTTTCGCCGGCTTCTTCTTGTCCTTGCCGTGCGCGAACACAAACAAGGTGCCGTCGTCGGTGCCCAGGAACACCTTGCCGTCGGCGTAATACGGCGAACTCCAGGTGGTCGCTTTCATGTCGAACTCCCAGAGTTTCTTGCCGGTGCGGGCGTCGAAGCAATTGAGGAAGCCGGCCAACTCCGCGGCGTAGAGCAAGCCGTCGTGGATGGCCACGGTACTGACGGTGCGGCCGAAAACGAACTCGCGGCCCGCGCCCTCCGGCTTGGGTACGACCGGGCCGCCGCAGTGCCACACCAACCCGGAATCCTTGTTGACCTCGGCCTTGGGATCGAAATTGTCCTCGACGGGAGACAGATCCTTGTCCTTGTTTTTGGGTTCCTTGGTGATGTCGATGCACCACAGATGTCCTTCGCCGTTGCCGTCGTCGGGTTGGAGTCCGGTGGCGATGTAGAGCTTGTTGTCCCAGATCACGGGAGTATTGACGAAGTAATTGCGGTTGCCCCGGCCGCCCGGTTTGAAGACCGCCTTCTTCGGGTTGCAGTCGAACTTCCACGCCAGTTTGCCGGTCTTGGCCTCGAAGGCGTACAGCCAGCCGTCGCCGCCGGGGAAATAAACGTGCCACTGATCGCGCACCTTCGCGGCCGCGGGGTTGGCCCACGAACCGTCCATGATGTTCTTGCCCGGCGAGTTGTTCTGCCAGGCCACTTTGCCGGTCTTCTTGTTCACGGCGATAAAGCTCGGCGCCTCCGGCGTGGGCACCTTGCCCGTCTGATCGACCCCGTGGCCCGTGACCACGAACACCAGATCGTCCACGATCAACGGCGAGCAGATCGACAGGCTGCCTTGAATTCCGCCGGGGTTGACTTTCAGTTCCTTGACCATGTCGAGCGTCCACACGATCTTGGCCTTGCCGCCGTCGCCGGCCACATCGGCGCAGATCACTTCCCAGCGGTTGTTGACATAATAGAGGCGGTCGCCCTCGACACAGGGAGAAGAGACGATGCCATACTCCTGCGCCCCGGTGCCGTCCTTCAGGGCGTCGTGGACCGCTTGCCAGAGGAACTTGCCGTCCGCTTCGTTGAAGCACATCAGGACGCCCTTGGCCTCCTCTTCCTCGGAGCCGTGCGGCCGGTTGGTGCCGACGAAGACGCGGCCACCGGCCACGATCGGACCGCCCAGTCCCTTGCTGCCGAGCTTGGCGGACCACTTGACGTTCTTTTCCTTGCCCTCCTGGATGCTCCAGGAATCGGCGATGCCGGCCGCGTGAGGGTTGGCGAGATTGCGATGGACGGCGCCGCCGAACATCGGCCAGGACTGCGCGCTGACCTTGACCGGCGATGCCGGTGCTGCCTTGTCGTCCTCGGGGACGGCGCGTCCCGTACAGGCCAGGCCGAACAGCGCGAGGAGCATCCCGGCACCCAGTCCGATCCGCGAAGCCAGTATCCACCGCATCACGTTGGTCCTCCCCATCCCATCACACCAGCCCGAAGCGCCAGCAAGGGCGGCCCTCGCTGGCGCTTCGGGCTGGTAAATACCTCGTCTGGTCACTTTTTGGCGCTGATCGCCCACAACTTGGTGGGGTTCTCGGTCATCACATAGAAGACCCCATTGACCGCCACCGGCGTGGCGCGGACCGCCTCGGCGTTCATCGCGATCTTGTTGAGCAGCTTCTTCTGCTTACCGTGCTCGTAGACGCGCACCGTGCCGTTTTCGATGCCGATGTAAATCTTTCCGTCCACCCAGTAGGGCGAACTCCAGGTGTCCGCGCCGAGCTTGTCCTCCCAGTATTTCTGGCCGGTGTCGGCGTCGAGGCAGTAAATGTACCCGTCATAATCGGCGGCGTAGCACAGACCGTCGTGGACGGCGCAGGTGCTCATGGTGCGGCCGAAAACATAATTGCGGTTGGCGGCCGCACCCGCTTTTCCCCCGAAGTGCCAGACCAGGCCGGAGTCCTTGTTGACCTCCGCCTTGGGATCGAAATTGTTCTCCGCGGGCGTCAGATCCTTGTCCTTGTTTTTCGGCTCCTTGGTGAGGTCGATGCACCACAGATGGCCGACGCCCTTCTTGTGCTCGGGATCTTGGCCGACGCCGATGTACAGCTTGTTGTGCCACACCACCGGCGTGGAAACGAAGTCGTTGCGCGTGGCTTTGGGTCCGAGAACGTACTTGGTGCCCTTGGGATTGCAATCGAACTTCCACAGCAGGGTGCCGTCCTTGGGAGTGTAGCCGCGAATCCAACCGTCGCCGCCGGGGAAGACAATCACGGGCTTGCCGTTCGGCTCGGCGTAGACGGGGTTGGACCATTGGCCGTGCATCAGCAATTTGCCCTTATCGACCAGATCCTGCCGGATGCGGACCTTGGCGCCGCCCTTGCGCGCCTCCACCAGCGCCTGGCTCGGCGCGTTGTCCTTCCAGATCAGCTTTTTGGTCTTCTTGTTGAGGGCCAGGAAACTCGGCGCGTCCGGGCGGGGAATGTTGATGTGTCCCTCATCGACGCCGTTGGCCGTGATGACGAACAACGTATCGCCGACGATCAGCGGCGAGCAGACGGCGAGATTGTGCGGAAAGACGCCGTAGTCGCCGATCATGTCGAGCTTCCAATGGTCCTTGAGTTTGCCGTTCTCGCCGGCCACATCGGCGCAGATGACCTCAGCGCGATTGTTGACGTAATAGAGCCGGTCGCCTTCGACGACGGGACTAGAGCAGATACCTTCTCTCGGCCAGTCGTTGACACGGCCC
The DNA here is from genome assembly GCA_036557825.1 of Gemmataceae bacterium. Lineage (GTDB taxonomy): Bacteria > Planctomycetota > Planctomycetia > Gemmatales > Gemmataceae > JAJPHU01. The sequence continues at coordinate 28,305 of DATBGU010000285.1, forward strand.
GCCGCCAGCTTGTTGTGGACCGCTTGCCAGAGGAACTTGCCGGTCGCCTCGTCGAAACACATCAAGACGCCCTTGTCGCCCTGAATGGCGGGATCGCGCGGCTGGTCGTTGTTGGTGCCGATGAAGATGCGACCGGCGGCCACGACCGGACCACCGTAGGCCTTGCTGCCCAGATCGACGCTCCACTTGATGTTCGTGCCCTTGGCAACGTCCCACTCCGTCGGCATGCCCTTCTCAAGCAGATTGACCAGATCGCGCGACACCGTGCCGCCGTACATCGGCCAGTTGCGCTTGGTTTCATCCTTGCCGGCGTCGGCCTTGGCCGAGGGCGCATCGGAAGAGGATTGCAGGGCTACGATGCCGAGGACCACGGTGAAGACCAGCGCGGTTCCGGTCAGTGCGAGGACGCGCCGCAAATTCGAGAGGGATTTCATAAACGCGGTTCCTTGTCCAGCCGGCGAGCGGGGGGCGTCAGCCCCCTGTTTCGGACACAACAGGGGGCTGGACGCCCCCGCTCGCCCGTGCCACTCACTTGTTCGGCGTGATCTTGACGTTGGTGTAGTAGATCTCCGTGCCCGGATGCATCGCGTCCTGGATGCCGGTGGAGTTGCCGTACAAGGCAGGGGCGCCTTCGCGGTTGGGCGTCGAATCCTCGACCTCGACCGTCCATTTTTCCGGCTCCGGCTGGTCGCGGAGCCAGACCTTGCCGCGCACGACGGCCTTGTCGCCTTGCACCTCGACGGTCAATTTCAGGCGATACCACGTATCGGGCTTCCACGGGAACGCGATGCTGTTGTCGATGCGCGGCAGGGCGTCCCACGAAATCAGCCGCAGCTGTTGTGTGTTACCGACCAGATGAAGACCGTAACGGTTGGCTTCGACACCCATGTCGGGCATCTCCTCGCCGAGCTTGTTGCCCTGCATGTCGGCCTGGATGGTGTAGCCGGTCATTTTCGGCATGCCGATGTAGGCGTGCGCTCGCGCCACCAGCGGACTGGGGGCGTCGTTGCGTTTCTTCAGGGCGATGGTGTCGTCCTTCATTTTGACGATCGAGAACTTGCCCTGACAGTTGACCCATCCGCCCGGCGTTCGGCCCAGCGGAACCTTGGTGAAGTCGGGGGCGTAGGGCAGGATCGGCGCCACCCGAATGCGGGCATAGGCCGTCAGACCGTTCGCCTTGGCGACGACGCGGCCAAACTGCGCCGGGGGATTGCCCCCGACGGTCAACTTGGTGGTCGTGCCGCTGTCGCTGCTGAGGGTGCCCTTCATGGCGGGCGGCGGCGCGGCCCCCTTCGGGGGTTTCGGCGCCGGCATGCCGATGGGGAACTGCGGCGGCAGAGGCCCGGCCAGCGACCACTCGGCGTTGACCTCGCCGATCAGCCGGCCGTGATCGTCGTAGGCCAGCGCCTTGAGTGTGACGCTTTGCCCCGGCGTCAGGGCCACATCGGCCGGCACCACTTGCAGATGCGCCGCTTTGGCGTTTTCGTCGGCCTTCTCGGCCTTGGGCGGAGCTTTGGCCTCGCGGTTGCCTCTTCGATCGGTTTTGCCGATCCGCAGCAATTCCTCGCTGGTCAGGAAATAGACGGAGCCGTCGGCGATGGCCGGACTGCCGGTCAACTCCACGGCTTCCTCACCCATGCCGCGAAAGAACACCGAACACAACTCCTTGCAGCCTTTCGCGTCCGCCTCAAGGATGTGAAACTGCGAGTCCAACTCCGAAATGTAAATTTTGCCGTCACCCCAGACCGGCGAACCGCGCGTGTTTTGGCCGTACTGGTGCTTCCACAGTTGCTTGCCGGTCTTGGCGTCCAGGCAATACATCTCGCCGACGACATTGCAGACATACAAGAGATTGTCGTGCAAGAGCGGCGAGGCGTACTTCACGAGATAGCCGTCTTTCTTCCAAACCAATTTCGGCTCGCCTTTCTCGATCTTGCCGCCGTCCAGACAGATGACGCGCCCCTGGACGTTGCCTCCGCCGGGGTTGGTCTCGCCGTGCCCCGCGTAGATGAGATCGCCCTGCACGACCGGCGAGGCGTTGATGGCGCCAATGCCGAAGATGTAGCTCCACACCTTTTCGCCGGTGCGCGCTTTGAAGGCGTGCAATCCACCGTCGCCGCCGCCGCACAGGACCAGCCATTGCCCGCCGATTTTGGCCACGACCGGCACGCAGGCATTGGTATTGCTGACGCGATGGTTGGCCGTCGCCCACCACACCACGTCGCCGGTGCGCTTGTTGAACGCGGCCAGGCGCGTGCAGCCGACCGTTTGCTCGCCCCAGTTGGCGTTAATCATCGGCATGATGAGCAGATCCTCGAAGACGATCGGACTCATGATGCGCCCGCCGTAGCCGCTGACCCGGCCATATTCCTCGGTCAGCGAATGCTCCCAGACGATCTTCCCGTCGCGGTTGAAGCACATCAGGAAACCCTGCGTGCCGTGGGCGTAGACGTTGCCCGTCTCCGGATCGCCGACCATCTGCGTCCAGCCGAGACGGTCGGCGACGATGTCGGTGAGGAAGACGTTGAACTTGTGCTGCCAGAGAACCTTGCCGTCGGCCGCGTCGAAGCACATGACGCGCTCTTGCTGCGATTCGTCCTCGCCGACCTTGTTGATGATGTAGACGCGGCCGTCCTGAACGATGGGCGTGGTGATGCCGCCGTAGGGCACCTTCCAGACGACGTTCTTGGGGTTCTTGCCGACGGCGAAGGTGGCGGGCAGTTCGGTGTCGCGGGAAACGCCGGTTTGTTCCGGGCCGCGCCAGGAGGACCAGTTCTCGGCCGAGGCGATCGTCGCCCCACCGAGCAGGACCAGCAGAGAAAGGCAGTGCTTCATGGGATGGAACCTCGCAGGGTCCGGGAGATCAAGGCAGGTCTCCGGCGAGCGGGGGCGTCAGCCCCCTGTTGCCTTGCTGGAACAGGGGGCTAACGCCCCCCCGCTCGCCGTGCGGATGTTTTACGGGTTTCGCGGATCGCTTGCAGTCCCGTTGTCGTTTTTTCGTACCAGTCGGCGGGCTTTCATGTCGTAGCGGGGTAGGCTTCCAGGCGGGACGGCGCGCACCACGGCGCGAAAAAGCAGTTCCGTGCGGATGGCGTGCTCGACACGCTCGGCCAGGGCTTCGCCGGCGACGCCGGGCCGCGGTTCGACCTCGACGAGCAGCGCCGGCAGCGCGCCGCCGCGATCGACTTCCATGCGATACTCGACCACGTCCGCGAGGCGGTGCAGGATGGTCTGCAAGGCGCTGGGGTGCAGATTGTTGCCGCGCAGGACGATCATGTCATCGGCGCGGCCGCGAATGCCGCCGTCCAACCGCAGCAAAGCCCGACCGCAAGGACACGGCTGCGGATCGACGCGCACCAGATCGCCGGTGCGGTAGCGCACGAGCGGACTGCCCGGCCGGTCGAACGTGGTCAGCACCAGTTCGCCCTCTGTTCCCGTCGGCACCGCCAGCGTGCTCTCCGGGTCGATCACCTCTGCCAAACATTCCGTCTCCAACAAATGTAGACCGCCGGGATGCTCCGAACATTCAATTCCCAGCGGTCCGGTTTCCGTCATGCCGGTGTGATCGAACAACCGCGCTCCCCAGGCGCGCTCGATGCGTTCCCGCGTCGCCGGGATGCCGCCGCCGGGTTCCCCGGCGACAATCAGCTTGCGAACCGACGAGCCGGGCAGGTCGATGCCCTCGCCCTGTGCCACTTCCGCCAGACGCAGGGCGTAGGTGGGCGTACACAGAACGACGGTCGCCTCGTTATCGAGGAGGAAGCGCAGACGGGCGCTGCTGCTCAGTCCGCCGCCCGGCAGACACAGACACCCCAGGCGCGACGCTGCCTCGAACGCGGTCCAGAAGCCGAGGAACGGCCCGAACGAGAACGGGAAAAACAGCCGATCTCCCAGCCCGACGCCGGCCATGCCGAACATCGTCACCCAACAATCGAGCAGTCGCGACCAGCTTTCCGCCGTATCCAGCCAGCGCAACGGCCGGCCGGAGGTGCCGGACGTTTGATGCAGCCGGCTGTAGCGCTCAAGGGGGTAGCTGTGGATTTCGCCGTAGGGCGGGTGGGCGGCCTGATCTTCCAGCAACTCGGTTTTGGTCGTGAACGGCAGGCGCGACAGGTCGCCGGGCAGCGAAAGGGAGGAAATATCGACTCCCGCCATCTCAAATTTACGGGCATAGAAGCGATTGGCGGGAAGGACTTCGCGCAGGAGGTGGGACAGGCGGCGCGTTTGCCAGTCGGTCAGCTCCGCCCGTCCGATGTCGTCCCGCGGCGCGGCGAACATGCCCTCTCCTCGATCCGCCGCTTGCGGCTTAGCGTCTGAGAGCGCTAAGCCGCAAGCGGTCCCTCACTTCACCTGATAGCAGAAAATCAACTCCTGATCGCGCAGATACAGCTTGCCGTTGGCAATAACAGGGTGCGTCCAGACATTGTTGCGGTACTCGCGGCGTTTGGTATGCCGCGGCAGCGTGAAGCGGCCGTTCTCCCGCCAACCGTCGGGACTGGCATCGACGAGAACGGCCGTGCCGTCGTTTTCGCTGTAGCAATACAGCTTGCCGTCGGCGCTGACCAGCGAGCCGCGTCCCAGCTTATTGGACTGCCACATTTTCTTGCCGGTTTTGAACTCCTGGCAGGTCCAGCCGCCTTTGTCCGACCAGCCATAGACGTAATCGCCCACGCGCAAGACGCCGCCGTGTTTATTGTCCATCAGCCGCATGGCGTCTTCATCGTAAACTTGTTCGGCCTTGGTGCCGTCATTGTCCGGCGTCAGCTTGAGCAACACATCGCCCGCGCCGTAGCCGGCCGCGGCGTACACATAGTTATCGTAAACGATCGGCGTCGGGATGACCGCCGTGCGGTACTTCCGATTCGGATAATACCACAAGAGCCGGCCGTCCTTGGCGGCCACGCCCGCCACGCCCTTCATGGTCAGCTGCGCGTACTGGCGCACGCCGCCGATCGTGGTCGGCACGACCGACGAGTAGCCGGCCGGATCCTTGAGTTCCTTGCTGCGCCAGAGGACGTTGCCGGTTTCCTTGTCCAGCGCCGCCAGGGTGCCCTGCGCCCCGCCCGGCGAGCACACCACCTGATTGCCGTCCACCAGGGGCGACTCGGAGTAATTCCAGCCCGGCCGGTTGCCGCCCAGGCTATCCTTGCCCGTCAGGTTCACCGACCAAACCTTCTCCCCCGAATCACATTTCAAGCACGCCAGCTGGCCCGCGGAGCCGAGCGCGTAGATGCGATCGCCGTTCACCGTCGGCGTGCCGCGCGGACCGCTGCCGTAGCCGTTGCGAACGTAAGGTCCAATCGCTGTGGACCACACCTTCTCGCCCTTGCGAACATCCACGGCAATCACGAAGTCGTTCTTCTCGTCGCCGCCCATCGTGTACAGCCGATCGCCGACGATGGCCGGGCCGGAGTAGCCGATGCCGGCGTCCTCGAAGGTCCACAGCAATTTGGGACCGCCGTCGGGCCAACTTTTGAGCAGGCCGGTCTCGGTGGACACATCATCGCGATTCGGCCCGCGCCACTGCGGCCAATCGTGGTCTTTACCCTTTGGCGCCGGCGCTCCGGCGTCGAGCGTCTGCACCAGTCCGGCGGTCAGGATGCCCAAGAAGAGGACAGGGACGACGAATCGCGTTTTCGTCTTCATAAGGAACCTCGGCACGGGTTTGGGTTCACTTCATTCTTGCGGCGCGGGGAGGCAGGCAATGGCGAGGCGGGCGCACACGACATCTGTTCGCAGTATAAGCGCGACCGCTGCGAGTGCCAAGAAGTTTAATCACCCGATACAGGGGCAATTCCCGAAATCCTCCTCCTTCCATTTCCCAAAAGAGGCGGTACAGTAGGAATCAGTCCTTTCCTCCTCCTTGACCTTCACCGTCCGCGGGAGTAGCGCCGATGCGCCGTTTGTCTCTCTACCTCGCCGCTCCAAGTGCGTTGATCCTCGTGCTTCTCAGCCTGTCCTCGGCGGCCCCCGATGGGAAACCCGTTGGCATGGATAAGCGCATCGCCTGGACCACTTCCCGAATCAAGGGTTCGCCGGAGCCGCCGCCGCCGTTTCGCTCCGAGGTCGCCTTCCCGAAACTGAAGTTCTTTGAACCGCTCGATCTTGCCTGCGTGCCGGGCAAGAATCGTCTTGCCGTCGCCACGCGCCCCGGCAAAATCTTCACCTTCGCCAATGACCCGGCCACGACAAAGGCGGAACTGCTCCTCGACGTGAAGAAACTCGTCTATGCCATTACGTTCCATCCGCAGTTCGCGCGCAACGGCTATCTCTACGTGACCTACATCGCCGAGGACAACAAGCCGAACGGTACGCGGGTGGCACGCTATCAGGCGAAGGGCGATCCGCCGAAAGCCGACCCCGCCTCGGAAAAGATCCTCTTCGAGTGGCCGGCCGGCGGACACAACGGCGGCTGTCTCAAGTTCGGCCCGGACGGCTATCTCTACATCGGCACCGGCGACGGCAGCGGCATTGCCGATCAGCTGCACACCGGACAGGATGTCAGCGATGTCCTCTCGTCCATCCTCCGCATCGACGTCGATCGTCCCGGCGACGGCAAGCCGTACTCCATCCCGAAGGACAATCCGTTCGTGGGCCGGGAGGGCGCCCGCCCGGAAATCTGGGCGTATGGACTGCGACAGCCGTGGAAGTTCAGTTTCGACCGGCAGACCGGCGAGCTGTGGTGCGGCGATGTCGGCCAGGATTTGTGGGAGATGGTCTATCGGATCCGGAAGGGCGGCAACTACGGTTGGAGCGTGATGGAAGGGGCGCACGAGTTTCGGCCGGAGCGCAAGAAAGGGCCGACGCCGATCCTCAAGCCGCTCGTCGAGCATCCGCACTCCGACTTCCGCAGCATCACCGGCGGCTTCGTCTATCGCGGCAAGCGGTTGAAGGACTTGGCCGGCGCTTACGTCTACGGCGACTTCGACACCGGCCGCGTCTGGGCGCTGCGCTACGACGGCAAGAAGGTCACGGAGCAGCGGGAATTGACGAAGTTGCAGCAGCGCATCGTCAGCTTCGGCGAGGACGAGTCCGGCGAGCTTTATCACCTCGATTGGGTCGGCGGCCAGGTCCACCGTCTGACGCCCGCGCCGAAGACGAACGAGTCCGCCGACTTCCCGCGCAAACTGAGTGAGACCGGCCTGTTCGCCTCGACGAAGGAACATAAGCCGGCAGCGGGATTGATTCCTTATTCGGTCAACGCGGCGCTATGGTCGGACGGAGCGAGCAAGGAGCGTTTCCTCGCCATCCCCGGCGACGGCAAGATTCGCTTCGACGCCATCGAATATCCGCAGCCGGCGCCCGGCGCGCCGCGCGGCTGGAAGTTCCCCGACGGCACGGTGGTCGTCAAGACGTTCGCGTTGGAGATGGAGAAGGGCAATCCGCGGAGCCGAAAACGGCTGGAGACGCGCGTTCTGCACTTCCAGCAACTCGGCGGGTCCGAGGAGGTCGGCGATCAGTACTGGCGCGGCTACACCTACGTTTGGAACGACGAGCAGACCGACGCCGATCTGCTCGAGGCGGCCGGGCTCGATCGCGTCTACACCATCAAGGACAAGGATGCGCCGGAGGGCACACGCCGGCAGAAATGGCACTTCCCCAGCCGGGCCGAATGCACGCTCTGCCACACGATGCCGGCCAAGTACGTCCTCGGCGTCAACACGCTGCAACTGAATCGCGACCACGATTACGGCAACGGCCGCTTCGCCAACCAGCTGCGGACCTTCGAGCATCTGGGACTATTCGCCAAGCCGCTGCCCGCGCCGCCGGAGAAACTGCCGCATCTGGTCAACTACGAGGACGAGAAACTCGATATCAACAAGCGGGCGCGGTCGTACCTGCACGCCAACTGTTCGCACTGTCACATGAAATGGGGCGGCGGCAACGCCGAATTTCAACTGCTGGCGACGCTGCCGCTCAAGGACACCGGGACCGTCGGCACGAAGCCGGCACACGGCGACTTCGCCTTGAGAGATCCGCGCATCATCGCGCCCGGCGAACCGGAGCGCTCGATGGTGCTGCACCGCATGAAACTGTCCGGCCTGGGGCGGATGCCGCACGTGGCCTCGTCGGTGCTGGACGAGCGGGCGGTGCCGATGATCCACGATTGGATCAAGCAGTTACCCAAAGACAACCCGTGATACCAAGCTGTGCAGAGCGGCGGGCGGATCGGTAAGATGACAGGGATTGACGAATGTCCCTGTGCGGAGAGTCCCTCGTCGATGACGCAATTACTGCGCTGTCAGAACGGGCACGAGTGGGAGGTCAGCGCCGTCGCGGCCTTATCCGGCGGCATGGCCACGCCCTGCCCGGTGTGTGGCTCGCTGGACAAAAGTCACCACCTTTCAACCGTGTTACTTCCGCTGCCGCCGGAGGACTTGCCCGCGTCTTATTCTTCCAGCACGCCCAGGCTGGAGGATTATGAGATCCTCGGCGAGTTGGGGCGCGGCGGCATGGGCATCGTCTACAAAGCACGACACCTGCGGCGCGATCGCGTCATCGCCTTGAAAATTTTCCGCAAGGACCGTCTGACGCACCCGGAGGGGCTGCGCCGTTTCCGCCGCGAAGCCCAGGCCGCAGCCCGTCTCTCGCATCCCAACATCGTCGTCGTCTACGAGTCCGACCAGGACGGCGACACGCATTTTTTGGCGATGGAGTACGTTCCGGGCATCACTCTGCAAACGCTGGTGGAGCACAACGGCGCGCTGCCGTTCGCGCTGGCCTGCGATCTGATGCGGCAGACCTCGCTCGGCTTGCAGCACGCCGTCGAGCAGGCGCTGGTCCACCGCGACATTAAGCCATCCAACCTCATGCTCGTCGCCCCCAATGCCGGCGTACCGCAGGCCGGCCAGCGCATCGCCCTGCCGCCCCGGCCGCAGCTGAAGATCCTCGACATGGGCGTGGCGCGGATGTATCAGATGCGCGACCTCGACGAGGAATCGCTGACCACCCTGACGCGCGACGGCACCGTCATCGGCACGCCCGACTACATCGCTCCGGAGCAACTCGAAGATCCGCACAAGGCCGACATCCGCGCCGATTTGTACAGTCTCGGCTGCACCTTCTACTTCCTGCTCGCCGGTCGCGTGCCGTTTCCGGGCGGCACCTTGATCCAGAAGCTCGACCGCCAGCGCTGGGAGAACCCTCCCTCGGTCGATCAGCTGCGCCCGGAGGTTCCGCCGCCCGTGGCGAGTGTGGTCCGCAAACTGATGGCCAAGCATCCCGACGACCGTTACGCCAATCCGGGCGAGTTGGCCGCAGCCCTGGAACAGCTGACGCGCACCGGTGTTCTGCCGGCCGGTCATCAACCCGAACCGCTGCGCGAAACGCGCACGATCCGCGCCGGCGGTGGGCCGGTCGTCGCGGTGGCGTTGCTGCCGGATGGACGATCGCTGGCGGCCGCCTGCGCGGATCGTCGGGTGCGCGTGTTCGACCTCGACAGCGGCAAGGAGCGTTCGCGATTTGGACCGTCGCCCCAAGAGATTACCTGTCTCGCCTTCGCGCCGAGCAGCGGGCACCTGCTTACCGGCCAGGGGGCGAGTGTGCGCGTCTGGGATGCGGCGACGGGACAGGAGATCGCCCGGCTGACGGGACACACCAACGCCGTGCGCTGTTTGGCCGTTAGCCGCGAGGGGCGACAGGCGATCAGCGGCGGCGACGACCGCACGCTACGTTTATGGGATCTGCACAGCGGCCGCGAGATTCAGCGCTTCAGCGGCCATCGCGCCGAGATCACCAGCGTCGCCCTTTCCGACGACGGACAGCACATCGTCTCCGGCGGTCGCGATCAGACATTGCGCCTGTGGGACGTGCGCGACGGCCGCGAAACACGGCTGTTTCCGGCGCCGCGCGGCCTCGTCTTCGGCGTCGCGTTCGCTCCCGGTGGACGGACATTTGCATCGGGGCACTTTGATACGACTATTCGTTTATGGGAAGTGGAGACGGGTCGGGAATTGCGGCGTTTCAGCGGCCATCGCCAGATGATCGCCGCCGTCGCCGCGACTGCCGGCGGCCGGGTGATTTCGGGCAGCCACGATCAGACGCTGCGTGTGTGGGATCCGGAGAGCGGTTCCGAACTGTGGTGCTGTCGCGGACACACGGCGGCCGTTACGGCGCTCGATGTGTCCGCGGACGGCAGACGCATCGTCTCGGGCAGCCGCGATGAGACGATTCGCATGTGGCAGTTGCCGTCGTAAGTGGGACGGGGTTGTGTCATTTCGCGGCCGCTTTCCTCACCCCCCAAACTTTTTCGATCAACTCGTACATCCGCGGATCGACCTGCTTCAACTCCGCGCGGACGAACGGATAAAAATCGTTCGTCCCGAAATATGCCTCCGTCATCTCGGCGAAATATTCCTTGGCGTTGTTCAGGGCGTAGTGACGGACCTTCTTGCTTCGGCCGTCGAGGATGGATTCATACAACTTGTCGCTGACAGCGGCGTCGAAACACGCCTGTACCTCGGCGTTCTCGAAGCCGAGCACCTGATGATGGTAGCCGTGGGCCAATTCGTGCAACACCATCCACGGTTGCTGAAGCGTCCAGCTGTTGAAATTGCGCGCGTTGGACAACTCGACACAGCCGGCCTTGTCGGGATTCATGCCGTGCTGGCGCAGCCATCCCGTATCGGGGTGATAACACATGCACGGATGATGCGAATCGTTCAGCTCGACCCAGATCGTGATCTTGCGGAGCTTGCCCAGCGCCTCCGCCGGTACGACGCGCGCAATCTGGAACAGTTGATCGCCCAGCACGCGGAACGTCTTCTCGCGCAACTCGCGGTGTTCATCGGCGAGAAGACGCTTGTTGACGCGGAGTTTCCAACCTTCCAGACGCCGCACCTCGTAGGAGTCCGTCGGATCGTACGCCTTCTTCGGCTCTTCCGCGTGAACGGACGGCACCAGTATCAACAGCACAACTCCAACACATCTCTTCATTTGATCCTCTCGTCATTCGTCGATGGTTCACGCCATGATTTCCGGGATCAATCGGCCATGCACATCGGTTAAGCGGCGATCGATACCGTTGTGGCGAACGGTCAGCCTCTCGTGATCGATTCCCAGCAAATGCAGAATCGTCGCATGAACGTCGTAGCAATAGGTCGCTCCGGCCGCCGGCTTGTACGACCATTCGTCGCTTTCGCCGTGCGTGACGCCGCCCTTGACGCCGCCGCCGGCCAGCCAGTTCGTGAAAACGAACGGATTGTGATCGCGGCCCTTGCTGCCCTGGCTGCACGGCATCCGACCGAACTCCGTCGTCCACAACACAATCGTATCGTCGAGCATCCCGCGCTGTTTGAGATCTTTCAAAAGTGCCGCCGCGCCGACGGCGAGGCCACGGCCGAGCGGCCAGTGATCGCGTTCGATGTCCTCGTGAGAGTCCCAGTTGCGGCGCGGAAAGCCGTTGTCCGCTCCGCTCCACACCTGCACGAAGCGCACGCCGCGCTCCAGCAGTCGGCGGGCGACCAGGCAATTGCGGCCGAAATACTGGATCTCCGCCTTCTCGCTGATGCCCATTTGCAAGGGAATGTCGAGTGAATCGAGACCGTACATGCGCAGAACGTGCGCCGGTTCGCTCGCCAGGTCGAGCACTTCCGGAGCGCTCAGCTGCATCCGGGCGGCCATTTCGTAAGAGCGGATGCGGGCGTCGAGACGCGAATCGCCGAGCCGTGCCGACTCGTGCCGCCGATTGAGCGCCGCCAGCGCCGTTTGCATGTCGGCGTCACTGCGGCGTGTGACGAAGCTGTCTTTCGGAGCAAACAGATCGGCGATGGGTGTTTTGGCGCTGGCGCGGACCATCGTGGCCTGATGTTCAGCAGGCAGGAACGCGGAACCCCAGTTCTGCGGCCCATTCGGCGGAAAACCGCGCGGATCGGGCAATACGACGAACGCCGGGAGATTATCGGTCAGCCGGCCGAGTCCGTAACTGATCCAGGCACCCATGCTCGGAAAGCCCGGCAGGACGAAACCGGTGGCCTGCATGAACGTGGCCGGCCCGTGGACGTTCGATTTCGCCACCATGTTGTGGATGAACGCGATGTCGTCCACGCAAGCGCCCAGCGGCGCGACGCAATCGTTGATCCATTTACCGCTCTGTCCGTACTTGCGCCATTTCCACGGCGCCTGCATCGTCTGTCCGGGACTGGACTGGAACAGCTCGACCTGTTCGCCAGGATCCCATTTCTTGCGGTGGTCCTTGATGAGTCGCGGCTTGTAGTCGAAGGTATCGCACTGGCTGGCGGCGCCGGACATAAACAGCTGAATGACGCGCTTGGCCTTGGGAGCGAAGTGCGGCTGGCCGGGCGAGGCGGCGAGCAGTCCATCCTGATTCAGCAAGCTCGCCAGGGCGATGCCGCCGAGTCCACCACCGAATTGCCAGAGAAATTGCCGGCGGTCGTGAATGGTAGTAGTACGTGTCATAATGCCGCCCCCCACCCCCAACTCCTCTCCCCGAAGCGGGGGAGAGAGGAGAAAGAATCAATCAATGAAACAAAACTCGTTGGTGTTCAGGATCAATCGGCAGGCGTTCACTATGCCGTGCTTGCGAGCATAGTTGAGAAGCACAAGTTTCTCCTCGGCTGTCGGTTCGCGTCCCAGCGCCAGCCGATACGCGGCGTTCACTTGATCCGGCAACTCGCCGCCCGTCTTCCCAACACGCTCCGCGAAGTGTTCAGCCATTCGCAGCATGAACTTGTCGTTGAGCAATGCCAGCGCCTGCAACGCCGTCAGCGATTCATTGCGTTTCTCGACGCGCAGTGACGGATCGGGACAATCCAGCGTCTCCATGAACGGATCGGGCACCGAGCGCACGAGGAAACGATAGATCGAGCGGCGGCAGCCAGCGGGATCGTCGGGATTGTATTCCTCGTATTTGTAGTGCGGCGAATGATCGTCCAGGAAGCCGAAGGTGTGGAAACCGGGTCCGTACATCTTCAAATCGAGCCGGCCGCTGACCGCCAGCACGGCGTCGCGGATCGACTCGGCGTCGAGACGGCGGCGATTCATGCGCCACAGCAGCCGATTGCCGCCGTCAAGGCGGGCAAACGCCGCGTTGTCCGTCGAGACTTGCCGATAGGTTGAACTGTTGACGATGAGGCGATGCAGTTGCTTGAGCGATTGTCCGCCGTCGCGGAACTCGACGGCCAGCCAATCGAGCAATTCAGGATGCGAGGGCTTGCCGCCCATGCGGCCAAAGTCGTTGGGCGTCTCGACCAACCCCTGACCGAAGTGATACAGCCACACGCGATTGACGATCGAGCGCCATGTCAGCGGATTGCGGTCGTCGGTGATCCAGCGGGCGAGAGCGGCGCGGCGTTCGCCCTCCGGTTTTCCGGCGAGCGGAAAGCGCGACGGCAGATCCGACACACAAGCGATGGTGCCGGGACCAACCTCACCCGCCGGATTTTTCTCGCTGCCGCGCTTCAGAAGGTAGATGGGTCGCGGTTTGCCGTTGGTCGGCGTGAACCCGCCGCCGGGAGGAAACTGCGTGGCCCCGGCGTATACCATCCCCGGAGCCGGCAGCGCGGCGAGCTGCCGCGTCGCGTCCTTGATCCCCCGGTCGATGGACTCGCTTTCGCGCTGAACCGAGGCGTCGCGGACGCGCGCCAGAATGGCGCGGCGCTGTTCGTTCAGCCGGGCGATCTCCGGCAGGTGCGCAACGTCCTTGGCGGCGTGATAGTGACCGTCCACCAGGTTCGTCCGTCGCCAGCGCACGGGCGCCTCGATGGAATCGAGCGAGGTTACGCGCGCCCCCGCCGCGAGGTTCTTTCCCGCCGAGTCGAAGACGCTCAACTCTGCCAGGGCGAAGATAAAATCTCCCGAGCGCGGCACCAGCTTCGTCGCGGTGATGCGAACGTAGCGAGCTTGTTTGCCGCCGGCGGTCGCGCTTTGCGGCCGGATGCCGGGATTGGGCACGTCGGCCTGCGTGTGGTCCGCGACGAGGATCGCCGTCTTGAAGGTTGGATCGTCGCTAATTTCGATCTTGTAACGCACCGGAAAGCCGAAGCCGGCGCCGATGTTGTTGAAGTCGTCGTGACAGCCGACGTAGACGAGGGACGCAATGGGCACGGAGCGGCCAAGATCGACCTGCACCCATTTGACGACATCCTGACGCAGTTCGATGCCGCTGTGATAGCCAAACTCCGGCCGCACCGGACCCTTTGCCTTCGCCAACACCTGCGCGATTTCTCGTTCGACCGCGGCGAGATCGGGGCCGGCCTGTTCCTGAAGCCGCCCGTCGAGAGTTCGCTTGCGCTGAGCCAACTCCGTCAAGCGTTTTTTCAGGGCGATCCGTCTCTCCGCCGCAATAGGATTGACCTCGTAGGGACGATCGGCGCGATCCACGGCGGCGAACACCGCTTGCAGGCTGTAATAATCCTCCTGCAAGATGGGGTCGAACTTGTGATCGTGGCAGCGCGCGCACTGCACGGTCAGACTGGTGAAGGTGTTCATCACCGTGGACACTATGTCGTCGCGGTCGAGGTTGCGCGTGATCTTCTTGTCCAGCGTCCCCTCGCGCAACTCGACATGGCCGACGAAGTCCCACGGGCCCGCCGCGAGAAAGCCCAGGCCGACGATGCCGTCGCGCGTGTCGGGGTAGAACACATCGCCGGCTATTTGCTCCTTGACGAATCGCGAATAGGGTCGGTCCTCGTTGAAGGCGCGGATGAGGTAATCACGGTAGGGCCACGCGTTGGGCCGCACCTTGTCCTTGTCGTAGCCGTGCGTGTCGCCGTAGTGAACCACGTCGAGCCAGTGCCGCGCCCAGCGCTCGCCGTAGCGCGGCGAATCGAGCAAGCGGTCCACCAAGCGCTCGTAGGCGTTCGGCGACGGATCGCGGACAAAGGCGTCGATCTCCGCCGGCGCCGGTGGAAGGCCGAGCAGATCGAAGTACAGCCGGCGGATGAGCGTGCGGCGGTCCGCCTCGGCGCTCGGCTTCATCCCCTCCCGGTCGGGGCGGCTGAAAATGAAGGCGTCGATAGGCGTCCGTACCCGGCCCGCCGATTTCACGGCCGGGACCGACGGCCGCGTCAGCGGCCGCAGCGACCACCACGTCTCGCCCCGGTCCTTACGATCTTGAAGCGTGATCTCCTTTGGCCATTTTGCTCCTTGCTCGATCCACTTTTTGAGGACGGCGATTTGCTGCGGCTTCAGCGGCGCGCCTTTTTGCGGCATTTTCGGCTTCGCGCCGGACACCATCTCGATGAGCAGACTTTCGTCCGGCTTGCCGGCGACGACCACGGGGCCGCTGTCGCCGCCGGCCGCGAGGCTGGCCGCTGTCATCAGCGAGAGTCCGCCGCGCGGCGACTTCTTCCCGTGGCAGCGCAGACAGTTCTGTTCGAGGATCGGAGCGACCTGCGTGCGGAAATCCGCCTCGTCCGCGGCGCGCGCCGGTTGAGGTGCAGATGCGGCCGTGCCCACAAACAGAGCGACGAGGGGCCACATCGCGCGGCGAAGGTTCGCGGACGGATTCATGGCGTTCTCCTGATTTCCATCGCCTTTGCCGCCGGGAGGCATTGTCAAGCGTGGGCCGTTTCGCTCCAATCCATTCATAGATACCTCTTCTCGCGTCCTGCCGGGAGCATACGGCGCCGATGTCACGCACCGATCACGTTTCGCAGGTGGCCGACCAACTCGAACGCGCCATCCTCTCCGGCGAGTTCGCGGCCGGCGACGTGCTGCCGTCCGAACGCGATCTGAGTGAACGTCTGGGCGTCAGCCGCAGCGTCGTCCGCGAGGCGCTGGGACAACTCCGAAGCCTGGGACTGATCCGTAGCGTCCACGGCTCCGGCACGCGCGTCGAGGCGCCGAACGATCGGCTGGTGACGCTCGGCTATCAGCGGCTGCTGCACCGGCCGGACTTCCGCCTGGAGCATCTCGCCGAGGTGCGTCTGCCGTTGGAGACGACCATCGCCGCCCGCGCCGCCGTCCGGCGCACCGCCGAACATTTGAAGCGCCTGCACGCGGCGCAGAAGATCCTCGGCAATGCCCGCCGCTCGCTGGAGTCCCACGTCAAGGCCGACCTCGACTTCCACGCCGCGCTGGCCGAGGCCACGGGCAATCCCTTTTTTCAGACCGTACTCGCTCCGATCCAGCAGCTGCTCATCGAGAGTCGTCGGCGGACGCTGGGTCGTTACGGATCGGAAATCGCCCATCAGCATCATGCCAAAATCCTCGCCGCGGTTGAAGCCGGCGACGCTGACGCCGCCCGCCGCGCCATGCGCGAACACATCGAGGCGAACTTTCGGCACCTCCATCAGGCGGATGAGGAGGCGAAGGAGGACGATCAACTGGTCTGACCACTTTGAGTTTAGCTTGGCCGACCGCGCTGTCAAGGGTTTTTTGTGGGCATCCGCGTGAAAAATCCCAAGATTGGCCTGTTCGCCGCGAATAAGGAGACAGATTTCGCCAACACTATTCCTGCCCATCGTCGAGGGGCGCATGCTTTTCGCGCGGCACGACATCACCAAGACGCGGCAAGCCGCGCAATTTTTTCCGGGGCCTCCCGGGCGCATGCTTTTCGCGCTGCACGACATCACCAAAACCTATGGCAAAATCACCGCGCTGCGGCAGCTTTCCGTGACTGCGCCGACGGGGGCGGTCGGCCTGCTGGGCCCGAACGGGGCCGGCAAAACCACGCTCATCCGCACGCTCTTGGGACTCATCACCATCGACGCGGGCGGCGGGCAGGTGCTCGACATGGACATCCGCACCCGCCGGCTCGCCATTCGTCAGGCGGTCGGCTTCGCGCCGGAGGACGAGTGCCTGTTTCCCGGCGTGGCCGGTATCGAGTTCGTCGCCTACGCCGGCCAGTTGTGCGGCATGACGCGCAAGGACGCCATGCAGCGCGCCCACGAGGTGCTCAACTACGTCGATCTCGGCGAAGCACGCTATCGGCGCGTCGAATCGTATTCGTCCGGCATGAAACAGCGTCTCAAGCTGGCCGCCGCCATCGTCCACGATCCGCGCCTGCTCATCCTCGACGAGCCGACCAACGGCATGGATCCCGCCGGCCGGCAGGAGCTTCTCGAACTGGCCCGCGATCTGTCGCAACACAAGGGGATGAGCCTGATTTTTTCCAGCCACCTGCTGCCGGACGTGGAGGCGGTGTGCGATCACGTCCTGCTGCTGGCGCGCGGCCAGCTTCTGGCCCAGGGCGCCATCCGCGAACTGAAACAGTCCCACGAGCGAATGGTCGAGGTGCGCGTCAAGGCCGACGCGGCGCGGTTCGCGCAGCGGTTGACGGAGTTGGGCTGTGGCGTCGAGCCGCACGACGATCTGCTGCGCGTGAGCTTGCCGATCGGAAGGACGAGCGATCTGCTTTGGCAGTTGGCGGCGTCGTGCGGCGAGCAGATTCGCTATCTGCGGCCGCAACGCAGCACGTTGGAAGAGGTTTTCCTCAAGGCGGTAGAGACGGCGGTTTCTTGACGGCGGGAGCGATCATGCCCATCTTCGATCAGGGGTATCAGCACTGGCAAGGGGCGCTGTCGGGGCGCGTGTGGCGCTGGCTGACGATCGCCCGCCACGGCGTGCGCGTGCAGCAAAAGAACCCCCTTCTCCGCATTCTTCTCTTGCTCGCCTGGCTGCCGGCGCTGGGATTGATCGGCGCGATGGTCCTGTGGGGACTGGTGGAACAGAAGAGCGAAACGGTGCTGAACCTGCTGCGCGCCGTGCTGCCGCCGGACCTGGTGCAAGACCCGCACGCTTACCGCTCAGTGGTGTGGACGCTGGCCTACTCGTTTTTTTTCAAGACCGAGATGTTCTTCATCATGCTGCTGGTCGCGATCGCCGGGCCGGGACTGATCAGTCAGGATCTGCGCTTCAACGCCCTGCCGCTGTACTTCGCCCGGCCGCTGACGCGCCTGGATTACTTCCTCGGCAAGCTCGGCGTCATCGGAGCGCTGGTGCTGTCGGTCGCGGTCGGACCGGCGCTGTTCGCTTACGTCATCGGCGCCTGCTTCTCCCTCGACTTGAGCGTCGTCAAGGACACTTACCCGGTGCTGCTGGGCAGCGTGGCGTATGGCCTGATCGTGACGCTCTCGGTCGGGACGTTCATGCTGGCGCTGTCGTCGCTGACGCGGCGGTCGCTGTACGTCGGCATCACCTGGGCAGGCATGTGGATCATCAGCAGTTCCGTCGCGACGATCATGACGGGAATCCATCGCGTATCCATGCTGCACAATCTGCAGAGTCAGGACATCACTCGCTGGGTGGACGAGAACCCGCCTCCGGAAGGTACGCAAATGTCGAGATCCGGCGGCACGCCGTATCCGGCTTTGAAGGTCAATCCGAAAACAGGGAGGTATCAATTGATCGGCCTTCGGCCCGATCAGGAGAAGGAGGGAGAGCGCTGGTATAGCGCTTTCAGTGAGGCGCAAGGGCGGTCCTGGGAGAACGCCCAGCGCGAACAGGGTCGAGCGTTGCGGGGCGACTGGCGGCCGATGTGCTCCTATGTCGCCAATCTGGAGCGGATGTCCGATGTTCTGCTCGACACGGACGGCGCCTGGGTCACGGTCGGCAGATCGGTCGAGCGCGCCAAGCAGGCGACCTTCGCGAAAGGGTTCGGGGTTGCGCCGCGCGGGCGCGGAGCGCCGCGCGAACTGCCGGGGAGCAACGAGCGGCAGTTCGCCGATGCGATGGTGCCGCAATATCCGTGGACGTGGTCCGCCGGCGTGCTGGCGGCTTTGCTGGGGCTTTCCACATGGATCTTGACTCGTCGCGTGAAATCGCTGGACCGGCTGAAGTGACGCCGATCATCACCTTCGACGGCGTGTCGAAGTGGTACGGCAACGTCATCGGTCTGAACAAGCTGACGCTGCGCATCCCGGCCGGGGTGACGGGTCTGCTCGGTCCCAACGGCGCCGGCAAATCGACGCTGCTGCAACTGGCGACGGGGCAGCTGCGTCCCAGCCAGGGCACCGTTCGCGTGCTCGGTCGATCGGCGTGGAACAACCCAGCCCTGATGCGGCACGTCGGCCTGTGTCCGGAGCAGGACGCTTTCTGGGAGTGGATGACGGGCTTCGATTTCGTCCGCACCTGCGCCCGTCTGACCGGCATGGGCCGCGGCGCGGCGGGCGAAGCGGCCGAACGCGCGATCGAGACGGTCGGCATGACTGAACACATGGGCCGGGCGATTCGCGGCTATTCCAAGGGCATGAGGCAGCGGATCAAACTGGCGCAGGCGCTGGTCCACGGGCCGCGCGTTCTGTTCCTCGATGAGCCGTTCACCGGCACCGACCCGGTGGCCCGCCACGAGCTGATCGAAGTGATTCGCGGACTCGGCGCGGCGGGGCGCAGCGTACTTGTGTCCAGTCATGTGCTGCACGAGGTGCAGGCGCTGACGCCGAACATTATCTTGCTGCATCGCGGCCGGCTGGTCGCCGAGGGACACGTGCGGCAGATCCGCGATCTGATCGACCGCCACCCGCACCGCATCGTGCTGGTTTGTGAGGATTACCGCGCCCTGGCGTCGAGGGTCGTGGCCTGGGACGATGTTGAGGGCGTTAAGATGTTGGCCGGCGAGGGGGCGGTGCTGGTCGAGACGCGTCGGCCGGACACCTTCTATGGACGGCTGCCCGCCCTGGCGACGGAGGACGGCGTTCGCATCCGCGAGGTGTACTCGGAAGACGACAACCTCGAAGCCGTGTTCAAATACCTGGTGAGCCGATGAAGACCGCGTCCGCCGAGCTTTTGGAACCTGTCGCCGACCTTCGCATCCGTCGCGGCTTCGATCCGGTCGCACTGACGGCGTTGGCCGTGCTGACGCTGCGTCAGAACCTCCGCGGCCGGCGGCTGCTGGTGCTGTCGCTGCTCTTTCTGCTGCCGGTCGTTCTGGTGGGCGTGGTGAAGCTCGTGCCCTTCCCGCCGACGTCGCAGGAGTTGGAGTTCGCGTTTATCTTCAACCTCATCCCGCACGCGCTGGCGCCGCTGACGGCCCTGTTGTACGCGGCCGGCATCGTTCAGGACGAGGTGGAAGAACAGACCTTGACCTATCTGCTGCTGCGCCCGCTGCCGCGCTGGGCGCTGTACATCACGAAACTCGCGGTGACATGGCTGACGACCTCCGTTCTGACCGGCGTGTTCACGACGCTCACGCTGGTGGTCCTTTACTGGAAGACGCCGGAATTGTGGGGCGACATCGTCCCGGGGCGCGCCGCGAAGATCGCCGCGCTGATGGCCCTGGCGCAAGTGGGTTACTGCGCGCTGTTCGGCGTCCTCGGTTTACTGACGCGCCGCTCGCTGATCGCCGGACTGGCCTACATCATCGCCTTCGAGGGGTTGCTGGCCAACTTCGACCTCGTCGTTCGGCGCCTAACGGTGATGTTTTATTTCCGCGTGTTGTCGGTGCGCTGGCTCGATCCGAGCAAGCGCGACGAGTGGTCCATCGACCTGACCACGGCTCCAAGCGTCCGCGAATGCATCGTGACGCTGCTGGCGGCCAGTGCCGTGTTCGTCTTGTGGGGCGCGGTGATGATGATGCAGCGCGAGTTCCGCATGAAGACGGCGGCAGGCAGTTGACGATCCGGTGCAATCTCACTGCCGCTGGAACAGGATCTTCTCCAACTCCTTGCGGAACGGGTCGCTGGCAAGGATTGCGGCCTGGAAATGAGGTTTGTCCAGCGTGTAGAACTCCGCGTCTTGCACGGCCAGCACCGTGGCGTTGCGCGGCGCCCCCGTCAGCAACGCGGTCTCGCCGAAGAACTGGCCCTTGCTCAGCCTCGCCACCTTCGCCTCATCCGGCTGTCCCTGATTGACGATCACGTCCACGATGCCGCTCTTGATGAGGTAGAACTTGTCGCCCTCCTCGCCCTGACGAATGATCGCGGCGCCGGCCCGATGCTCCTCCTTCTCCATCTCCTCGGCGATGTTGGTCAGCGTGCCCGTCGTCAAGCGCGAGAACACATCGCACTGCTTGAGGAACTCACAGATTTCGATTTCCTCCTGCACGAGAATGTTCGACTTGATGCGGCCCTCGACCATGCTGACGATGCGGTCGGCGACATCGAGGATGCGATTGTCGTGCGTCACGATCAGGCTGGTACAGCCCTCCTCCTGCGCCAGCCGCTTGAGCAGGTTGACGACATCGCGTCCGTTGGCCTCGTCGAGCGCCGCCGTCGGTTCGTCGGCGAGGATCAGTTTCGGCCGATTGGCGAGCGCGCGGGCGATGGCCACGCGCTGCTTCTGCCCGCCGGACAGCCGGCCCGG
Source organism: Gemmataceae bacterium (assembly GCA_036557825.1). Taxonomy (GTDB): domain Bacteria; phylum Planctomycetota; class Planctomycetia; order Gemmatales; family Gemmataceae; genus JAJPHU01. The sequence goes on from DATBGU010000285.1 coordinate 49,506, forward strand.
CTTGTAGGCGATGCGCTCGCCCAGGCCCAATTCGCTCAGCACCTCGACGGCCCGCGCGCGGATGCTTCGAGCGTCGCCGTCCTTCAATTCCAGGGCCATTTTGACGTTTTGCAAAGCAGTCAGAGAAGGAAACAGGTTGTGGGCCTGGAAGATGAAGCCGATGTCGCGGCGAACGCCGACCAGTTGCGACGCGCTCAGCCCGGCGAGCGGATGGCCCAGCACCTCGACCTCGCCGTCCTGAACGGTGCGCAGCGCCCCCAGCAGCGACAGCAGCGTGGTCTTCCCGGAGCCGGACGGCCCGGTCATGATGACGATCTCGCCGGGGGCCACTTCCAGTTGGTTCTCGAACAGCACCTGCTTGCGCGTCTCCGGGTCGTCGCCGTACCAGTGATTGAGCTGGTTGACGCGGATGGCCGCCGGTCCCCGCCGGAGGCCCGAGAAGCGCGGACGCGAAGAACGGGCCGCGGTACTCATCCGAACACCTCCGCCGGATCGGCCGTCGTCACCTTGCGCAGCGCGAGCAGGCCGGACAGCACGCACATGACCGTCGTCAAACCGAAGATAAACAGGATACGCCCTATCGTCAGATACATGGGCAGCCCGACCCAGGCATCCAAGCCACGGTAGAGCAACCAACTCAAGCCCAGGCCCGGTAGGAAGCCGAGCAGGGCCAGCCACAGACTCTCCACCAACACGACCCGACTCAGGTAGCCGTCGCGATAGCCGATGGCCTTCAAGGTAGCATACTCCGGCAGATGCTCGGATACGTCCGTCGAAATGATCTGGTAGCAGATGACGGCGCCGACGATGAAGCCCATGAACAGGCCGAACTGGAAGATGAACCCGATCGGCGTGGACCGCTGCCAGTATCCCTTCTCGACATCGATAAACTCGTCCTTGGTATAAACGGACACATCCGGGGGTAGAATCGCCTGGATGGCCCGCCGGACGGTTTCGACATCGGCTCCCGGCTCGATTTGCACGACGCCGATGTCGGCCAGACGCAGCGTGGCGTCGGGCGAGAGTTCGTTGGGGAAAAGTTGAGCGTAGGTCAGATCGCTCATGACGACGCTGCCGTCGCTGGTGAAATCGGTGCCCAGCATGAAGGTGTCGGTAACGTGAACGGTGTGCTTGGACAGCTCGCGGTCGATGCCCGCCCGAACGTGGCCGTACTCGGACTTTGATTTGCGGTCGAGCATGACGTTGTAAAGCATCTTCAGGTCGGCGCGGCGGGCGTTGACGTCGGGATTGTTCAGCACCATTCGATCGGGATCGAAGGCGATGACGCGGATGGGGTGACTGGAGCGCCTCCGCGCCTGGGGAACGCCGGTGTTTTTCCAGAACGAACTGGTGTATTCGAGGTAGACCGGCGAGGCGGACAGAACGCCCGGCGCCATGCGCGCCTGTTCGAGCCGGCGCGTGGTGAACTGCTCCTTGATGGCCATCGCGTAGCGCGCCTTACTGACGATGACCAACTCGCCGTTGAACTGCTGAATCAACTCCACGGAGGCGTCCAGCAGGGCGTTCCAGAATCCCAGCTGCACGAACATGAGGAAGACGGCGAAGGCGACGCCGAGGGCGCGGACGACGAAGCGGACCTTGTCGTGCGTGAGGTTGAGCCAGGCCAGGGGCACGCGCGCGAACGGCAACATATCAGAATAACTCCGCCGGGTCCGCGGCCTTCACTTTTCGCAGGGCCAGCAAGCCGGACAGCGAACACATCGCCATCGACAGCAGCAGCACGCCGACGGCGCGCATCCACGTCATCGACAGCAGCAGTTCGGCATGATTGCGTCCCAGCGCGTACAGCCCCAGGGCGGCGGCGAAGGCCGGGACGTAGCCCAGCACCGCCAGCGTCAACGCCTGTCGCAGCACCACCCAGGACAAATAACCCGACCCGTAGCCGATCGCCTTGAGCGTGGCATACTCGGCGAAGTGGTCGGCGATGTCGGTGGCCATCACCTGATAGACGAAAATGACGCCGACAATGCAGGCGACGACCACGCCCATCTGAAAGATGATGCCCACCGACGTGCGGTCCACCCAATACTCCTGTTCGCGTCCCTGGATCTCGCCGCGCGTGAATACGGCCACCTCGTCGCGCGGATAGGTGGGATACAGGTGTTGGCTGAGGTAGTCCTTGATGGCGGCGGCCCGGCCGCGCGCCTCCGGCTTGAGCTTGATGAGTCCCAGGGCCGGCAGCTTGAGCGCCCGGCTGTCGGTGAGACGGGGATAGGTGCGGTCGCTGGTCAGGACCATGCCGTCGGCGCCGTACCCGGTGCCGATGGTGAAGTGGCCGACGACCTCGATGGTCGTTTGATTCAACTCCGTCTCGACGCCGACCTGGCGCGCGCCGAAGTAGTTGCGCGTGCTGGTGTCCATGAGAATCGTGTCCGGCGTCGCCAGGCGGCGCAGGCACTCGTCGGCCGGCTCATTGAGGAAGACGCGCTCGCGGCGAAAGACGGGATCGTCGAGGTTGAAGGCGACGACGAGGATGGCGCGGCGATGGCTGTCAGGTCCGAGGATGCGCCACGTCTGCCAGTCGATATACACCGGCGCGGCGCTGGCGACGTCAGCGTGCTGGAGCGCCTGGTAGACGCGCTCGATGGGGAAACTGTGCGGTCGAGTGCTGTTGAGATAATTGTTCGAGATCAGAATGAGATCGAAATCGAGAGCGTCGTACAGGGTGATCGCCGCCGATTCGGCGGAGCCGTAGAAGCCCAGCTGCATGAAAACGAGCAGAACGGCGAAGGCGACGCCGAGGATGGCCACGCCGGTTCGCACGGGCTGATGCAACAAGTTCAGCAGTACCAGAGGCGTCTTCATGCGGGGAAACTCCGGCTCCTCCTCGATGCGGCGGTCCTCAGGGCGTGGGCGAATCCGTGTCGTCGCTCGTGTATGCCGTTGCGATTTTCACGTGGACCTGATGGCCGATCAGGGTCGCGGCCTGCTTGCTCTGGTCCAGCGCGATCTTCACGTCCACGACACGACGGTCCACCGCGGCACGCGGATCGAGATCGACCTCGCGCCCCCGGCCGACGCTCATCCCCTTCGAGACGACCTTTCCCATCAGCGCGTCCTGCCCCTTGAAAATGTGGCTAGTAATGGTCGCCTTCTGTCCGACCTCGACGCGCTGGATGTCGGTTTCGTAGACCTCGGCCACGACGATCATGTTGTCGGTGTTCGCCATCTGCAAGATGGCCTGGCCGTGGACCAACTCCCCCTCGTGGACGAGGAGGCGCAGGATTGTTCCGGGGGTGGGAGCGCGCAATTCGGTTTCCTTCAGCCGCTCAGCGGCCTGATCGATTTGTTTGCCCAGCACCTCCAGCGATATGGCGCTGCGCGCCCGCTCCAGTTCGGCCCGGGCCGCTTCGAGCTGCGAAGTCGCCAACTTGCGGTCCAACTGCCGCGACTCGCGCGCTTTCCGCTGCTGCGACTTCGCCTCGGACAACTCCGTCTCGATCTGATCGAGCAACAGCCTTTGCTTCTCCTTGTCCTGGTCGGCAACGGTATCGCCGGCCGCCAGGTAGCGCTCGTAGTCTTTTTGAGCGTTCGTCCGACGGGATTGAAGGAACTTGATTTTGCTTGCCTGGGCGTCGATTTCGAGCGGTTCGAGCTGCTCGATCTGGTCGCGGCGAATCTCCTCGACGCGGACCTGCGCCTCGCCGCTGGTCGTGACGGCCTTCAACCGCTTCTCGGCCTGATCGCGCTGGATGACGGCCAAGTCTCGCTCCAACTCGCGCAGCACCTGACCGTCCAGCACCGCCAGGATCTCGCCCTGTTTGACGGCATCTCCTTCCTTGACCTTGATGCGGCGGATGCGATCAGGCGCCGGCACGCCCAGCGATAGGATGCCGTCCCTGGGCTGGATGCGTCCCAGGGCCGTGACCTTATCGAGTTCGCGGACCCGGTCGGCGGCGGCGGTCGTCTCATGCGGCGCGTTGAGGTTGCCATAGCGATAGACGGCGAAGCCGCCGAGGACGAAGCCGGCGACGAGGCCCAGAACGGTGAGCGCGATCCCGAGCATCGCCCGGCCGCGTTTCGGGGGTTGTGCCGGCATGGTTGATCCTCACCAGGTGCATTCCGCCATCGGGGTGCGTCCGAAAAGGCGTCAAAAGAGTTTAATGCATGATAGTCGGCGAAACTTCACCGTCGCAAGCGACTTTCCCAACTCCACCCGCGCCGGTCATCCCGCGCAAACGGCAAAGTCGTTATCACCCTTCCGGGCGCGCTCTTCCCGAACCTCGATCGAGGAGTCGCGCTCCTGGATTTCTCAGTTCTCCGCTGCCGACGATGCGTATGATTCGGTGAGACGATGCTTGAGGAGGCTGCCATGACTCCGGGATCCATCACCGCGTCGCCAGATTGGAAAATCGCCGCCGCGCCGACTATGTTGACGCCCGTCGGCTCCGGCGAGCGCATCGCGTCGATCGACGTGCTGCGCGGCGTGGCCCTGCTCGGCATTTTGACCATCAACATCTGGGGCTTCGCCCTGCCCAGTGTTGTGTTCCTCGACCCCCGCGCCGCCGGCGGTTGGGACGCGCCGAACCGGACCGTCTGGACCGTCTGTCATCTGCTCTTCGAGCAGAAGATGATGTCGCTGTTCTCCATGCTTTTCGGCGCCGGCCTGATTGTGATGATGAGTCGCTCCGACGCGCGCGGCTCCTCGCTGACGGGCATTTATTATCGCCGTATCTTCTGGTTGCTGGTGTTCGGACTGCTGCACGCCTATCTGCTGTGGGAGGGGGACATCCTCGTCTCCTACGCGCTGTGCGGCTTCGTGCTGTTTCTGTTTCGGCGTCTGCGGCCACGCACGCAAATCGCGCTCGGCGTCCTCGTGTTCCTGACGCAGCTGCCACTGATCGCTGGGCTTGGGCTGCTGGAAGAACGCCTCCGCGCCGTCACCGGCCCGGACGCGAAGGAGGGTCCAGCCTGGGCGCAGGAGTTACGCCGTTCGCTGGAGGAAAACCTGTTTTCCTCGGACGCCGCCGAGGAGATCGAGAAACATCGCGAGGGATATAGCTCGCAGTTCGTCTGGCGAGCCGTGAATAATGTGGGAACCGAGACCGGCGACTTTCTGTTCTGGGCCGGCCCGCGTGCCGGTGGTTTGATGCTCGTGGGAATGGGCCTGATGCAGCTAGGCGTCTTCGCCGCCGCGCGCTCCTATCGCTTCTACGCCCGACTCGCCGCGGCCGGATACGCGCTGGGTTTCCCCCTGGTCAGTTACGGCATTTACGACAACACCAGTCATCATTTCGACGCCATTCATCAGTTCCTCGTGAGCGGGCACTTCAACTATGTCGGTAGTCTGTTCGTCGCCTTGGGACACGTCGGCGTGGTGATGTTGATTTGCAAGGCGGGGCTGGCGACCTGGTTGACGTCCCGGCTCGCGGCCGTCGGCCGCATGGCGCTGAGCAACTACCTGTTGCAGACGGTCCTGTGTACGACGCTGTTCGAGGGCTGGGGCTTCTCCCTGTATGGCCGACTGGAGCGCGTGCAACTGCTCGGCGTGGTGTTGGGAGTGTGGCTGGTGCAGTTGATTGTCAGTCCGCTGTGGCTGCGCTGGTTCCGCTTCGGTCCGATGGAGTGGCTATGGCGTTCGCTCACCTATGGGAAGATCTACTCTCTGCGTGCCCCCTCCGCCGCTACTCCACTCGAAGAGTGCCGCCGTTGAGATGGCAATCCAGCGCCGGAGAGATGCTGCCGCGCGACGGCGGATGGAAGGCCAGCGCTCGCACCGAGGCCAGCAACAGCGCGACATCGGGCGCGGTCACGAAGGCCATACCGCCGAGCAATTCGGCCGCGCAAGCGGCGGCGCGCTCGACGGCGGACTGCACGGCAAAGCGCACGAACAGAGCGCGAGCGAGCAAGTCGGGGCCGCGCTCACCGGCCATTATCGCTCGCGCCACGCCCTCCACCGCCGCCATCGCCGCTTCCACCTCGATCGCCGGCAGCGCGCGCTCACATGGCGTCCCGCGTCCCGTCGTCAGCACGCGCTCGACGAGGGCGCTGGCGGCACCGAGGTACGAAGCGGTGATGAGCAGCTCGAACCACAGAAAACTCCGCTCCTGAACGTGGTCCCAGTCCTTCTGTCCGGCGGCGTGGGCGATGAGATTGTCCGGTACATGTACCTCGCGCAGCACAATCTCCTCGCTTTCGGCGCCGGCCAAGGCGGGACTGTTCCAGAACGGGCGGCGCTCGATTCCAGGCGTCGCGGCTGGGATGATGACGACGGCCAACTCACCGGGGCGTCCGTCCTCGGTGGGCAAACGGATGCTGGCGGTCAGCAGGTCCATCGACTGCGACAGGCTGCACGGCTTCTTGCTGCCACTCAGGACCAGCCCGCCCTCCGTACGGCGCACCTCGATGCCCGAAGACAGGATGCTCGTGTCCGGCCGACCCTCCGCGAAGCCGGACGCCACGTAGAGGCGCTGACGCGCGATGCCTTCCAGGACGAGCCACTCGAAGCCGCTGCTCGACGCGCCGACGCTCATCTCCACGAGGGTAGCGACGGAGAAATGGTGCATGGTGGTGGCGATGGCCAACGAGGGAGAGCGGCTGCCGAGGGCGCGCTGCACGCGCACGGCTTGCAGCGCCGTCGCCCCTCGTCCGCCGTGCTCCGCGGGGATGAGCAGGCCTGGCCCACCGTGCTGGCGGAAGAGGGCCAGAGCGGGATTGCCCGGACGTTCCAGGACCGCCAGCGGCAGGGCGGCGAGCGCCTCGTCCAGTCCCGGCAGCAACTCGGCGACAACGGTTCGCTCCGCGCGGAGGAAATGCACGCAAGTCTCTCCCGATGCAAGGATGTATTGTCCGTCGGCATTCTACGGACCGGCTTGTCCGTTTCCGTGCCGCCGGGGATAATGACGCCATCGGTTTCTCAGGAAAGGAACATGGCATGATCCACCGTTTCACATTGGCACTGTTCTGTTGCCTCGTCTTTGCCGCTGCCGGCCGCGCCGAGGAAAGCGAGTTCGACTCCAACGGGGTGAAGATCCATTACTACGTTCAGGGCGAGGGCGAGCCGGTGCTGCTCATCCACGGCTTCGCCGTCAACGCGCAATTGCAGTGGGGGGTGCCAGGCATTATCAAGACGCTGGCGAAGGACCACCGCGTCATCGCCCTCGATTGCCGCGGCCACGGCAAGAGCGGCAAACCCACCGACCCCGAAAAATACGGCCTTGAAATGGTCGAGGACGTTGTGCGCCTGCTCAATCATCTCAAGATCAAGAAGGCCCACGTCGTCGGCTATTCGATGGGGGCCGTCATCACGGGGAAACTGCTGGTCAGCCATCCCGACCGTCTACTGTCGGCCACGCTGGGCGGCGGCGGTCCCATCCCCGAAGGCGTGAAGTTGCCATCCTTCATCGACGATTTGGCGGACTCGCTGGAAAAGGGCAAGGGCATTGGGCCGTTGATGGCGGTGTTGACGCCTCCCGGCAAGCCCAAACCCTCGGCGGAGCTGATTGATCTTTTCAACAAGCATTTGATCGCCGACAACGGTAAAGCGCTGGCGGCCGTCGCCCGCAGCTGGAAAACCCTGGCCGTCCGAAAAGAAAAGTTGAAGGCCAACAAGGTGCCGGCGCTGGCGCTCATCGGCGAGCTGGATACGCTCAAGGAAAGTGTGACTCTGATGAAGGCCGTCACGCCGAACCTGCAAGTCGTGGTGATCCCCAAGGCCGATCACATCACCGCCTTCACCACGCCGAAATTCATCGAGACGCTGACCAAGTTCCTTGAGAAACATCAAGGGAAAGAAAAGGGGAAAGAGAAAGCGACAGCGGGAGCGGAACGCTAGCCGTCCGCTCAAGCTAGTGCGGCTCAGTCCTCCAACTGGATTTTCCAATCTGTCCGCCCCGCCTCCGGCACCTCGATGTGAAGGGGAGTGCGCGCGGGATTGCCGTACTTCGCGGGGATACCGGAGTGATAGTGCTGAACCGTAACCTTGTAATGGCCCGGCACGGCTCCCGTCCCGTGGGGAGGCGTCTGGAGCGTGAACGCGCCGTCCGCGCCGGTTTCTCCCGTCGCCGTCGGCGCGTGGGTTCCCTTGGCGGTATCGGCCAGCAGTTGCACCGTCGCCTTCGAGACGCCGCGACCTCGATAGGTCACCTGGCCGCTCACCGGCGCCAACTTATAGGAGGGCCGCCCGCACCCCGTCAAGACGGCGCTCAGCCCGATCGTCAGCCCGCACAGACCAGCGCGTATCATCTCCACAACGCCTCCTCGTCGCCATTCTCCCGGCTAGTCAAAAATCGTTCAGCGAAACCGGCTCGTTGCCGGTGGGCGTCAGCAGCGCCCAGACCACCGAGCCGTTCGTCGCGAAGGAAACGGTCCGCACCGCGCCGTCGGCGAACACGAACTGCGGCCCGGCGATGTGAGGGCTCCCCCAGTTCTGAGGGTAGGCCCCAGTGCGGCCGGCCATCACGTCGGTGAGCAAGACGGTCCCGGCCCGGCCCGTGCCGCAGGAGCCGCCCGTGAAGACCGGCTCATCGAAATACCAGCCGCCGGTGTTGTAGCGCTGGGGGTCCATGGCTTTCTCACCGATGAGCAGAGTGTTCGAGGTGCCGTCGCTGATGTCGGTGAGGGCCAGCGGCAGACCGGCGACCGGACAGCCGCCCGCCCACCAGCGGTTGATCAGAAGGTACCAGTTGCCGGCGTAATCGGTCTTGCACCAGGGGTTGACGCCGCCAACGGCGGTGTAGGTGATTGAGGGCGTGATCGGATCGACCGCCGGCACGATCTGCGGTTGATTGCGTCCACGGCTGGGGCAGAGGAACACGCGGGCGGCGATGCCCTGATCGTTGGCTGTGACGGCGTTCTGTTGTTCCACGTAACGCAAGATGGAGTAGGCCCAGCAGCCGGGTTGATTGCTTGGCGACGCTTGCGGGTCGGGCACGCCCCACCATCCACCCATGGTCGCGGTCTGGTTGATTTGATTTGGAGCGGGCCCGCCGTTGGTGGGCAGAACCTGGTAGTCGAGGTAATGTTGCATGAGGGCCGTGCCGAGTTGATGCAGGTTGTTTTGGCAGCTGGCGCGGGCCGCCGCCTCGCGCGCCTTCTGCACGGCCGGCAGCATCAGGGAAATCAGAACGCCGATAATGGCGATTACCACCAACAACTCGATCAAGGTGAAAGCCTGGCGTTTCATGATTTTCGGCTCCATCGGAGTCTGACCCACAAGCGGAGACCGGCGCGCCGTGGCACGGCCGGCGAGGTTCGCCTGCTCCGCTGCTTTGCGGTGAGAGACTCGGAACGTAGTGGGGGTGGAACGCTGTCCAATCTGAGCAGGAGTGTATTCGACGACAAAGTCGATTGCAAGGGTCTGTGAATCGGAATCAAGAGAGTTTTTCTTCGCCGCTTCATTGGATTTCGCGAAGGATTGAACGCTCCTCCTCACATAATGGGATAGCGGAGCAAGGAGGTCCGTTTGAGCGCCGCGCCCGCTTTCCGAGGAGGATACGTCGTGCCGACCGTCTTCGATGCTGCCTGGCGGCAGCGCGCCTTGCGCGGCGACGCCGACGCGGTGCGCCAACTCGCCGAGACGACCTTGCGGCCTCTGTACGCTTTCTGCCTGTACCGCGTCGGCCGCGACAGCCATCGCTGCGAGGAGGTCGTGCAGGAGACGCTGGTCCGCGCCCTCAAGGATCTGGAAGGGTACGACCCGGCGCGCTGCGGCGGCAACATCTTCTCGTGGCTCACCGGACTGGCCCGCAACGAAATAAGCCGCGTGCTGACACGCGATCGTCACTGCGTCTCGCTGGAAGCGCTGTGGGTGCGCATCGATCGCGAGTTGCTGCCGCTGTACGACCGCCTCGAAGCCGAGCCGCTGGGCGAGGATGTGCTGCGGCGCGAAGAGACGAGCGAACTGGTCAACATGACGCTGTCGCAGTTGCCGCCGCACTACCGCGAAGCGCTGGAAGCGAAGTACGTTCGCGGCGTCAGCGTCCGCGACCTGGCGGCGTTGTGGCACAGCACGGAGAAGGCGGTCGAGTCGCAGCTGGCCCGCGCCCGCAAGGCGTTCCGCATCACGTTTCTAACGCTCTCGCGCAACCTCGGCGCGGAGACATCCTGAAATAAAGGACATCGCCATGAATCGCTCGCACTGGACCCCCGGTGATGAGAACGTCGCTCGGCTGCTCGGTCAGGCTTACGATCCACCGCCCGTTCCCCCTGAGTTCGCCGCACATGTCCAGGCGCGGTTGCTGGCGGTCGCTGCGGAAATGGCCCGACGACGCACCTCAGCGCCGCACCGGCCGCGCTTCCGCCGACTGGCCGCGTTGGCAGGTGTCGCGGCCCTGCTGGGCATTCTCGCCCTCAGCCTGCGGCTGATGCCGCGCCCGCCGGCTCCCTCCACGCCGGAGCGTCCCTCCCTGTTCGATCGGCAAACCGTCGCCGCGCCCGCTCCCGCGCCGGCGCGTGCGCCCGTTGTTGCACCCCCGCAGATGCTCGCCACGCGCGCCGGCGAACGTCGCCGCGTGTCGCTGCCGGACGGCTCCGTGCTTTCGCTCAATCAGAACACCACCGTCCACTACGACGCTCTGCGTCGCCTCACGCTGAAAGCCGGCGAAATCTTCGTCGAAGTCGCACCGCGTATCGCCGAAAAGGCGGCGTCTCTCTTCACGGTCGCGACTCCGCACCGCGACATCCAGTCTCTCGACACGAAGTTCCTCGTCCGTGCCGATACCGACGGCACCGGCGTGACGGTGACGCAGGGGCAAGTGCGCCTCAGCGATGGCGACAGGGTGCTGAGCGCCGGTCAACAGCTCGCGCCGAAGGCGTCCGACATCACGCCGGCGCCGCGCACCTCGTACCTGCTCGACTGGACGCGCGACCTCGTCGTCTCCGCCGCGTCGCCGCTGGTGCCTCCTAGCGCCTACGCCGGCGGCGCGCTCGTCGCGGTCGATCCACAGGGACACGCCGCGCCGCTCACGCTGCGGAAATATCACCTCGACGTTCACATCGAAGACGGCTTCGCGCGCACCACCATCGATCAGACGTACTTCAATCACACGACCGGCCGCCTCGAAGGGACGTTTTATTTTCCGCTGCCGGCCGACGCGTCGCTGTCGCGCCTGGCGATGTACGTCGATGGCCGGCTCATGGAAGGCGGCATGGTCGAGCGCGATTACGGCCGCATCGTGTTCGAGCAGATCGTCACGAAGATGAAGGATCCCGCGCTCCTGGAGTGGGTGGACGGCCACACCTTCAAGATGCGCGTCTTCCCCCTGGAGGCGCGGCAGGAGAAGCGCATCATCCTCAGTTACACGCAGCGGCTACCGAACCTGTACGGGCGGTTGTCGTATCGCTTTCCGGCCGGCCACAGTCTCGGCGAGGTGCGCGATTGGTCGTTCCATGCCCGCGTCAAGGACGGTGCGAACCTCGACTGGCACTGCGACTCCCACAAACTGACGCCGAGCAGCGAGAACGGCGATTTGCTGCTGGACGCCAGCGCGCATCACGCCGCGATGGAGCGCGACCTCGCGCTCGATTTCCGCGATCCGGCGAATAAAGACGGAAGCCGTTTTTCGATGGCGGAGCAGGATGGTTTTCGTTACCTGATGCTGCGTTATCGGCCGGACCTGCCGGGCACGATGAAACGACCGCGCCGCGATTGGGTGTTTCTGTTCGAGTCGTCGGCCGACCGCGATCCGCTCTTGGCTCGCACGCAAGCCGAGGTGGTCCGCACCATCCTGGAGAACGCCGAGCATGACGATACCTTCGCCGTCCTCACCGCCGATACACAAGTGCGGCGCTTTGCCGATGCTCCGCAACCTGTGACGCCGGAGAACATCGCGGCGGCGCTGACGTTTCTCGAACGGACGCACCTGCTCGGCGCTCTGGATCTCGAAGCCGGCCTAACCGCCGCCGCCGAGTTGCTGGAAAAAAGCGAACATCCCGTCCTTGTCCATCTCGGTTCCGGCCGGGCCGTCCTGCGTGAGCGCCGGCCGGAAGTCCTCGCCGGCCGCATCCCGGCGAAGGCGAGCTATATCGGAGTCGCCGTGGGTAAGCAATGGTCGGCGGACTTCATGCAGCGCGCCGCCGACCGCTGTCAAGGTCATGTCACTTCGATCAACCCCGATGAACCCGTGGTTTGGCGGGCCTTCGATCTGCTCGCCACGCTGAACGCGCCGCGCCTGCGGAATGTGCGAGTCACGGACCCCGCGGGCAAGGCACACTTCCTCTGTCCGAGTTCGATGCTGCCGCAGGGCGAGGAACTGTGCGCCATCGCCCGCTTGCCTGCGGGATCGCCTCTACCCCGTGCGGTGCGCGTCAGCGGCACCCTCGATGGCAAGTCATTCGAGCGCGAACTGGTCGTCGAGTCGCCGCGTTCAGGGGCATCGTACCTGCCGCGCACCTGGGCACGGTTGGAGATCGACCGTCTGCTCGCCGAGGACGCCGGGAAGAACAAAGACGCTATCGTGGCGTTGAGCAAGGCGATGTACGTAATGACGCCGTACACCTCGCTGCTGGTGTTGGAAAACGAGGCGATGTACGCGCAGTACAAAGTTGATCGCGGTCGCAAGGACCATTGGGCGATGTATCGGTGTCCAGAAAAGATTCCGGTGGTGTACGAACCGCTCGAACAAAGCGATGCACCCATCACCATCCAACTGGAGCCGCTTGGAGCGGGGCTGTCTTCGAGATCCGTGCAGCCGGATGCCAAGCTCAAGGAGCGGATTCGTCAGGAGAACGGCTTGGATTCTTCACCGGCGCCAATCACAATCCAACTGGAGCCGCCCGGATTGGAGAGACTGGCGCTGTCGGTGCAGTCGGACGCTCAGTTACAGGAACGCATTCGCCAGGAGAACCGCGAACGGCATCCGCCCGCTCGGATGTACGACCCACAATGGATGATGAACCCCTACCAGGGTTACCTGCAGGGGGCGGCGGACATCACCAACGCCAACGCGAAGTATCAGTTGACCATCTCGCAGGCCAAAATCGTCCGCCAGCAAGCCATCCAAGAATCCATCCGCACGCGGCGAGCCATGATCGAGGAAGCCGAGTACGAACGCGCCCACATGCCCGCCCCGGAGAAAATCCGCCAGCGGGCACTGGAACGTGAACTCGACCGCGCCCGCCTCAGTCCGCCGCTGATCGAGATCTGGTCCGGCCGCTCTCTCAACGCTCTGCTTGGCCATCTCATCGCCCAATCGGAGCGGGAGGCGCGCGTACTCAACGCGCCTTTGGACGAGGACACGCTAAAGTCGATCAATCTGAGTGCGGAAGACGCGCGAGGCAATATCGGGTTGCTCAAGAACAACGGCGATCTGCAATGGCCAAAATCGCTGCAAGGCGAGGCATTCAAGACAGCGCGCGAAGACCTGAGCCGTCGTCTGAAACAAGCTGTCGATGCCGTCCGGAACCAGCGCAAGCCCGACGACAGCCTCCTCCGCGCTATGCAGGCCGATCTCAAAAAGCTGCGCGAGACGCTCGACGACAGGATCTCCGAAATGCCGCCCGACGAGTACGTCGAAGCGCGACGCTACCTGAAGTTGCTGGGCAACACGGTCGAGGCCTTGAAGGATCCCAAGGTGGTGAACTACTTCAACGGCTCGTGGGCGCCGCGCGGCAAGAGCGTGGCCGACTTGGTGCGATTCATGCGCGAGAACAAGCTGTGGTTCGCTCCCGCCGCGCCCGGCGATGAGGCAGCCTACGTTACCCTCTATCAAGCCCTCGCCAAGTTCGATGCCGAGTTCATCCCCATGCCCTTGTGCCGGGTGGATTTCGACGACATGTACCCGGCCCGAAGCCCCGATCGTGAAGATGTCAAGCGCGGGTATAAGGCCTTGCAGACCGATCCCGTGCAGACCAAGGCGTCGCTTTGCAGGCAGGATGCCCGCGCGGCGGAGCAGCGGAAAGACTACGATCTTGCCCGGCAGCGACTGGAACACGCCCTGGCGCTGGAGGCGAAGCAGCCGCGCGACCTGGCGGCATTGCGGAGCGATTACGCCTGGTTGCTGTGCCTCGTGCACAAGCAGGTGAAGCAACTGACATCGCGGCGTCAGGGGGTGCGGCGCGAGTTGCTCGATCGCGTCATGGCCGTGGCGGATCGCTGGCGCGCCGTGGACCCGATGGACTGGATCCCCTGTTCTCTGGCGGCGCGCATCCTGAGTTTGGCCGGCGAGCGCGAGCTGGCCTGGGGTTATCTGACGACGCCCGCCGCCCTGCACGGAGTGACGGCGGACGGCTGGCTCGAAACGGCCCGGCAGCAGCACAGCCAGGACGACTACGATCTCGCCGAACGCGCCTTCGCCCAAGCCTCGGTGCTGGAGCCGGACAACGCCGCGATTGTCTGGGAACGCGCCCTCAACCATCGCCAGGCCGGCCACACCAAGGCCGCACGCGCCCTCTTCACCCAACTCGCCGAGGGCACCTGGGGGAACCGCTATAAGTTGCTTCCGATCCGCGCTCGCGAGGCGCTGAAAATGGACCGCGAGTGAGCGAGGTCGTGTGGACGAGGGCGAGACAAAGCGCTCTCCCAGGTTGCGATCCTTGTACCGCCCCCGTCCCGCGCGCTTCGTCACGGTTCTTCGATCACGAAATCGCCACTTCCGCTTCCACCTCTTCATCTGCTTGACCCCGGCCTTGCGGTCGTACCCCCTATCGGCAATCACCGCCTCGGCCGGGACGCTCCGATCGGCGTTTCGGTCGAAACTGGTTCATTGCGGCTGAGTTGTCGGAGGGCTATGATGCACGTTGAGTTGACCATCCCCGCGCGGGTGAAACGCGAACGGCCCCATCCGGCAATCGAGCTGCAATGAATCCCTAGCCTGTTGCGTGCCTCCGCGGACGCGGGTAAGCTCTCATCTCACCAACGGCGGCCGATGCCGTGCATCAGGAGAGGCGTATGACCACCGCTCACGAGCGCGACCTGCTGCACACGCTCATGGACAATGTGCCGGACGCCATCTACTTCAAAGACCTTCAAAGCCGCTTTCTGCGCATCAATCGCAGCCTGGCCCAGCGCTTCGGACTGGCCGACCCCGCCGAGGCCATCGGCAAGACGGACTTCGATTTCTTCACCGAGGAGCACGCCCGGCAGGCCTATCTCGACGAGCAGGAAGTGATTCGCAGCGGTCAGCCGATCGTGGCCCGCGAGGAAAAGGAGGTCTGGGCGGACGGCCGCGTCTCCTGGGCCTCGACCACCAAGATGCCCCTGCGCAACGGCGGCGGCGTTGTCGTCGGCACCTTCGGCATCTCGCGCGACATCACCCATCGCAAAAAGTCGGACGCCGATCTGCGCCAGGCCAAGGAGTTGGCCGAGGCCAGCCAGCAGCGCAGCCGTCTCATCGTGGATAGCGCCTACGACGCCTACGTCGCCATGGACGCGAACGGGTTCATCATCGACTGGAACCGGCAAGCCGAGCAGACGTTCGGTTGGCCGCGCGAACAGGTGGTCGGCCGGCTGCTGCACGAGGTCATCATTCCACCGAGCTATCGCGAGGCGCACGTGCGCGGCGTCCGGCACTTCCTGGAGACGGGCGAGGGGCCGCTGTTGCAGCGGCGGATCGAAGTGCCGGCCCTGCGCCGCGACGGCAGCGAATTTCTCGTCGAATTGACCATCGCTCCCATCCGCCACGGCTCCGAATGGGTCTTCAGCGCCTTCCTGCACGACATCACCGAACGCAAGAAGGCCGAGGAGGAGCTTCGCAAGGCGCGCGACGCCGCCGAGGCGGCCAGCCAGGCCAAGAGCGAGTTTCTGGCCAACATGAGCCACGAAATCCGCACGCCCATGAACGCCATCATCGGCATGTCCGAATTGCTCCTCGATACGCCCCTCAACGGCGAACAACGCGACTACCTGGAGACGGTCAAGAAGTCGGCCGACTCCTTGCTGTCGGTCATCAACGATATTCTCGATTTCTCCAAAATCGAGGCCGGCAAGCTCGAACTGGAAAACTCTCCCTTCGACCTGCGCGACACGCTCGGCGACATGCTCAATACCCTGGCGCTGCGCGCGCATCAGAAAGGGCTGGAGTTGGCTTGCCACATCGCCCCGGACGTGCCCGAGGTGGTGATCGGCGATCCGGCGCGGCTGCGGCAGGTGCTGATCAACCTCGTCGGCAACGCCATCAAGTTCACCGAGAAGGGCGAGGTCTTGGTGGACGTGCAAATGCAGTCAGCAGTCAGCGGTCAGCAGTCAGCAGTCAGCAGTCGGCAGGATGTAATGGCGGAAGCATCTCCCGCTCAGCTGCCGACCGCCGACTGCCGACTGCGTTTCTCGGTGCGCGATACGGGCATCGGCATCCCCGCCGACAAGCAGTCGGCGATCTTCGGAGCGTTCGTGCAGGTGGACGGTTCGACGACGCGCAAGTACGGCGGCACGGGGTTGGGACTGGCCATCTCCTCGCGCCTGGTCGAGCGAATGGGTGGACGTATCGGCGTCGAGAGCGTGCTGGGCCAAGGCAGCACGTTTCACTTCATCGTCCGCTTCGGTCTGCACGGCACGGCGCGGGTCCGGCCGATGCGGCCAGAACCGGGCCGGCTGCGCGGCTTGACCGTCCTGGTGGTGGACGACAACGCCACCAATCGTTTCATCCTGGTCGAGACGCTCGGCCAGTGGCAGATGCGGCCCAGCGCGGTCGCCAATGCTGCCGACGCGCTGAAGGCGCTGGAACGGGCGCAGCAGGCCGGCGAGCCGTTCTCGTTGGTGCTGCTCGACGCGCACATGCCGGAGGTGGACGGCTTCACCCTGGCCGAACGCATCCGCGCCCATCCCGATCTGGCCGGCGCGACGGTCATGATGCTGTCCTCGGCCGGCCAGCCCATCGACGCGGCGCGATGTCAGAAACTGGGACTGGCGGCCTACCTGACCAAGCCGATCAAGCAGGCGGATCTGTACCGCGCCGTCCTCGCGGCCCTCGGCACACCCGCCGCCGCTCCGCCTCCCTCGCCGCCTCCGCCGCCGCGCGCCGTCCGCACGCTCCGCCTGCTGCTCGCCGAGGACAACCCGGTCAATCAGAAATTGGCCGTCCGCTTGCTGGAAAAACAGGGTCATACCGTGTTCGTCGCCGGCAACGGCGCCGAGGCGCTCAAGGCCATCGAGCAGCAGCCGTTCGACCTGGTGCTGATGGATGTGCAGATGCCGGAGATGGACGGCTTCGAGGCCACGGCCGCCATCCGCGCCCGCGAGCGTGGCGGCGGACATCTGCCGATCGTGGCCATGACCGCCTACGCCATGAAGGGCGATCGCGAACGCTGTCTCGAAGCCGGCATGGACGGCTACATTAGCAAACCCATTCAGCCGCGCGAACTGTGGCAAACCATCGAGAAATTCTCGACCGCTGCCGCGAACGAGAACGTCCTTGATCGCCGCCAGGCGCTGGAGCGCGTCGGCGGAGATGCGCGGCTGCTGCGCGAGTTGATCGCGGTGTTCCTCGCCGAAAGTCCGAAGGTGTTGAAGGAGGTCGCCGAAGCCTTGGCGGAGCGTGACGCCGCCAAGCTCGGCCGGGCCGCCCACACCCTCAAGGGAGCGGTCGCCACCTTCGGCGCCGAGCCGGCGCGCGCCGCCGCCCAGCAGCTCGAACGACTCGGCAATCGCGGCGACCTCGCCGCCGCCGCCGCCGCGGTTCCTCATCTCGAAGCCGAGATGGAGCGCTTGCAAGCGGCCCTGCGCGAGCTGGACAGCTCGATCTGATGGAGTTTCCACACGGAGCCGGGGCGTCAGCCCCCTGAGAGATGCGACACTCCGGGGGCTGACGCCCCCCGCTCAGGCGATGGGGAAGGAGAAGATGATGGCGAAGATCCTTGTGGTGGAAGATAGCCCGACCGATCGCGTCCTGGTCAAAAGTCTGCTCGAACGCCGTCCGGGACTGGAGGCGCTGGAGTGCCGCACGGGGCTGACCGCTCTGGAGGCGCCCGGCGGCGACGAAGCCCTGGCGGTCCTGCAACGCGAATCAGTCGATCTCGTCCTCACCGACATGATAATGCCCGGCATGAACGGCCTGGAACTGGTCGAGATCGTCCGCGCCCGCTTTCCGCTCTTGCCGGTCATTCTGATGACGGCGCACGGCAGCGAGGAAATCGCCATGCAGGCGCTGCAAAAGGGGGCGGCCAGTTACGTGCCCAAGCGCACCCTCGCCCGCCATTTGCTGGAGACGGTCGAGGAAGTCCTGCGCCTGTCCTCGGCCGAGCGCGGCCAGCAGCGCCTCATGGATTGCCTGACGCGCGCCGAGGCCGAGTTCAAGATCGACAACGATCCCGCTCTGATTCCAGCGCTGGTCGGCCACGTCTGCGAAAACCTACGCCGTCTGAAATGCTGCGCCGAGAACGAACGCCTGCGCGTGACCGTCGCCCTGGGCGAGGCGCTCATCAACGCCATTTATCACGGCAATTTGGAAGTCTGTTCCCAACTGCGCGAGCAGGACGAGAAGGCGTTTCGCCGGCTGCTGGAGGAGCGCCAACGCACCTCGCCTTACACGGACCGGCGCGTCCACGTCCACACCCGCGAGACGCCCGATGAGGCGTCCTACGTCATCCGCGACGAGGGGCCCGGCTTCGATCCGGCGCAATTGCCCGACCCGACGGACCCGGCCAACCTGGAGCGAATCAGCGGTCGCGGACTGCTGCTCATCCGCACGTTCATGGATGAGGTGCGCCATAATGATAAAGGGAACGAGATTGTGATGGTCAAACGGCGGCGCGTGGGACCGCCGGCCGGAGGAGCGCGATCGTGAAAGTGCTGATCGCCGAAGACGAACCCATCTCCCGTCATCTCCTGCAAAATTACCTGCGGGAATGGGGTCATCAGGTCGTGGCGGCGCCGGACGGCGCGGCGGCCTGGCGCCTCGTTCAGCAGAGCGATTTTCCCCTCGTCCTCAGCGACTGGATCATGCCGGAGATGGATGGATTGGAGCTGATCCGCCACATCCGCGCGCGTCCCAGCGGAGCCTACGTCTACATCATTCTGCTGACAGCCAAGTCGCAAAAACAAGATGTCATCGAGGGGTTGGAGGCGGGCGCCAACGACTTCGTGACCAAGCCGTTCGACCGCGGCGAACTGCGGGTTCGCCTGCGCGCCGGCGAGCGCATCATCGAGTTGGAGCAGGCGCTGGCCGAGCAGAACCGGGCGCTGCGCGAGGCGCAGGCGGCCCTGGTGCAGACGGAGAAGCTCGCCAGCCTGGGGCAGCTCGCCGCCGGCATGGCCCACGAGATCAACAACCCCATCGCCTACGTCGCCAACAATCTCGCCGTGCTGCGCCGCGACGTGCCCGCCGCCCTGCAACTGCTGGAAAAATATCGCGCGGGGCGCGAGCCGTTGCGCGGAGTGGACCCCGATCTCGTCGCCGAGGTCGAACGCATGGAGGAAGAGATCGATCTGCCATACATCCGCGAGAGTTTACCGCGGCTGTTCGAGCGTTCCCTCGACGGATTGAAGCGCGTGCGCGACATCGTCAAGAACCTGCGGGATTTCGCCCGCCTCGATGAGGCCGACTTCAAGGAGGCGGACATCAACGCCGCCTTGCAATCCACCCTCGAAATCGCCGCCCACGAGATCAAGAAAAGCGGCGTCCAGCTGCGCACCGCGTTCGCGGAAGCCCTCCCGCCGGTCCTTTGTCATCCCTGCAAGGTCAATCAGGTTTTTCTCAACGTACTGCTCAACGCCATCCAGGCGACCGCTTCGGGCGGCGAGATCGAAGTGCGCACACGGCCCGACGAGGCGACCGAAACCGGCGTGGCGATCGACGTGCGGGACAGCGGCTGCGGCATCAAGCCGGAGAACTTGCCGCATATCTTCGATCCGTTCTTCACCACCAAGCCGGTCGGCCAGGGCACGGGGCTGGGATTGTCCGTGAGCTACGGCATCATCCGCGACCACGGGGGCAGCATCGAGGTGGAAAGCGAGGTCGGTCGCGGCACCCTGTTCCGCATTCGCTTACCGCTGAGGCCGCCGCTACGGAGCGCGGGCGTCCCGCCCGCTCTTCATCCGGCGGGCGGGACGCCCGCGCTCCAAGGCGCGGGCGCATCCAAGAAGGAGAAACCGTGATGGCGGAGAACGCGAAACATTCCATCCTGCTGGTGGACGATGAGCCGGAGATCCTGTTTTCGCTGCGCGGCCTGCTGCGCAAGGAGTTCGAGGTCCACACCGCGGAGAGCGGAGCGGAGGCCATCGAGACTCTGAAGCAGCACTCAATTCACGTCATCATGACGGATCAGCGCATGCCGGACATGACCGGCGTGCAGCTGCTGCATCAAGTCCAGGGGGATTATCCACAGGCGATTCGCATCGTCTTCACCGGCTACGCCGACATCAAAGCGGTGATCGACGCCGTCAATCAGGGACACATCTACCGCTACATCACCAAGCCGTGGGATCCGGACGAACTGCTCGGCGTGTTGCGTCAGGCCTGCGCCGCTTACGATCGTTTGAGCGAGCACCAGCGCCTGCTCAGCGACCTGCGGAACCACCTCGCCGCTTGCGATCCCTTGCTGCGATCGCTGCCCCAGCAACCCGGGGGAGCGGCCGACCACACCGCCAACGGCAGCGCCCTGCTGGAGCGACTGGACCGAGCGCTGGCCGGCCATGTTACCGATGAGCGTGTCCGAGGGTGAAGCGAATCATGCAACTGGAGAGCGTGCTGCCGAGAATGCGGAAACAGTTTCGCCTCCCGCCGCAACTCGACGATGAGGCCCTGTTGCGGCGCGGCGCCGCCGACGTGCGGACGGCCCTGGAGCATTTCGCCGAGTTGTTGCCGGCCGGCGAGCGACCCGCGGAGTTGCTCGATCTGCTCGACGACGCCGCCGGCACCAACGCCTTCGACCCGCTGCGCGTGCGGCGCGAACTGCCGGTGACGGTCCTCTTTTACGCCCGTGTGCATCCGGCTTATTTCGAGGGCGACAATCGCATCGGCGAGGCGGCCTGGCGTCTGTGTTACACTGACGGCGGCGCGGTCGGTCCCTCGCCGGCGCGGGCGCGATTGCTCGATGAAGTGATCCGCCTGGCCGAGGCGATGCACGACAAGAACCCCTTCGGCGAAGTCCCTTTCGACGGCGGCAAGACGATCGTCGTGCAGGAGGGCGGCAACTTCCAGGCCGTCACCGCCCTGTATGGGGCGCTGGGCATGGGGCTGTTCATCCTCGGCAAGGGCGGGGTGCGCTACTACGGCAACGGACTCGTCGGCACGGCGGACAAACGGGCTGCGCTGGAACGCTGGGCGGCCTCATCGGTGCTGGCCGGCGTGCTGGCCCAGCGCTACATCGCCGGCCCGGACATGCGCATGGGCGAGGAGGAGATGTCCTGGGTCGATGCCGTGGCGCGGGAGATCGGCGCTGTTCGCGGCCTCCGTCTGCATCCTCCCGTTACCGGCCTGGCCGCCGAGACGGGCGGGTTTCCGCACCATGCCTGGGAACTGACCGGGAGGACGGTTGCGGCATCGTTGCAAGAGGCCCTGCGACATCCGGGAATGGCCCATTACGGATTGTCGGAGCGCAAGCCGATTCGCGTCCTGATCCAGGGTTTCGGCGACGTGGGCGGCTCGGTGGCGCGGCTGCTCACCGAGGAGGCGCCGGCCGGTGCCTTTCAGATCGCCGGCGTCGCGGACGAATTCGGGGCCGTCTATCGCGCCGAGGGACTGGACGTATCGGCCCTGCTCCGCCTGCGCGCCGCCCATCGTCCCATCATCGAATATGCCGGCGCGGTGGACACGGTGTGGATCTCCACACCCGGAGCGGAGGACGCGGCCCGCCCTGGATTCCGCGGCTCCGACAGCCGCGAACTGATCGTGGAGGAGGCGGACGTTTTCATTCCCGCCGCCATCCCCAACGTGATCGACGCGACCATCGCCGGGCGGCTGCGCGTCAAGATGGTGGCCGAGGGCGCCAACAACGCCGTCGCGCCGCACGTCGAGGACGACTTGCTCCGCCTGGGCATTCTTTACCTACCCGGTCAGGCGCTCAACTGGGGCGGCGTCAAAAGCTCGACCCTGGAAGCGCTGTTTCGCGAATCGACGAAGTGCCGGCTGCCGTTTGCCCGCGTCGAGGAGCGCGTGCGCGCGGCCCTGGAACCGCTGGGCGCGGCGGTGGACCTGGCCTGGGCCATCGACTGGCTGCGTTCCGGTCTGCCGGGACCGCCGCTCGATCGGGACGAGACACGCGCCTTCGCCATCGCCGTCCTGGAAGATCTCGCGCGCAGCAACACGCGCTGGCTGATGCGCGAACTGGTTGCCTCGAATCATCAACGAACACCGCTGGAACTGGTGCGCTCGCTGGCGCGCGGCGTGCGCGCCCTGAAGGTGCAGTTGCTTTCACTGATCGAGGAGGGGCTGGGCGCGGAGTTCTTCGCCGCCGACACATCGCTGCCGCGGCAGATGACGCTGCTGGACGAACGCTTGAAGGAACTGCTGTTCGACGCCGGCAGTTCAACCCTGACCGATATTCAGGTCGCCGAGCAGCGGCAGATGCTTCAGCAATTGCAGACGAACATCCCCAACGGTTTATCGCCCGTGCTGGCCTCGCTGCTGGCGGCGCTGGACCTGGCGCGGCAAAAGGTCATGGACTCGACGTCGTACTCGCGCTCCACTCTCGATCACGATCTGGCGATCCTGCGCCGCGCCGACGCGCCGCCGCTGGAGTTGGAGACGAGCCTGTATCGTCGTCAGCGAGTCCATCCCGGTCTGCACCGCACCGCCTTCGTGCAGGCGCTTGCCGATCTCATCGAGGAGCGCTCCCTGTCGCCGGTCATTCGCCGCAATGCGGCGCTGGCGTTGGCGAAACTCGGCAGCGGCGATCCGGCGCACCGGACGACCCTGCTCGACGCGCTGGCCGATCCCGATTTGTCGGTGCGCGCCGCCTGCCGTTGGACGCTGCATCAGATGGCCATTTCCACGAACTCGCACTCCGCATGAATCGGAACTATTCACCTAGCCTGACCTACCCCACCGCCAATCGCAAAATGTCTTCCTGCGTGGCTCGGCTCACGTCGGCGATCTCGCCGGTGAGCCGGCCCTCGTGCATCACCAGGATACGGTCACTCATGCCCAGCACTTCCGGGAGTTCGGAACTAATCAGCAAGACGGCCTTGCCGGCCGCGGCCAGGTCGTTGATGAGGCGATAAATCTCGATCTTGGCCCCCACGTCGATGCCGCGCGTCGGTTCGTCGAACAGCAGCACTTCGCAGTCGCGCTCCAGCCACTTGGCCAACACCACTTTTTGCTGATTGCCTCCCGACAGGTTGCGGGCCGGTTGCTCCGGACTGGTGAGGCGGATGCGCAACCCCTCGATGTGCCGCGCCAGCGCCAGCCGCTCCGCCCACTGACGGACGAAGCCCAGCGCGGAGAACCGGCTCAAGTTCGGAAGCGCGAAGTTCTCGCGCACCGACTGCGCCAGCACCAATCCCTGCGATTTGCGGTCCTCGGTCAACAGCGCGATACCGGCTCGGATGGCATCGCGCGGCGAACGGATGTTGAGTCTCCGCCCGTCCAGTTCGACCGTGCCCGCCTCCGCCCGGTCGGCGCCGAAAATCAACCGGGCCGCCTCCGTCCGGCCCGCTCCCACCAACCCCGTCAGGCCGACGACCTCGCCGCGGCGTATCTCGAACGATACATTCCGCACCTTGCGGCCGCGCGTCAGTCCGCGCACCACCAGACGAGACGGTCCGATGGCGACGTGCCGTTTAGGGAACTCCTCTTCCAGACGCCGGCCGACCATGAGGCGAATCAACTCGTCGCGCGTGACCTCGCCGATGGGCCGGCAGCCGACCCCCTCGCCGTCGCGCATCACCTGGACGCGATTGGCGATGGCGAACACCTCTTCGAGGCGATGGCTGATGTAGACGACGCCGATGCCGCGCGATTGCAAGTCGCGGATGATCGCGAACAGGCGCTCGACCTCCTGCGGCGTCAGCGTGGCGCTCGGTTCGTCCATGACGACGATACGGGCATCCAGCGCCAGCGCCCGCGCGATCTCGACGACTTGCTGTTGAGCAACCGTCAGCGTGCGGCAAGGGGCGTCGAGATCGACGGCGACGCCGACGCGAGCGAACACCTGCTCCGCACGCCGCCGTTCCTCACCGCGGCGGACGAAGCCGGCGCGGGCCGGTTCCTGTCCAAGAAAAATGTTCTCGACCGCCGTCAAGGAGGGAACGAGGTTGAACTCCTGATAGATGACCGCGACGCCGGCCTTGCGCGCGTCGAGAGGGCCGGTGATGTGGGCCGGCCGGCCGTCGATGTGGATGCTCCCCGCGTCGGGCGGATGGGCGCCGGCCAGCACCTTGATGAGCGTGCTTTTGCCGGCGCCGTTCTCGCCCAGGAGCGCCAGCACCTCGCCGGCATGTAGATCGAGATCCACTCCGCGCAGCGCCCGCACGCCGGGGAAGGACTTGACGATGCCGCGCATCGACAGCAAGGGTGGTTCGGGGGTCGTCATCAGGTGTTGGGTTACTTTAATTCCGGATCATTCTCGGCATCCGCCTTGCGATACAGCCCTGTTGGAATGAGGATCTCTCGCGGCACGTCCTCGCCGTCGAAGTAGCGGACGATGACGCGGGCCGTCTCGCGGCCGATACGTTGGGGATACTGCACCGGATCGGCGTAAATGCGGCCTTGCTTGATCGCCAGCTTGCCCTCCGGCTGGCCATCGAAACCGATGATCTTCACCTGATCGTCCCGGTCCGCTTTTTCGAGGGCGGCGAACGCACCCAGCGCCGACGGATCGTTGATGGCGAAGATGCCGGCCAGGTCGGGATGGGCTTGCAACAGATCCTCAGCCGCCTTGTATCCCTGGTCCTTGACACCGCCTCCGGGCAACTCGGCGACGATGCGCACCTTGCCGCCGGTTTCCGCGTAGTTGTGCGCGTCGATCACCTCCTTGAATCCCTGAACGCGGAGCTGACACGATTCGACCGGCTTGTGATCGAGAATGGCGATCTTGCCGCCGGCGTCGCCGAGCGCTTCGAGCATGGCTCGACCGGCCTGCTTGCCGCCCGCGAAATTGTTGGTGGCCACGTGCGCGACGACATCCACGCCGGGAGCGAGGCAGGCGATGTCACAGGTGAACACGGGGATGCCGGCGTCGTTGGCCTCCTGGATGGCCGGGCCGATCGCCTTGGAATCGCACGGACACAGAACGATGGCGGCCACTTTGCGGACGAGGAAGTCCTTGACCTGGTTCTGCTGGCGGGCCGCGTCGAACTCGCCGCTGACGATGATCACATCGTACCCATGTTGCTTGGCCTCAGACTCCAGGCTGTCGGCGATCTCCTTGAAAAACGGGTTCGTCAGCGTCAGCACCGACAGGCCGATGACCGGACGCGATTCCGTCGTTGCCGGCACGTCCTCACGCGCGCACCCGCTCGTCAACAGTCCAGCCAGCGTCCCCGCTGTAAATAGGATTCGTCGCAGGATCGTCATCGCGCATCTCCCGTGTGCTGAAGATAGCAAGCAAAGGGCACCGTGGAAAGCGTTTCCACGAAAGCGCGCAAAGCGAGCCGGGAGCGTGAGCGACCAGAGGGAAGCTCCGGTCGCTCACGCTCCCGGCTCGCCACGAAGTTACAGTCTCTCAGGCGATCCATGCCCGATTACGCGGCGTGGCCGTTCTCTTCTTGTTGTAACTGCTCGACGAGTCGTACCAGTTCTTGCCGAAACGACGGCTTGGCGATGCGGAGTAGGCAATCCAGTAACGTCGCCAACAGCTCCTGCCGTCCCAGGCGCGACAGCCGCTGGCCGCGCTTCCTCGGCCGGCCCGGTCGCAAACCGTGCTCCTGTTCGTACAGTTTGCCCAATTCGATGAGCTGGCGCAGCCGCTGCCGGCCGCGTTTCAGGCCGTGTTCCTGCTCATAGAGCCTGCCTTCCCGGATGAGCTGGTGGACGCGGCGAGCGCCTTCCCTGCCGGCGCGGGCGTGCCGATCTCCGTCGTGGACTCCGTTGGTGTGCGGAACCGTAACCTCCGCCTCGACCGGGGGCGAGGGCGCCGCAGCCGGTGCGGAGAAGTTGTCCTGCCCGGCGACCGTTACCACCGGACTTGTTTCGACAACCGTGGTTTCGTGTCGCGCGACCTCCTCCACCGGCGTGACTCGTTCTTGTTGCTCGATCATGGGTGTATATCACCTCTCTGCTTGTTCCAGGGCGCTCACCTTCGCTCCCGATTCGGTTCTCGCTGCGCGCAGACAGTCCGCACTCCGATCGATCGTCCGTGCGTGGAGCGTGAGTTGGGATGGAGGAGAGAGCCGGATGTTTGCTCAACTCATTGTTCCGACATGGTTTCCATACTTTCCATTATATACATTCGGGACGGATTTAGAGCGCCGATTTCGGCATTTTGCCCGCGAAAATGACGGACTCTCCGCAGGGCGCAAGGGTTCGAGCCTACCGGACGCACCGACGACAGCGGCGCAGGCGTCCTCAACCACTCTCCCTCTCCGCGGTCGCCGGTGGCAAACTCCTCGTCGATGAGGTAAGTTTCCTGCGGATCGCTCTCGTCAGTGGACGACGCCTCGATCGCCGGGTGAAGGCTCCGTCGTTCGACAATCCAGCGCATGTCTTTCTTGCCCTCACTTCACCCCGCGCTTCCAAAGATGATTTTCCGTGCCGGCGGCGCATACCCCTGCTCCAGAGGAGTGCCGATGTCCGTCTCTGCTCTCCTGCGGTGCTGTCTGGCCTTGACTCTCGCCATCGCGGTCTTCGGCTGTGCGTCACTGCGTAGCGGCCCGGCCAAACGCTATACTCCGCCCGCTCCCGCGCCAGCACCGGCACCCGCACCCGCGCCACCGGCTCCGACTCCGCCCGCGCCGGCTGAGCATCCGCCGGAACCGCCGTCCCTTCCGACCCGCGAAGAACTCGATGTGGTTTACGGTCGGGGCGGCGGTGAGGATCTCCATCTCGACCTCTATATTCCCAAAGGCCCGCGCGGACCGCTGCCGACGATGGTCCTTCTGCACGGCGGCGGTTGGTGCTCGGGTTCCAAAAATGAAATGCGCCCCGCCGCCCGCGCCTTCGCCGAAAAAGGCTATGTCACCGTGGCCGTCGAGTATCGCCTGACGCCGCGGCACCGCTTCCCCGCCCAACTGCACGACGTCAAATGCGCCGTGCGCTGGCTGCGCGCCAACGCCGCGCGATGCCAGGTCGATCCCGAACGGATCGGCGTAATGGGCGGTTCGGCCGGCGGACATTTGGCCTTGCTGCTGGGCCTGACCGAGCCGAGCGACGGACTCGAAGGCGACGGCGGTTGTCCCGAGCAATCCAGCAAGGTGCGGGCGGTGATCAATCTCATGGGTCCGGTCGATCTGAGCCGGCCGTGCTGGCCGGATGTCACCGAGCGGATGATCGCCGACCTGGTGGGCGGCAACCGGGAAAGGACACTCGCGGCGTATCGGTCGGCGTCGCCCTTCACCTACATTCACCGAGGCGCGCCGCCCGTGCTGACCATTCATGGCACGAAGGATGAGATTGTTCCATACGATCAGGCCAAACTACTGCACGAATCGCTGCGGGCGGCGGGCGTGACCACCTGGCTGGAACCTCTGAAGGACAAGGGGCACGGCGGCGATTGGACGCCCGATGATATGAGACGTTGCGTTGGTGTCGTCCAGGAGTTCCTGACGCGAAACCTCAACGCGCGTTGAAGCGACAAGGAACGCTCAAGTCTCCTCCTCACCGTACCGATGTACAGGTGTGGGAGGACAACCATGCGGATCAGCACAAAGGAAACGGACATTGTGCGGGCGTGTTTGGATTGGCTGGCGCTGCACGGTATCAAGGCGTGGCGGGCGAACAACACGGGCATCTTCGATCCGGTGAAGAAGATCCACCGCCGTTTCCACGGCTTGCGCGGCGTATCGGACATTCTCGGCATATTGCCGCAGCGGGTGCGCCTGGCCGACGGCAGTGAGGAGACGTTCGGCAATTTTTTGGCGGTGGAAGTGAAAAAACCCGGCGAGAAACCGCGCGGCGATCAAGAGGAGTTTTTGCACGACATTCGCGCTCAGGGCGGCATAGGTCTGTGCGTCCACTCCCTGCGCGAACTGGAAGATCAGTTACGCCCTTACCTCTGACCGCACTCCCGCCTCCGCTGTCACCCAGCGGAGGCGGGAGTGCGGTGGCGATTACTTCTCGGGAACTGCGGGCGGTTCCGGCTTGGTGAGATCGATCCGCTGCCAGCCGTTGGCCTGCACGGATACGTTGCGGACCTCCTCGACCGGCTTGCCGTCTTGCATCCAGCGTGCCTTGATTTCGTAGCTGTAGCGTTTGCCGGGCGTCAAGGGCGGCGAAACGAACTCGCGCTGCGGCCCCTGCTGCGACGTCTTGGTTCCGTTGAACCACAGTTCGGCATTCTCCGGCACGATGACCAGCAGATGGGCCGCGTCGTCCTTCGGCGGGGCTTGTTGCTGCTGCGTCGGCGGATAGGCGCTGGAGTAGGCGGTGATCCCCGGTGTCGTGTAAAGAGAACCGCCGCCGATGTAGGGGCTACCGTAGCCGAAGCTGGAATAAGGATAGCCGCCGTAGTAGTAGGACGGATAGAAAGAGCCGCCGTAGCCGAGTCCGAAGCCGAGTCCGGAGCCGAGTCCGAGGCCAAGCCCGTAGCCGCGCCCAAACAGGAAACCGGGAGCGAATCCCAGTCCGCGATTGAAGCCGTTGTTGATGAAGACCCCTCCGGGGCGGACGACGCCGACGCGTCCAATCCCGCCGACATGACCGATCCCGCCGACATGACCGACATGCCCGATGCCGCCACCATGTCCGCCGCCGTGTCCACCTCCCCCACCATGTCCGCCGCCGTGCGCCAACACCGCGCCGCTCGCGAACAGCAAGCCCGCCACGGCCAGCAGGCCCGTCTTGAACGACAACCCTCGAAGTCCCGTCATGATGACCCTCCCTTCGCGTGGGTCGATGGGACGCCCTCGGCCTCACGGATTCCTCGAGATATTCGCTAAATCCCTCAATCGCGCTGCGCGAACGAAAATCCCTCATTTCCCTCTATTCGTCATTATACGCAGAGAGCCGTCGCCGCGCGCAAACTGCCCTCGACGGCGCTGCGGGCCGGCCAATCCGCGAGCTAAATCAGGAAGCGCCTTCGCCGGCGAACATGCCGAGATAACTGGTGTAGCGCGACATGCTGATCTGGCGGCGGAGAACGGCCCGCTTGACGGCGCAGCGGTCCTCGTGCGTATGAGTGCAGTCGGGGTAGCCGCACAGCGGCACGAAGGAACGAAACTCGGCGAAGAAGCCCTCGATCTCTTCCGGCAGCAGATCCCACAGCTCGAACTGCCGAATGCCGGGCGTATCGACCACCCAACCGCCGAAATCGAGTTCGATCAAGTCTGCAGCCGTCGTCGTGTGCCGCCCTTTCTGATTGACCTCGCTGACTTCGCGGACGCGCAGTCCCAGCTCCGGCTGGATGGCGTTGAGTAAAGACGACTTTCCAACTCCGCTTTGTCCCGAAAAAACCGTCTCCCGGCCGCGCAGCCGCTCGCGCAGCCGAGCGATGCCGGTGCCGTCGGTCGCGCTGGTCAACAACGTCAAGACGCCAAGCTGACTGTAGAGGCCGATAAGCGGCTGGTAATCCGCGGGATTGACGAGGTCAGCCTTGTTGAGGCAGAGGATGGGGCGGATGCCGCCTTGCTCGGCGCTGGCGAGGTAGCGATCAATCAGGTGCGGCTTCAGGTCCGGCTCGACCAGCGACATCACGAACACGACCTGATCGACGTTGGCGACCAGCACATGTTCTCGGCCGCGCGACGCTCTGGTCAGCAGACCGTGACGCGCTTCAATGCGTTCGATCCAGCCCTCTTCACAGGGGTCAGGGGTCAGGGGTGAGGGGTCAGGAATTGCTTGACTGACCCCTGACCCCTGACCCCCGACCCCTCCCAAAGGGCGAATCCACACACGGTCTCCGGTCGTCACGATGTTGCGCTCGTGCGTGGCCAGCGTGCGCAGCAGTCGCCGCACGACGCAGCGATATTGCCGTCCGTCCGCTGTCTGCACCACGCTGTACAGGCCATGAACGCGCAGCACGCGGCCGGGCAGACACTCCGAGACGTCCACGGACGGCATCTCCGCCGGTTCCTGCCCTGCTTCGGTGGTCGATCCGGTGTCCTCCTGAATGATCGTCCGCCGCCGCGACAGATCGCCCTTGGCGCGGACGCGCTCCTGTCCGGTGGTGGCTTCCTCGGCGAAGCCGTGGTCCTGAAAGTCGCGCGTCCACTGGCGCGGCCGGGGCGGTTTGGACCGATTCTTGCGCATGTCCACGCGCACTTTCTTTTTCTTCGCCATGCGTTCACGCTCCCAGGCAACCCGGCGGATTCGCCAAATGCATATTGTATCGCCTCTTGGGTGGGCAATGCGTGTCCAAAGCTCAAGCACCCTCCGTGTTCGGCGAGACGGACTCCTGCGGGATTGGTTCCATAAATACAAAGTCGATAAAGATTTGCGTCTCGACAACACGGATACATGGAAACGGCATTCTCTTTGCTACTCCTTACACCATTGCTTGATAGTCCTTTCAGCAGGATCCCATGTCATGAGTGAAGAGCCTCAGTCATCCGTGGGCATCGCGGAACCGTGCGCGCCTCTTCTCGACGAGGAGGTGGTGGAAATCTCCCTGCTCATACCGGGGTGGGAGGCGTCGATCCTGGAGACGGTGGCTCATCAGCGCGGCTTGACGGCCGGAGCAATGGTCCGTCATCTGTTGCACGATTTTCTGGCCGAGGCGCCGGTCCACGATGGGCCGTCGTGGTGACCTCGTAAGTAGCGACTCCCTTGAACCCGCCAAGCGGCTTCTCCGGCGCCGGCACCACCGGAAAAGTGCGCGGCGGGTTTTTTATCGACGCAACCATTTATCCTGCCGCGTCAGCACGTCGCGTAGTTCGTCATCGACCGGGCCGGGCCAGCAAGCCGACGCGGCGGCCTCGTCGGTCAGAAGCACGCCGCTCTCCGGCTCAAAGCGAACTATCCACACGCCGCCCTCTTCGCGCCGGCAACTCGCCAACCGAGCGCCGAAGAGCCAGCGCCGCGGCGGATCGAGCGGCAAATCGCGCAGCAGGGTAAGGTCTTCGAGCGCGATGCGCGCTTCCACGTCTCCGGCACGCAGTACATAGATGCCCAGCATCGGCCGGCCCGCCGCGTCCGACCGCAGCACGTCCTCGAAGAGGACGCTGCGGCCTCGGTAGTCCTCGAACTTCTCCCGCCATTCGTCCTCGTTGCGGATTTGCAGGGCTTGCTGAAGGATCTCCTCCAGGGGATCGTTCAGCAGCTGGGCCAGAAGCTCGCTTTCCCGGCGCAGTTGTTTCAGCTTATGGAGTTCATCTCGGCTGAGGGAATTGGGATTCCGACTGCGTTGTTCGATCGCCGCATTCAGTTTCTTCAGCGCGAGCCGAACATTTCCCTCCCTCAACTCGCGCTGGCCGGACGCGGTGAGAGCGCGTGCGTCCGCCGCCGACATATCGGAATTCGGGACTGCCGCGCGGCGCAGATACGAATTGACGACGAGGAAGATCAACCCCATCGCGGCCGCGCCGCCCACGAGGATGACCAAGACGAGGCGTCTGGGGTTCACGCTCGCCGTTGGAATCGGCGACGAGCCTGCGGAGAGGCCGGATACTTCACGTCCCGACCACGGACTGTTCGGGAAAATAAAACGCTTCCGCCCGCAACCGGGACAGTCGATGAGTTGCGACGCGCGTTGTCGCTGTCCGCGCAGGGTTCGACCGCAAGGGCAAACCGCTTCGTACGGCATCGCGGATTCCGGTGGCCGGCGCGGTGCGTGCCACCAACGTTGCAGACCGGAGAGGAGAATCACAGTGCGGGTCCATTGACGGCTGGTGAGCGTTCAACTCCAGGCCTCGGAGGCAACCAACTCCTCCTCGGCGCGGGCTTGGCCCGCTCGTCTCTCGACGGGGGCGAATTCCCGATCGACGTTGTCCCAGCATTCGAGAGTGTGTTGCATGAAAAGCTCCGCGAGTCGGCCCAGCCGGTCGCCCTCGCCGCGTTGCCGCAGAGCATCCGCCTCGGCGACGAACTCGCGCGTCTCTTGGTCGATACGGTCCTGTAAACGCGCCAGGGCGGCCTGCCGCTTCGGGTTGTCGGAACTCGCCTCTCGCAGACGGCGGTTGCCGACCGACGACTCTCGCCGGAACTCCAACGGCAGTTCGCCGACGAGGAAAAGCGGGAAGTACACGTTCGCGCAGGGCGGTCCGAAACTGTACCACGCGATCGGCAACGCATCCGCGGAACTCGTTTGCGTGATGAGGCTCGCCGCTGTTCGCATGGACCCTGGCGTCGCACCATGCCGGCACAGAGTCGCCGCGCTCTCCGCGAGCGGCGAACTGGTGAACTCCACCTCACCGGCGCAACCTTCGAAGTGATCCCCGAGCACACGCCGAAACAGGGAATGATCGATCCGCCCGTTAAATCGTTCCAGCAACAGCGTGGCCCGTCCCCAGCGCCGCATCGAAAATCGGTCCTGCTCGTCCCGCTGGGCGACCGCCCCGGCGAAGTCGAGCTTGCTGCCGTCGGCCGGCCACCAACCCCGCTCGATGGCCAGGTCCGCGAGTCCGTGCGAGAGATGGTCCCAGTCCTGTCGCAGGTGACAGACATCGCTGACCGCCCGCACCTCGCCGACGCGCTGCACCGCCCAGTGCGTGCCGAACATCTCGACGACGAACGCCTCGCGCCCGTCGGCGATGAGAAACGCGGGATCGACTTCTCCCTCCGACGACCTCTGCTCGTGACGACGCGCCAAATCCGTCATCACATCGACGGCCTGCCGCGCGCTGGCGGCGCGCTCCAGCCCCAGCCGAACGAGATCCGGCCCCGTCAGGGCGGCGGCGGTCTCACGCCGTTTCGTCCGGATGGTGGTGAGTCCGATCGATACGCCGTGTTCGTTGATGCCGTGCTGATAGCCCCACTGTCTCGGACAGCGGCCGGCGAGCACCGTCCACGTCCGCCGCGCCTGCGGCAGCGCGACGGCGTCGGTCTGCACACTTTCCCCCGGAGCGAAGCCGCGGCCCTCGACGCGAAGCAGGATCACGTCCTCGCCGGCGGGCCGATTGCAGTTGTGACCGAACAGCGTTCCACCATCTTGTGTCGCCCGTGACAGCGCCACCAGCATGTCGCCTCCCATGGTCGGCGGCTCCTCTGCACTTCCTTTCGACGGAGGAAGGATGAAGCGAACGGCTTCCGATTGGTCCTTCGTCCGTTCCCGTCTCGATGCCCGTCATTGGAACACAGCGCGGCCGCGACGGCAACCATCTGCTCTCTAGTTTTGTCGGGTTGGCCGTGTTAGACTACCACTCTCGCCGAATTGGCCCAACCGCGCCCAAACGCACGCCGTTCGTTCAGACCAGGGGAGGAAAGACATGCTCGTCATCCACGATGAAGGACGCCGTTTGAACCGCCGAGCATTCCTGACCGTTGGCGGCCTCGCTCTTGGTGGATTGTCGCTGGCGGACCTGCTGGCGGCGCGAGCAAACGCCGCCGGGGACAAACAATTGCTCACCGACAAGTCCGTCATCTTCCTTTTTCTGCACGGCGGTCCCAGTCAGATGGAGACGTTCGACCCCAAGATGTCGGCCCCTGCCGAGATCCGCAGCGCCACCGGCGAGATTGCGACCAAGCTGCCCGGCGTCACCTTCGGCAGCACCTTCAAGAAGCTGGCCGCCCTGGCCGACAGGTTCACCGTCGTTCGCTCGTTCGTACCCGGCGACGCCAACCACGACATCAAGCCGGTCGTCGGCCGCGACACCTTCGGCGCCAACCTCGGTTCGATCTACGCGCGCATGGCCGGCGCCAACCGGGCTGGCACCGGCATGCCGACAAACGTCGCCCTGTTCCCGCGCGCGGTCGATTCCTCCACACAGCCGGGAACGATGGCCTTTGGCAAGTTCGGCAACACCGGGCCCTTCGGCGCCGCATACGCTCCCTTCGATCCCAGCAGCGGCGGACAGCTGCAAAAAGACATGCACCTGACCGTCCCGCTGGCGCGTCTGGAGGACCGCCGCCGACTGTTGGCCGAACTGGATCGCGTGCAGTGGACGTTGGCCGACGCGGGCGCTTTCGAGGGCATGGACCGCGTGCGGCAGCAGGCCTATCAAACGATCCTCGGCGGCGTGGCCGACGCTTTCCAGCTCTCGAAGGAAGATCCGCGCACGGTCGCCCGCTACGACACCGCTCCGCTGGTCCGCCCGGAGAACATCGACAAGAAATGGAAGAACTACAACAACTACGTCGATAACGCCAAGACGCTTGGCAAGTTGCTGCTGTTGGCCCGCCGGCTGTGCGAGCACGGCTGTGGTTTCGTCACCGTCACCACGAATTTCGTGTGGGACATGCACGCCGACGTCAACAACGCTGGCGTCGCCGAGGGCATGCGCTACATGGGCGTGCCGCTCGATCACGCGGTCTCGGCGTTTCTCGAAGACGTCGAGGCGCGCGGCCTGAGCGAGAAAATCCTGCTGGTGGTGTGCGGCGAGATGGGACGGACGCCGCGCATCAACAAGAACGGCGGCCGCGATCACTGGGGCAACCTCGGCCCGCTGATGTTGGCCGGCGGCGGACTCAAAATGGGGCAGGTCATCGGTCAATCGAACCGCCACGGCGGCGAACCTCAGACCGAGGCGGTCCGCATCCAGCACCTGCTCGCGACGATCTTGCACACGCTGTTCGATGTCGGCGAGTTGCGTCTGGTGCCCGGCGCGCCGCGCGAGATCGCCCAGACCATGACGAGTTGGGAGCCTATCCCCGGACTTCTGTCCTGACTCGCGCTCGCCCATTCATTCGGCCAAAAACACGGGCGGCGCCGAGGGAATCAGCCCCTGCGCCGCCCGCGACGTCAGCACGTTTTGTAGGCTTATTTCTTCTTCTCGAATTTCAGGGCCAGCTTCAGTTGCTGGACGGCCGCGCCCACGTCGCGGACGGCGGCGGCGCGATGGCCGTGATAATCGTGATTGGCCTGCTCCAGAAACACCTTCGTCTTCTGGAGGATGGGGATGGCGTCGGCGAGTTGCATGTTGGAGATGTTCTGCGGCTCAGGCTCGCCGCCCTTGCCGACGCCCTTGGCGGGCTTGCCGCCCGTTTTCTTGGGCTTGGCCGGCGTTCCCAGGGCGAGATGCAGCTGATGCTGGGCGGCGTCGATGGCCTTGATGGCCGCGACGCGATGACCGCCGTAATCGTGATCGGCGCCTTCGAGTGTCTTCTTCGTCGCCTGCAAGACGTTCAGGGCTTCGTGCAGCTGGGCGTTGGAGACCTGCTGCGACTCGCGCTTCGGCTCGCGCTTCGGCTTCTTGGGCGGAGGGGCGGCCGAAGCGGTCAGGCAGGTCAAGGCCAATCCCGCCACAAGCAGGCCGCTCACCAGGAATGCCGTGCGTGGCGTGATCCATCGTGTAAACATGCCGTTTCTCCTCGCCTGGGGATGGATTTCGTTGTTGAAGTCGCCTCGTTCCTCCCCGTCCCCCGGCCGCTGTGGAGAGGATTCGCGGCCGATGGGGACGGCGGAGTTTATTTGTATTATTTGACCCCACGCGGCGGAAAAAGTTCCGTCTCCCGCTCGTTTTTTCAGCGACCCACGCCGAGGACGTCGGCGATGCGGTTGATGTAGTTGAACCAGGCAGCGATCATCGCGATCTGCAAGATGGCTCGGTCGTCGAAGCCGGCCTGGCGCAGCCGATCCAGGTCCGCGGGAGTGGCCGACGTGGAGTGTTTCGTAATGAGGACGGCGAAGTCGAGCATAACGCGGTCCTGCTCGGAAAGGTTCGCTTGCCGGTGGTCCCGCCGCAACGCGGCGGCGAGTTCGTCGTCGAGCGTGACCCGACGCAGGAACTCGATATGGCTCTCGATTCAGTAAAAGCAACGATTCTGCGCCGAGACGACGGCGGCGATCATCTCGTGTTGTCGCCGCGACAGCGGCAATTGCGGATCGAGCAAGACGCCGAAGGTGGACAGGGCGTGCCGCATCGCCTCGGGGATGAGGCTGTGGACGTCCACGACGCTGTCGCGGGCGCCGTCGGGCCGCCGCAAGACGGCGACCGCCTCGCCATATTCCGGCGGATAGAGACGCCGCACCGCCTCATAGCAGCGGCGCAGGTCGTCGTCAGCCTGTTCCACGGGTATCGTTTTGATCCATGTCATGAATCGGACCTCCACGGGGCCTGTCGTCGAACGTGGTTGGGATCGTCTGCTTCTCGGAGTAGTATCGGGCTTTTGTCGCGCGGCGTCCACGACGACGCATAGCGGCTTCTCGACACATCTGATACTCTTGCGGATGTTCGCATTGTTCTTTGCAAGGAGTTTTCCATGTCTGCTCCAACCACTGCCTTGCCGCTGCCGGAGGTATCGCCGGACGTGCGGGCGTTCGCCGAGGAACAGGGCGTTGCCGCGTATCTGCCGGCCGTCCTGGCGATGGCGCGGCGCATCTTTCCATCCTGGCCTATCAAGGTGTTCCTCGAAGAGGACCTCGAAATCACCGGCGATTGGTATATCACCCTGGAGGTCCAGGTTCCTGACGATGCGATACCGGAAAAGCTCGCCGAATTACACTGGCAATGGTGTGGCGAAATTTTTCAACATTGTCCTTCCCCTACCCACACTGGCCTCTTCCATCTGAGAATGGCTTGAACGCGTATGGATGCCCGCGAGTTCCACACTCTGGCCCAACAATTGAGCCTGGCGGCGACGGAAGCGGCATGGCGCTCCGCCGTTAGCCGTGCCTACTATGCCGCTTTCCACGTCGCTCGGCAGTTAATGGAAGACCTCGGATTCACGGTGCCGCACGCCGACCGAGCGCACGGTTATCTCTGGCTACGGCTGGCGAACTGCGGCAATCTCCAAGTAGAACAAGCCGCCAATGCTCTCAAAGATTTGCGGCGCAATCGTAATTGGGCGGATTACGATCTTGCTCGTCCCTTGGGTCAGTTGTTCTCTCAAAACCAAGGATCGCTTGCGGCTCAAATCATCCAAGTGTTTGAAGCGGCGGCCATCGGGCCGACATGCACGCAAATCACCGACGCCATGAAGATCTACGAACGCGACGTGCTACACGATGTCACCTGGCGCCCCTGAGAGAAGTTTACACCCACGAGCAAAGGGAGTCACCGCATGAGATTGCCATATCGCGTTGCCTGTCTCCTAACTGTCCTGACGTTCGGCGTCCTGTCTCCGATGGCCCGGCCGCAACTTGCGCCCGATAAGAAACCGGCCCGCTACGAGACGCGCGACGTTCACGATCCCAACGGCATCGGCAAATTCTACATGGGCCGCGAGATCGCCATGGTCATGGGCCATCAGGGCGCCGCCTGGCTCGAACGACCCGAGCGCGAGAAGCAAGAACAGCCCACGAAGCTGCTCAAGATCCTCGATCTCAAGCCGAACACGGTCGTCGCCGACATCGGCGCCGGCAGCGGCTATTACTCCTTCCGCATGGCCGAGAAGGTGGGAGCCAAGGGCAAGGTGCTGGCCGTGGACATTCAGAAGGAGATGCTCGACATCATCCGTCAGCGCATGAAGAAGGAAGAGTTCGCCAACATCGAGCCGATCCTGGGCACCGAGAAGGATCCCAAACTGCCCAACGGCGGCGTCGATCTCATTCTGCTCGTGGATGTCTATCACGAGTTCGCGTTCCCCTTCGAGATGACGCAGGCGATGCTGAAGGCGCTCAAGCCGGGCGGCCGGCTCGTCTTCGTCGAGTTCCGCGAGGAAGACCGCGATCCGGAGGTGCCGATCTTGCCGGCGCACCGCATGACGAAAAAGCAGGTGCGTGCCGAGATGGAGCAGTATCCCCTCAAGCACGTCAAAACGATCAGTTCGCTGCCTTGGCAGCACGTCATCATTTTTGAGAAGAAGACGGAGAAGGAGGAGAAGCCGGCGAAGTGAGCGCCGCGGACCTCTGGACGCCGCCAGGCGTGGGTGAGTATGGTGAGGAAGAGACGGCGGTTCGGAACCCGTCGTCCGTTCTCGAGGCCCGATCGCCGAGCTTGTCATGGCCTGGCTGCTCGATCTGCGGCTGATTCGTTTCTTCGGTTTTTATCTCGCCGTGATGCTCCTGCTCAGCACCTGGGTACGGCTGCGTCAATACGGCACGGTCCTCCGTCTGGTGCGCGGCATGCCCAACCGCTGGCCGCTCCTGCTCCGGCTCGTCAAGCAACACGTCCACATTTTCCTGACCTGGGGAACCGTGCTGCCACTGCTTCTGCTGCTGGTTCTGTTCGCCCTCAATTATGTCGCCAGCACATGGTTTTGGCCGCGGGCGGATGAATTCACCCTGGCGCAGTTGCTGCCGTTGTATCCCTTGTGGCCGGTGGTGCTTTTCTCCGGCCTGTTGATGGCGGCGTTCGATACCTGGGGCGTGATCAGCGTGACGCCGGTCAATCAGGAGGAAATGGAGAGTTACTTCGACCAGGCGGAATTCTGGCTGCGTTCGTGGACGGCGCCCG
The DNA here is from genome assembly GCA_036557825.1 of Gemmataceae bacterium. Taxonomy (GTDB): domain Bacteria; phylum Planctomycetota; class Planctomycetia; order Gemmatales; family Gemmataceae; genus JAJPHU01. Next base: position 87,859 of record DATBGU010000285.1, read on the forward strand.
TGGTGCATGTTTTTACATTGGGGCGCATCAATCCGCGGAAAATGGTGGCCGTCGAGGTGCGCACCTCCCTGATCAATGCCAGCCGGATGCTCAACAGTACGCTGTGGTGGGTTGTCGTCCAGGCGGGGCTGCGCGTGATCTTCGGCCTTTCGCTGTGGATCGCCTACGCCTTGCAGCCGTGGCTCCATCACGTTCTGCAGGGGGACTAACGAAGCCGCGCCCGGCGCGCGTCGCTAGAATGACGCTGTCGCGGGCGCGACGACACCACCGAGTTTCGAGAGGATGGGGATGGCGGACCAGCCAAGCCGAGCCGTGCAAGATTACCTCAAGGCGATCCACAGCCTCGACGGCGCCGAGCAGATGGTGTCGCCGCTGGCCATCGCCGCCCGGCTGCAAGTTCGCGCTCCCTCCGTGACCGGAATGCTCAAGCGACTGGCCGACGGCGGCTGGATCGACTACGAGCCGGGGACCGGCGCGCGGCTGACGCCGTGCGGCATCGCCGAGGCGCGGCGCGTCATCCGCCGGCATCGTCTGGTGGAACTGCTGCTGACGCGCGTGCTTGGTTTGGACTGGAGCGAAGTTGATGCCGAGGCCGAGGCGCTGGAGCACGCCATCTCGCCCCGATTGGAACAGGCCATCGCCGCTCATCTCGGCGAACCGCTCGAAGATCCCCACGGCCACCCGATTCCGACCCGCGAGGGCACGATCGCCCATCGCGACCTGCGCCCTTTGCATCTGTTCCGCGCCGGCCAGTGCGCCATCATCCGCGAAGCGAAGGACGACAGCCCCGAACGTCTGCGTCGCTGGCAGGCGCTGGGGCTGAAACCCGGCGCGAAGGTCCGCTTCCTGTCCCACGAACCGCTCGATGATTTGTTTGAGATTCAGGTGGGCGATCAGACCGTCGCTCTGGGCAGCGAAGGGCTTGCGGGCCTGCTCGGTGAAGCGGTCGGGTGACTCTTACCGAGCCGCGAAAGTCAGGGAGCAGCAGAGCGCTTGTCCAAGCTTCGGAGTCCCGTCTTCGCCGCCTCCGTCAAGGTAGCTCCTCGCGCGCCTGCCGCAAGTTTGTCCAGCACGCGGCGCGCTTCCGAGGTTCCCACCTGCACCAGTACCTCCACGGCCCGCAGCGCCCGCCGCTTCGCGGGAGTGCTGTTGTCCGGGTCGGTCACTTCCAGCACCTGCTCGATGCGGCGGCGAACCTCCAAAATGGGTTTGTCGGCCAGCGTCTCGCGCAGCGCGGGATGGGCCAACTCGCCGAGTTTCTCCAACTCGGCGGTCGCCTTGCGCCGAACCGTGAATTCGTCGCTTCCCAGGTCGGCGATCAGCTGCTTCAGCCGCGCGGCATCGACAGCAGGCACGGGCTTCAACGATTCTCGCAAGAACGGTATGCTCCCACGAGGCGAGGCCGCCAGCGTCCGCAGCGCATGCCGCGCCTGGACGAAATCCGTGTCCCCGAGGGCAGCGTACAATTCCTCCAGTTCGCGCGGCTTGAGGTCGCGGGCGGCCGGAAACTGGATCTTGTCGTCGCGGGCACAGGTTTGCAGCGCCATCAGCGCGAGGGAAGTCGCCATAATTCGGCCGCACGCCTTCGCGTACAATTCACTCACGGCCGGCCAGCTGCCTTTCTGGGCGGGAAGCTCCCCCCCGCGATCCTGCCGTTGCTCCAATAATTGACGTATTTTCGGCTCCCAAAAGTCCCAATCGTCGCCGCCACGCCGCCGCAGCACAGGCGCGGCGAAGTAGTAGAAGTACAGAGGGTTCTTGTCGGGCACCGCCGTCTGGCGCAGGCCAGTGGCCCATTTGGATATGCCCTTGTCGTTCGCATTGCCGCCCAACTCCAAGCGCGATAGGTGGCCAGCGGGGCTGATGGTCGTGCCGATATGCGCAGGCGCGGAAGGAATGTATGCATAGGCGCTGCCGTCCGCCGTGGAGACGCTGTCGAGGAACTTGCCGGCTCGGGTCAGCGTCTCATCGGGAACTTTCAGGCCAGCCCGTCGCGCAGAGGCCAGGGCGAGAACCACATAAGTAGTAACGGAAGTATCACCCCCCTGTTTCGGCCGGTAGCGCCAGCCGCCGCCGTCGTCCTGGGCTTCGGCGAGGTAATCGACCGCTCGCTGGGCAGAGTTTTTCAGCATCGCATCTTTCGTGAGACCGTAGGCTTCGCACAGTGCCCGTGTTGCGAGGGCGTGGGCGTACATCTGGAGATCAAGCTCTCCGTCTTTCTTCTGCACGTTCATCAGATAGCGCAGCCCGCGCTCGACGTTCCGATTATAGGGATGCAAGGCTCCGACGCTTCGATGCGTTTGCCCAGACGCGAGCAAAGGCAGTAGCGCGAACGCGGTGGAGGCCACGTCGTTCTTGTAGGAGCCGTCCAGCGACCAATTGCCGGCACGCGTCTGCTGGCGAACCAGCCATTGCAGTCCGGCCGCGATCGCGTCGTCGGTCTTTCTCGCGCGCTCCGCATCAACCAGCTGTGGGGCGGGCACGGATGGGGCGGGAGCCTTTTGCGAGGGGGAGACTTGGGCGCTGTCGCGCAGTATCTGAGCTTCCGCGGGCTGCGCCGTCGAAGTCCGCAGCGCGAGAACGCCGATTCCGCCGGCCAATAAGCTGAAGGCCAGGAGCAACGAAGTGGCGATCTTGAGCCGGGTAATCAACATCCTTCGCAGCAGGTCTTGCGCCAAGGTGACGGCTGTTCCCGAGGACGGTCCAGCCAATTCGGGCGCGGCGGTCGGAAACGCTCGGACTGCTCGCACGGTGGCGGTGAGGAGCTTCGCCGGCAGCGCCGAGGCGGGAGGACAAGCGAGCAGCGTGCTCAGAAGAAGAGCGGACAGGGCGAGTCCGCGCCGCGTCAGCCGGGCGTGCAAAAGCGCGCGTCCCTGTTCCAGCCGGCGCTGAAGGGTGCGCAGCGACCATCCCAGTTGCCGAGCGACTTCATCGCGCGTTCGCCCTTGCAGACAGCACAAGACGAGGGGTGAACGGAATTTCTCGGGCAACCGATTTAGCTCGCCTTCCAACACGGCGAGCAGTTCGCGTCCACTCACCTCGGCAAGCGGGTCGGGGGGCGGCGGCACGCGATGACGGCGTTCGTGGATCTGTCTCCGGACCGACTCGACGCGCGCTCGACAAGCCAGGCGGTAGGCGACGCCGTACAGAAAACAGCCGACCGTGTCCGGCTTGCGGAGCGAGTTCGCCTTGCGGGCCAAGACGAGGAAGGTCGCCTGAAATACGTCCTCCGTCGTGTGCGGGTCGGCGAGCAATCGTTGGCATACTTGCAAGACGAGGGGGCCGTGACGCCGGACCAGGGCGGCGAAGGCGGCTTCCTCGCCCTGCTCCGCGAAACGCCGCAGTAACTCCGCGTCGTCGAGCGCGTCCACGCTAGCGATGCGCGTCAGACCGTGCAGGTGTTGAAGTAGATCGTCGAGTCGTGCGGTTGCCATCGGACTGGACCTCTCGTAATGCCCGAAGCGCTTTCCTCATAGTGCCACGAGAACGAGCCAGTCCGCCATTTTTTTTTCGCGCCGGCTGGAATGTAGCTGAACTCGTGAGAGTTCAGCTCTCTGAACTCTCACGAGTTCAGCTACGCTACCCCGCCATCTGCAACGCGGCCGCCAGCAGCAGCATTTTGACGAACGGTTGTCCGGAGATGTCGGGACTGAACGCGAGGCGCAACCCTTCCGGCGTTGTCGTCAGTTCGGCCAGGATGCGCCGGCGCGGGCTGCGAAAGAGTCCGTCTTGCAGGGCCGCCACCGGCCGACCGAAGCGGTCGTGAACGAGCCGGCCGAACAGCGAACCGACCGGATGGTCCTCGGCATCGCGCACCTCGCGGCGCGGCAGCAGGCTCCAGGCGCGACGAAGCGTGAACAGCAGCGGCTCGTCCTCGTGTTCGTGAACGGCCATCACGCAACGGCCGAACAGACGCCACCAGGAAGACGGCGATTCGGACTTCCAGCGGACGGAGCCGAGCGCGGCGCCGCTTTCGCCATCGACGATGGCCTGCACCGCCGATGCGGTGCGCGGCCGCACCAGAAGCACCCGTTGTTCCAGCATGATCCGATCGAACCCACAACGGCGCGACCACCCACGGTCGCGCCCCTGTCATTGTAAGGCACGGATGCTTTTCGACGCACACCGGAGCGCCGTCCTCTTTTGAATCGTCCGATGGTTGGTTGAGGAGCGCGGAGGAGCAGGTTAGAGGTTTTCCGGGCGGTCGGCCACGTCCAGGAAGCGTGCCGCCACGTCGAAGACCCCAGGCACGAGTTGATGACAACGAACGACGTGCGCGATCACCCGCAACGGCTTCTGGGTGCGATGCGGCAGGGTCAGGACCACCTTTCCCGGCATCAGCGCCGCGCCCGTCAAAAAGGAAATGCCGCTTCGGGACAGATCGCGGCCGAAACCAACCAAACACTCATTCTCCATCCCCGTTTCGACCAGGATGCGCGCCGTGAACGTGGCGCGTGGATGGGTCCGCCGTTCGTTGGAACATACCCTCTCGGCCTTCACTTCCTCCAGCAGGCCGACGACGACGCGCTCAATGTCTCCATTCGTCGCGCTTACTTGTTCCGTGGAGGAAGGTGAATCCAGAAAACGACAGCCCAGTTCGACCATGCCGAAACCGCGCGCCTCGCAGTGCCGTACCTCGGCGGCGACATAGAGGATTTGCCCCTGCCAGTCGATGCCCAGCAGGATGCGTTCGCTCGTCGCCGGCCGCGCCTGCAAGATGGCCATGCCGTCCGGCGAAAGATCCTGGGACATCGCCTCATAGGCGTCCTCCCAATCCACGGAGCCATCGCAACGGATGGGAGCGATGCGAACAGGCCGCTCCGCCGACAGTCGCGGCACGCGCCGCTTTTCCTCACCCGACGAGCGCAACAGCGTCAGGACGGCCCGGCGACCGCCCAACTCGTAGCGTACCTCGTCGAGAAAGGCCCGCATGAGCAGGATGCCTCGGCCGCTGCACGCGATCGTCTCGGGTTTGGGCTGATCCATCCGCGCCAGGGTGCGCTCCACGTCGAAACCTTTGCCCTGATCGGTGAAGGACCAGCGGCAGCGTTCGCCGTCGTACTCGACGTGCATCTCGACGGGGCGCATGCCGTAGCGCGGATCGGCCGCACGCGCCGCCAACACCTCGGTGAAGGAGTTATCAGACCGCTCCTTCAAGTCGGAGGACAGTTCCAGGTTGCCGTGGATGATGGAGTTGGTCAGCGCCTCATGCAGGGCCAGTGTGAGCTTGTGAGCGCGCGATGGGCCGCACGCGCCGCACAGGACGGCCCTTTCCTTGAGATACTCGACGGTCGGCGCGATCCATTCGGGATGACTGGGGATTTGCAAGTACGTCTGCTCCGCCGTAATGGCGGCAGGCAAAGAAGGAGATCGCAACTCGTCTGTCATGACCGTCTCGTGCGAACGGGGTGATCTTCGTTGGCCACACCGGGTTGACGCCCCGCCGATCGGGGCCCGCAGCAATCCTAGTTCGCACTTGAGACGGGAGCAAAGAAAAGCGACATCTTGCCGAGCCGCGCGTCAGCGAGTCTCTTACTTTTCCTCCGTGAGTCGCCATTTCAGAACACCGCCGGAGAAGCCCGGCTTCAGCTTCGCTTCCAACCGCAGTTCGCGCGTCGTCACCGGCTCGAAGGATACCTTATTGAACTGATCCAGGGTCGTGCCGTAGCGTTCGTCCTTGAGCAGTTTGACCGGCTTCCATTCGTTGCCGTCGCGCCAAACCAGCCGCCACTCGGCCGGCACCCGGCAGGCGCCGATGCCGGTGTCGTCGAACCAGTACACGGACGCCGACGACAGCGTTCGCGGCTTCGCGGTGCCGTAGGAGAGCCATTCGTCGCCGCCGCGATGGTCCCACCACGTCATGCGGCGGATACTGTGGTCCTTCGACGATTTCGGGACAACACCGTCGTTGAGCGCCTCGAGCGTGTCCGTCGGATTGATGTGCGAGGTGCGGATGCGAAGGCCGTTGACGAACGCGCCGTCCTCGCCGGGGATTTCCGCGCGTTCCGGCTCCTCCGCCAGCCAAACGATCATCTGTCCCGGTTTGCGGTTGTCCCAGGCGAAGTACGGCACGGCCTGGAACGCGATCGGCTTCGTCTCCCGTTTCTCGCCTGGCCGCGACACCGCCAGCGCCTCGCCCTTGACGACGGTGACGCCGCCGAGCAGATCCTTGACGAACGTCGCCTTCAGTTTCCTCCCTTTGGGCAGGCACAGATTGCGCACGCTGCCGTTGTTGTCCACGCCTTCCAGGCAATAGACGACCGGCCCGCGCTGGAGCGCCACGCGGCCGACGTCCGCCTTGACGTGCGGGTCGGCGTACACGCGCTCGACCGGCATCGGCAGTGACAGCCGGATGACATCGCCCGCCTTCCACGTTCGGGTGAGGCGGACGTAGCCACGATCTACCGCAGCCGCCGTTCGTTCACCGTTGACTGTAAGGCCCGGCTCCGACGTACACCAACCGGGAATGCGCAGGTTGACATCGAATGCGAAACTTCGCTCCGGCTCGACGGCGATTTCGACGTCGCCCTGCCAGGGATACTTCGTCTTCTCGGTCAGTCGGACCTTGCCGTCCTTCAGCGCGATGCTGGTTTGATTGCCCATGTACAGCACGGCCCAGACAGCATTGTCTCGGTGCGCCCACACGCGCTCGCCCATGCCCGGAACGTAGCGAACGACGTTGGTCGGACAGCAGGAGCAATCGAACCACTCCACGCGATGATGCCGGCCGACGCTGCCCAGCGGATTGACGTAGAAGAAACGATCGCCGCTCAGCGACACGCCGGACAACAGGCCGTTGTAAACCTCGCGCTCCAGCACGTCGGCGTACTTGCCGTCGCCGCTCATGAGAAACATCCGATGGTTCCACAGCGCCATGCCGATGGCGGCGCACGTCTCGGCATAGGCCGAATCGTTGGGCAAATCGTATGGCACGGTGAAGCCCTCATTGCGGGCCGACGGTCCAATGCCGCCGGTGACGTACATCTTGCGATCGACAACGTCGTGCCAGATGCGCGTGATGGCCCTCAGCAGTTCCTTGTCGCCGGTGATCCCCGCCACGTCCGCCATGCCGCAGTAAAGGTACATCGCGCGCACGGCGTGGCCGGCCACGTCGGTCTGCTCGCGGATCGGTTTGTGGTCCTGGGCATACTCGCCGAACAGCCGCCGTTTGTCCTTGCGTCCGCGCACGTCGAGGAAGAATTGTGCCGATTTCAGATAGCGTTTCTCCTTCGTGGCCCTGTAGAGCTTCACCAGAGCCAACTCGATCTCCTCATGGCCGGACGCATCCACCTTCTTGTCGGGTCCGAAGGTGCGGTCGATGTGATCGGCCAACTTGATCGCCACGTCGAGCAGCTTGCGCTTGCCGGTCGCTTGTTGGTAGGCGACCGCCGCCTCGATCAAATGCCCAGCGCAGTAGAGTTCATGGCCGTACTGGATGTTCTTCCAGCGTTCATCCGGCTTGACCAGCGTGTAATAGGTGTTGAGGTAGCCGTCGGGTTGCTGGGCGGCGGCGATCTTGTCGATGATGGCGTCGGTACGTTTTTCCAATTCTGCATCGTGCTTGGTGCTCAGCGTGTAGGCGATGCCCTCAATGACCTTGTACAAATCGGAATCATCGAAGAGGAGTCCCTTGTGCTTCCCTTCTTCGAGTTTGCCGGCGATGGCGAAATTGCGAATGCGGCCGGTGCTTTCGCACTTGCGCAGATTGGCCTCGATGGTCGCCGTCCGATTCGTGTGGATGCGCTTGCTCCAGAAAGCGTCGGTGATGTGGACCTCCTGAAAGGGCACCGCCGTCAGACTCTCGGCGCGGACGGCAGTTGAGAAGGAGCCCAGGACCGCAACGGCGACCACCCATCCGCTTTGAAATCTCCGGCCCATGTTGGCGTCTCCTTGGTGACAATCGCCTGTCAGCGAGTTAATAGTCCGGCGTCGAGCACGAATTGCGAACCGGTAACGAATCGCGCCTTGTCGGAGGCGAGGTAGACAATGGCCGACGCCACATCTTCCGGCTCGATCCACGGCGCCGGCAGCAGGTTGCCGGCCGAGCGCTCGGCGATCTGCTGCGGCGTCGCTCCTTCCAGCGCGGCCAAGCCGTCGTTCATCGGCGTGTTGACGCCGGTCGGATGGATCGACACAACGCGGATATTGTAGGGAGCCAGCTCGATCGCCCACGATTTCGTCAGCCCGACCAGGCCCCACTTGGACGCCGCATAATGGCTCAGCCGCGCCATGCCGCGCAGCCCGGCGATCGAGGAGTTGTTGATAATGACTCCCGATTTGCGGGCGATCATGTGCGGGATGACCCGCCGCGCCGTCAACCACGCCCCTTTCAGGTTGATATCGAGCATGGCGTCCCACGCCTCTTCGGTCAGCTCGTGGGCCAGGCCGTAGGCGCAGATGCCGGCGTTGTTGAACAAAATGTCGATCCGGCCCAGGCGTGCCGCCGTCTCGTCCACCGTCGCTGACACCGCCCTGTCATCGCGCACGTCGGCGGCGAACGTCAGACACTGGACGCCGAGCCGTCGGCATTCCTCGGCGAGCGTATCCAACGCCTGCGGCGAACCGAGCGCGTAGCCGGGATAGCTGAGGGTGCGGGCCACATCCAACGCCGCGATGTGAGCGCCCTCGCGGGCCAGCGCCAGCGCCGAAGCTCGCCCCTGACCGTGTGCGGCCCCGGTGATGAAGGCGACTCGTCCGGCCAGTTCGTTCGCCATCGGTCAGCGCTCCTCGCCCGCTTTGCGAAACGGCTGCAAATAGTCGTCGAGGTCCACCCGCAAGGCGTTGTTGAACAGGTTCGTCGCGATCATCAGCCCACCGAACGCGGTCAGCGCGACGATCTGCGCCGGTTCCAGCAACCGCGCCAGCCGGCCGTACAATTCATCCGACACGGCGTTGGGGTCCCGCGCCAGCTGCCGCCCGTACTCGATCACCGTTCGCTCGCGCTCATTGAGTTTCAGATTATCGGGGTCATCACCCGATTCGATCAGGACGCGCCGGAAGAACGACGAGCAGATGAGACAATCCGTCTGGGTCGAGACGGCGTGCGCGAACAGGGTCGTCAACCGCTGGCCGAGAAACGGCAGGACGGCGTCGCGGAGCGGATACCACTGCATCAGCGCTTGCAGGGCGACCGGCGCATGGGCCAACGTGCGCTTCATGTTGGTGACGCGTCCGTGGGCCGCAACTTGCCGGTCCAGTTCGACGCGCGCGGCGGGGTCGGCTTTGTCGTGTTCCAGCGGACGAATGCGCGCCATGCTCGGCTCTCCTCGGCGATTCCTCGTGATGGTCTGCCCCCATGATTCCAGATGCGACGGCAATGTCCAGGGGCGTTTCGTCGTTTCCAATCTCCGTTTCCGCCCGCCCCGATATAACGAGCGTAGATCCGCATACAACGTTATCCCTGAAGAGGCACATCCCTCATGAAGTGGTCAACGAGCATTTTGTCCGTGTTCCTTTTGTTCCCCCCTGTTGCGTTCGGCGAGGACGCGGCTCCCGATTGGGTCAAGGCGACCGACAAGGCGGGTTGGCGGCCGCGCGATTCGAGCGGCGAGGTGGTGTTCAAGGACCAGCTCTGGATCCTCGGCGGCTGGTTCGACTCCTTCACCGCTCCGCCGCGCGATGTCTGGAGTTCCCCCGACGGCAAGACCTGGAAGCTCGTTACCAAGGAAGCGCCCTGGAAACACAGCGACCTGCCGATGACGCTCGTCTTCAAGGACCGCATGTGGCTGATGGGAGGTTGGTTCAACGGCCGACTTCCGGGACATAGCGCCAGCAATGAGGTCTGGTCCTCGGTGGACGGCGAGAAGTGGGAGCAGGTGACGGCGAAGGCCGATTGGAGTCCGCGCATCGCCGCCGGGGCGGTCGTCTTCAAGGGGCGCATGTGGATCCTCGGCGGCACGGAGGACTACTACTTCGGCGACGAGAAAAGTCTCAAAAATGATGTTTGGTCTTCCGCCGACGGCAAGGATTGGAGGCGCGAGACGGCCGCCGCTCCTTGGTCGCCGCGGGCCTATCACGCGGCGGTCGTCCACGATGGGAAATTGTGGGTGATGGGAGGCGGAAACTACGTCCCGAAGTACCACGCGCTGAACGACGTGTGGTCCTCGTCGGATGGCGTGAAGTGGGAGCGCGTGACGGAAAAAGCGCCGTGGCATCCGCGCATCTGGTTTTCCTCGGTCGTCTATCGCGATCGGCTATGGGTGCTGGGTGGCTGGTCGAAAGATCCCGCGAAGAACTGGGGCGACGTCTGGTATTCCCGCGACGGCAAGCGCTGGAAACAATTGCCCTCGAAAGTGATCTGGAAGGAACGGCACGAGCACTCCGCCTATGTCTTCAAAGACAAAATCTGGGTTGCCGGGGGTCATGCGCAACCGCTAAGCAGCGAAGTCTGGTCGTTGGCGGTCCCTCCGGATTGGTTCAAGGAGGAGTGATCGCTGTTTAGCGAAGCTCGAGGTTCGCTCGTCGCACGACTGCGCTATCAGCGCGGGCCGCCTGACGGATGGCGTCTCAAACGATTGTCGCTGTGAGATGCTGATATGCGAATAAGAATTTCCTTTTCGCGCTTGCATCGCAGGGATGGTTTCGCCCACACTGGAATATGGGGAAGAAGGATCGCCCGGATTGGAGGCTCCTCATGCGTCGTCTGATCGCGCTGGGGGTGGTTCTGGTTGCCGTGAACATATGCAGCGCGGCCGCCGAGCAGAAACCCGCAACCATCCCCGATCTCATCCGTCAACTGTCCAGCAATGATTTCCACGCCCGCCAGCACGCGGCGAAACAACTGGGCAATCTCGGCCTAGCCGCGCGCGACGCTGTGCCAGCGCTGGCCAAGGCGCTGCACGATAACTTTCCGGACGTTCGCTCCAGCGCCGGCAAGGCATTGGGACAAATCGGCGCGCCGGCCGTCGAAGAACTCATCAAGGCGTTGAAGGATCGTGACGCTGGTGTGCGGACCCGTGCCGCGCAGGCGCTGGGGCAAGCCGGTCCCGACGCGAAAGAGGCCGTGCCGGCACTCATTGAGGCGCTGAAGGACAAGCAATCGGACGTGCGCGTGGCGGCGATCGATGCGCTGGGAGAGATGGGCGCCGAAGGCAAGGAAGCGGCGGCCCATTTGGCGAGGTTGTTCCACGATTCCAGCAGTCGTGTCCGCGAGCATGTGAGGACAGCGCTGGCGCAGATTGGGGCGGCAGCTGTCGAGCCGTTGTGCGATGCGCTGGGCGAGGAAAAGGCCGAAGTACGGTTAGATGCGATCAAGACGATTACGCTGTTCGGCCCAGCCGCGAAAAAGGCGGTGCCGGCGTTGCGTCATGCCATGAAGGATGAGGATCACCACATCCGCGCTGCCGCAGCGCAAGCGTTGGGCAAAATGGAACTTGACGCGGCAGACGCTGTGCCGGATCTGCTGGCTGCTCTCAAAGACAAAAAGCTCGTGGTGCAATCGGAAGCCGTCACCGCTCTCGTATTGCTTACCTCAGCGGGCGTACCCGGTCTTCTGCAACAAGTACGTGAAGCCGATCGGAAAGGACATTGGGTTGTACCCGTCGCCGCGGCGGCAGTCCTCGGTAAACCTAAGTCCGATCTCGCTGGCTTAGTCAAGGAGTTGCGGGATAAAAATCCCCAGGTGCGTACCCGAGCTGCTCTGCAACTCGCCGAGTTGGGAGCCAAGGCTTATCCTGCTCTGCCTATGCTCGCGAAGGCGCTGGAGGATGAAGATCCGCAAGTGCGATTAACGGTGGCAATGGTCATCGCGCGAGTTGAGCGGAAAAAAACGGACCTGGTCGCGACCGCCAATATTGCCCTTCGCAAAGCCCAGAAACAACTAGAACAACCTCTGCAAGCAATGCAGGAGGTACGTTGGCGCACGGCCTTGTCCAACCCATTGATCCAGGCCCAGATCAATCAGATTGTGATGTTCTACATCATGGAAAAGGCGATGGCCCCTACGGGCTATTCCCCATTCACGGATAGACTCCTTGAACAACTTGGCCCCGAAGCAGTACCTGCCGTGGTGGAAGGCATCCATTTCGTGGAGGCTTATCAGCTTGGGTTCTGCTGACCGATGGCGGGTTTGAGCGGTAAGCTCAATCGCCTGGTCAAGGCGGCAGATGATCCGGAATTGACGGTGTATGCGTACCGCCACCTTGGGAGTGGCCTCTCATCCACCCCTGGAAGGGATCCGGGGGGTTTCGGCTCACGAGTTAGAGGAATTCGTAAGCAGTTGCTGCCCATTTTGGCGGAACAAGGTGTTCCGGAACTCCTCGATGACTCAGACGAACAGAAACTTGCCTCACGGTTGTTCCAGCAAGCTTCGCTGAATCTTTTCGTCCATCGTCTCCAGAGTCAAAAACCAGAGGACTTTCGAGCGATTCTTGCAGAGAACAATCTGTTGCTTCGAGCGATCGCGGTAGACACTATTGGGCGTCGCCACCTCCATCTTGAGCATGACCTGATCAAGTGCTTGAATGATCCCCGTTCGGAGATCCGCGAAGTGGCCCATATCGCTCTGGTCCGTGTGGCTCGCGGCACTGACTTCGGTCCCATCCCCGGCTCTGCACAGTCTGGTATCGCGCGCTCCATCGAGAAATGGCAGCACTGGCTGGCGCTGCAAAACGGCGAGTCACCGGACTCGCTGGGCAAGGGCGATGCCATCGCTGCGGCTGGGGAATCGGGCAAGATCGATCCGGCCAAGGCCGTCAATCTCGTCCTCGATCACGGCAACCGCGAACTGCAAACAGCGCTGCCTGCGGTGACGCAGCTGTGCGACGAGCTGATCAAGGCCAAGGGCGACGAGCAGATGTCCGTCCTCGCGCGGCTGCGCGACGACAAAGGCGTCGACAACACCGATGCCCTGGCGCTGGCCATCCCCAAGCTGTCGGCGGGAGCGGCCCAGCGCGAAGCGCGCGACGCCTTGGCCCAACGGCTGACGCGCATGACGGCGAAGACGCTGCGCGACAAGTTGCAGGACGATGCCGTTGAGGTGCGACGCGCCGCAGCGCTGGCTTGCGGACGCAAAAATGCGACCGAGCACATCCCTGATCTGCTGCAACTCCTGGACGATCCCGAAGTCGCCGTCATCCAGGCGGCGCGAACGGCCCTGAAGGAACTGACCGGCGAAGACTTCGGACCCACCGAGGAAGCGGGCCGGCGCGGACGGACCAGTGCCGCCGCCGCCTGGCGCAAGTGGTGGAAGGAACACCAGGACAGCCGCAAGTAACACGTCAAGACAATCCGCAAGCAAGCTCGCGGGGATTCCTCCGCGAGCTTGTCTTTTCCACGCGACCGCGCTCGCTTGCCTCGTCGGCGTCCCCGCATTGTGCTATCATGTCGGCGCGACAACGACGGAGGCATCCGGGGACGGACTCACCATGACGGCCGCGTTTCTCGAAGTCCACGAGGTCAGCAAATGCTACGGGGCGACCCCGGCCCTCGACTGCGTTAGCTTCCAGGTCCACGAGGGCGAAGTGTTCGGCCTGCTTGGACCGAACGGCGCCGGCAAGACCACGCTGCTGTCCATCGTGTCGTGTTTGCTGGAAGCGACCCACGGTGAGGTTCGGTTGCTCGGCCGGCCCATCGTGCCGGGCGACCGTGAAGTCCGGCGTCTGATCGGCGTCGTTCCGCAGGAACTGGCGCTCTACGGCGATCTGACGGCCCGCGAGAACTTGCGTTTCTTCGGTGAACTCTACAACATCCGCGGCCCCGAACTGAGCCGGCGCGTCGGCCACATCCTTTCGGCCATCGGACTGGAAGACAAGGCCGGCGACCGCGTCCGCACCTTCTCCGGCGGCATGAAACGCCGCCTCAATCTCGGCGTCGCGCTCGTCCACGCTCCGCGCCTGCTGCTGCTCGATGAGCCGACCGTCGGCGTCGATCCGCAATCGCGCAATCACATCTTCGAGGAAGTGCGCCGGCTCAACGGCGAGGGAATGACGCTCGTTTACACCAGCCATTACATGGAGGAAGTGCAGGCTCTGTGCGGCCGTATCGGCATCATGGACCGCGGCCGATTGGAAGCGTGCGACACGCTGCCGCGACTTCTGCAACTCCTGCCGGGAACGATCCGCTTTCGCGTCGCCACGCTGACGCCTTCCTTGCGCGAACAACTGAAATCCTTGCCCGGCGTTTCCTTGAACCAGAAAAACGCCGAGGCCATCACCACGCTGGGGCGCGAGCAATTCAAGACGTTGCCCGGCGT
>DATBGU010000286.1:0-20349 GCA_036557825.1 Gemmataceae bacterium
ACCCTCGAAACCTTTTGACCCTCCTATTTGCCGATGCCTCTCTGGGCCGAGGCTCCTCTTCGCATTCCGGCGAGAGGCGGGAAACGACGTGGGCGATCGTCGTTTTAGCACCCCAGGCGAGACTCGGGTGCAGACCAACCACAAGGGGTTGGTTTCTTATCGGTGTTGCGGTTTGGGCACCCTACCTATAGCACGCAGAATGCCAAAAGCCAGGTTCACCGTCTTTTTATTTCAAGTTACGGATCTGTCTATACTTGTGGAAAAAGTGGTCTTTTGTTCAGAAAGGAGAAGTGTAGCAAAAAGCGTCGGATTTTTCGGACAAGGCGTCGTATAATCCGACAGTCAAAGATCGGAGCCGGCAGCGTCAGCGAGGGAAATCGTTGTCCTCGATGACGCTGCCGGCTCGGATCCGAAAAACCGATTCTCAGCGGGCCTCGATGCCGAAATCGCCGGTGAGGTTGCGCCAAGAACTGTGGATGTGGTTGGCCGGATTGCCGGCCGAGTCCTTCTGGACGTTGAGGAACTCGATGAGGAACGTCGGTCCCTGGACGCGATAGGTGTACGGCTTGCCCGGTTCCTCCGTTTTCTGAGCGAACGCGAAGTGAATCTTGTCAAGTCCGGCGGTCTTGACCTTGTCCATCTCGGCCCCGGCGACGTTGGGCGGCATGCGGTCGGCGTAGGACTGGACCAGCTTGTTCAGCACCTCGCGTTGCTTCTCGTTCATCTTCGAGGCCGGCAAGCCTTTCGGCGCTCCTGGACGCGCGACGGGTTTGCCCTGCTCGATCTCGGGGAACTGCTCTTTCTGAAGGGCGATCTTGCGCTGCTCGTCGTCCAGCGAGTCGAACAATTGTTTGGCCAACTCTTCCGCTTCGGGCAGCGTGCGGGAGCCTTTCATCGGTCCCATCTTGATCTCGGCGGGGTTGGCGCCGAAGAACGCGGGCGTCGCGGCCACGACCTTGCCCCCATCGACGACGAAGTTCAGCGACAGGTGATGTCCCTCGATGCGCCAGCCCCATTTGCCGGACTTCGAGGGGGTGCCGAAGATGCTGACGAAGTACCAGCCGGGCTTGCGGACCATCGCGCCGCCCTTCTCCAGATCGGCGAGGATCGACTCCAGGCTCATGATCGTCGTCGCCTTCTTGTACCCCGACGCGCTGGTCCCGGCCCGCAGCAACGACTTGGCCGTCTCTTTCTGCTGCACCGACATTTGCTCGAAGCGCAGCCCTTTGCGCGTCGGCTTCTTGTCCTTGTCCTGGAGCGGCACGAAGTTCCAGTTCGTTCTTTCCTTGTCGTCGAAGGCGAAGAGCGCTTTGCTCTTCTGATCGTCGCTGAGGCTGTTGACCAGCTTGTCGGCGGCGTCGCTCATCTGCTCGCCGACGGACGCTTCTTCCTTGCTGAGGCAGACCGCTCCCACCAGCCCCGCCGCCAGCAAGCCCACGAACAGCAATTGTTTGAGTTTCATGATGCCCCCTTGGTCAGAAAAGAACTAACCACAGAGTCACAGAGAACACAGAGAAAGACACAGAAAAGAAAAGAAGAGAAAAAAGCACCCGAATCGAATCATCGCGTTCATCGTTTTTGTTTTTTTCTATGCTCTCTTCTCTGTGTTTTCTTCTCTGTGTTCTCTGTGACTCTGTGGTTAGCTCTTCTTTTCACAGCGTCGGGCCGATCGCCCACGGAGCGAACTCTTCCTCGCCGACGCCGTTGATCTCGCTCTTGGTCTTCTTGCCGCCGGCCACGGCCAGGATCTCCTCGAAGATCCGCCGGCCGACCTCCTCCACCGGCGTACCGTCGAGGATGACGCCAGCGTCGATGTCCATGTCGTCGATCATGTGATTGTACATCGGCGTGTTCGTGGCGACCTTGATCGACGGCGCCGGCTTGCAACCGAACACCGAGCCGCGCCCGGTCGTGAACACCAGCACGTTCGCTCCACCGGCCACAATGCCGGTCATGCTCACCGGATCGTAGCCCGGCGTGTCCATGACCACGAAGCCCTTCGACCGGACCGGCTCGGCGTAGCCCACCACGTCCACCAGCGCGGTGCTGCCGCCCTTGGCGATGGCGCCCAGCGATTTCTCGTAGATGGTCGTCAGGCCGCCCTCCTTGTTGCCCGGCGAAGGATTGTTGTTGATCTCCGCGCCGAAAATGCTCGTGTACCATTCCCACCACTTGATGCGCTCGACGAGCTTTTCGCCGACGGCGCGGCTGGCGGCCCGGCGCGTCAGCAGATGCTCGGCGCCGTAAATCTCCGGCGTCTCACCTATGATGCTGACGCCGCCCTGGGCGACGAGCAGGTCCGAGGCGACGCCCAGCGCCGGATTGGCCGTCACGCCGCTGTTGCCGTCGGAGCCGCCGCAGTTGGTACCGAGGACAATCTTGTCGGCGGACAACCGCGTGCGCTTCACGTCGTTGATGCGCGGCAACAACTCGGCGATGGCGCGGACGCCCGACTCGACCGTCTTGCGGATGCCGCCGCACTCCTGGATCGTGATGACCAGCGGTTTATTCCGCGAACCGTTGAGCTGGATAAGCCCCTGATGCTCGACGAGATGGATCGCTTGCCCCGTCTCGCAGCCGAGTCCGACGAGGATGTACGCGGCGACGTTGGGATGTTTGGCGAATCCGGCCAGTGTGCGGTCGAGCTGGTTGTGGTCGGCGCCGTCGTACTGCATGGCGCAGCCGGCCTTGTGCGTGATGGCCACCACGCCGTCGACGTTGGGATATTGTTTGAGCAGGTCCGTGGCGTGGAAGCGCTCGGAAATGTACTTGCTCGTGCTGGCCGAGCAGTTGACGGTGCTGATGATGGCGACGTAGTTGCGCGTGCCGAAACGGCCGTCGCCGCGATCGTAGCCCATCCAGTAGCGCGGCTCCGGGCGCGGCGGCGGCGGCGGACAATCGCGGCAGAACGCGTAATCGCGCTCGAAGGTGGCGGCGGAGACATTGTGAACGTGGACCAGCGCGCCCGGCGGAATGTCCTCGCCGGCGAAGCCGATGATCTGGCCGTATTTGTAAACCGCCTCGCCCTTCGGGATGAGACGCAGGGCGATCTTGTGGCCCAGGCCGATGCGCTGCGACAAGGTTAGGGTGTCGCCGTGAAACTGGAACTCGGTCCCGGCCGGCAGGTGACGCGCGGCGACGGCGACGTTGTCCTCCGGACGCAGATGGACGGCGATCTGCGAAAGCGGCACGGCTGGCATGAAGCGATCTCCACGGCGGACGGCGGGATGACTTGTGTCACCATATAGACGCGCGCCGCCGTCGCAAAGAGCGAGCGGGCAAACCCCCGCCAGCCCGCAGCGCAAGCAAGGGAAGGAAAAACCCTTGCTTGCGCTGCGGGCTGGCGTCCGCGATTCACTTGTCCGCTTTTGGCTTTGGCGGAAGCGGTTCCCTTATAGCGTCTCTTGGGGGTGACGGCGCGCTTTCCACTGGAGGAGGCATCTTCTTCGGCTCCGGTTGAGCCTTCGGTACGTCCTTCTGCCCAATCCCGAAATCGGCGAGCGGCGCCTCCTCGCTCCCTTCCGGCGGAACCTCCCACAAGCGAAGGATCCCCTCGCTGTCGCCGGAGGCGAGATAACGGCCGTCGGCGTTGAAAACCACACTCATCACCGTGCCGCGATGGCCGCGCAGAGTGAGCAGTTGTTGCCCGCGCACGGCGTCCCACACCTTGACCGTCCGATCCGCGCTGGCCGAGACGAGACGTTCGCCGTCCGGACTAAAAGCCAGTTCGAGGACGTCGGAAGTGTGATCGCGGAGGACGAAGCGTTCCGTCGCGGCGATGGGATCCCACAGACGCACCGTGGCATCCTGGCCGCCGCTGGCCAGAATGTCTCCCGTGCGGTTGAAGGCGACGCTACGAACGCGCCGTTCGTGGCCGTTCAGCGCCCGCGTCGTGCCGGCCCGATAGTCCCACAGACGCACTTTGCCGTCCTCGCAGGCCGCGGCCAGGATCGGCTCGCGCGGATGAATGGCCATGCCCAGGATCGGCGACTCCAGTTGCACCGAGCGAAACTCTTTGCCGGTACGCGCGTCCCAGAGCGTCAACCGCGCCGGTTCGGGTGGGCGGACGGCCGGTTGGAATTGAGGCGCCTTGATGTCCTCCATGACCACCAATTCCGTTGCGCGTCCGGCCTCTCCCCACCAGCGATCTTGCGGACTTCCCACCTTGGGAACGCCTTTGCCCGGCAGCGGCGGAGCGGACGGAGCCGGCGCCAGCGGCTCGCGATCGGGGGGAGGAAATGGGATCGACATTATCACGCCGGTCGCCGTCGCCAGATACTTGCCGTCGGGAGTGAAAGCGACGGCGATCACCGGGAGCGATTGTTCCGGCAGAGTGAAGAGTGGATCGCGCTTCCGCAGATCCCAGACGAAGACGACCGGCTGCAGAAGCCTTGCCTGCTGAGGTCCGATCTGCGGCTTGACCGGCGGCTTGACCGGCGGCTTCTCCTCCTTCCAGGCAACGAACCAGGTTGCCGACTCGGCGGATAACAGAGGATCCAACCCCGATCGCCCCCACGCGACCTTGTCGTCGCCGTCGGCGCCGTCCGCGTCTTGCGGAGTGGTGGCCTCTTTCCTGGGCGGAGGCTTCTCGTTATCCGGCGCGGGGACAACCTCTGGTTGCAGGGGAGGACCAAGGGCGACGGCCAGCGTATCGCCGCCGGGAGAGAACGCCAAGGAGGTCACCGTGTTGCGAGGTACAAAGTATTGCGTGCTGTTCCTCGGCTGTCGCAAGTCCCACACATGTACGATTCCATCGTGTCCTCCCGAAGCCAGACGAGCGGCGGTCGGATGAAAGGCCAACGCGAAGACGCCGTCGTTGTGAGCGCGGTATTCGACCGAGCGCCGGCCGCTGCTCAGTCCCTGCAAGTAGCGCCACTCCCAGCCGCGCCGCTCCGGGTGACATTCCTCAAGCAGTTTGCGGGTCTGAGACCAGTTGCCGGCGGCCGCGCTCTGCTCGGCCCGCGCCAAATGCAAGGGATACTGGTCCTTGCGAAACTCGTCGCGATCGCGCTTGCTCCGCGCCACCTCGTCGGCCTGCTGCCGGAAATACTGGGCGGCGACGCCGGCACCCACCGTCAGCAGCAGGCCGGCCACGACAAGGCTTAGTGCCGTCGGATGACGCCGCATCCATTTCAGGCCGCGCTCCCACACGCCCGCCGGCCGCGCTCGGATCGGCTCGCTGCGCAGATGGCGGTCGAGATCGTCGGCGAGTTCCGAGGCGGTGGCATAGCGCTGCCCCGGTTCCTTGCGCAGACATTTCAGGCAGATGACTTCCAGGTCGCGCGGACACTGGCGCTGCCGGCGCGCCGGAGACAACGGCTCCTGACTGCGCACTTGCTCCAGCACTTCCAGAAGACTATGGGACACGAAGGGCGGATGACCGGTCAGCGCTTCGTAAAGGATGGCTCCCAGACCATAGACGTCGGCGGCCGGGCCGATCTGCCGGTTCGTGCCCCGCGCCTGCTCGGGAGCCATGTAGCTGGGTGTGCCCATCAGCAGTCCGCTGCGCGAGTGCGTCAGGAACACCTCGGCCTCCAGCTCCTTCGCCAGTCCGAAATCGGTGATCTTGGCCTGCCCCTCGCGCGTCAGCAGCACGTTGGCCGGTTTCAGATCGCGGTGGATGATGCCCTGCTGATGCGCGTGGTGCATGGCCCGCGCCAGTGTCCGCACCAGCTGCGCTGCCTCCGGCGCGGGCATCGGCAACACCGCGAGCTTCTGAGCGAGGTTGCCGCCTTCGACCAACTCCAGGGCGAAATAGGGACGTCCTTGCTGCTCGCCGATCTCGTAAATCTGCACGATGTTCGGATGCTGTAACTTGGCGACCGCTCGCGCCTCGGCGTAGAAGCGCGCCAACTGCTCCTCGGTCGCCAGCAAGCCGTCGCGGATCATCTTGAGGGCGACGAGCCGGTTCAAGCGCAGGTGCCTGGCCCGATAGACCACGCCCATGCCGCCGTGACCGAGTCGCTCCAAGATCTCGTAGCCCGCCACTTGCGGCAAATGCTCGCGCCCCGCCGGCAGCGTGGACAGCACGCCCGCCTCGGGAGCGACCGTGGCCGGCTCCTCGTGCGGCGTCGGCGCGCCCGGCCCATCGCCGCGCGGCTCGGGTGCGAAGGTTTGCACTCGCGTGACTTCCAGCGATGACTCGGCCATGAATCACCTCATCGGTTGGAGGTGCGCGGAACGACGTGAATTAAGGACCAACCATCTCCTTATACCGCCGGGAACAGCACACGTCCAGAAAATAGCTTCCTCGTGGGGCAGGCTTCCAGCCTGCCATACCTCGGCAGGCTGGAAGCCTGCCCCACTCTTTTCGACTTCGTCTTGACTAAATCATTGCTTAGGTTAACCTAATCTATCGTGGAGTTCCAGTGTTTTCCCGTGATTCTTCGACCCCAAAAGAGGGTGCGGAGGGAGTGCGAGAGAATGGGCCCCCGCGCGGAACTAACTTCGGAGCGCATCCCCTCGTTGGAGGACATTCACAGCTCGGTGCCGATCCCGCAGCGCTGGTGGCGGCGGTTTCTGGCCTTTTCGGGTCCGGCGTTCATGGTCAGCGTCGGCTACATGGATCCGGGCAACTGGGGCACCGACCTGGAGGCTGGCTCACGATACGGGCATCGGCTGATCTGGGTTCTGCTGATGTCGAACCTGATGGCGTTGCTCTTGCAGGGGCTGGCCACTCGGCTCGGTGTCGTCGCCGGTCGCGATCTGGCGCAGGCCTGTCGCGAGAGTTATCCGCGCCGCACCGTGTTCGGATTGTGGATCCTGACGGAGATCGCCATCGCCGCGACCGATCTCGCCGAGGTCATCGGCACCATCATCGCTCTCAAATTGCTCTTTGGCATCCCTTACCTGATCGGCCTGGCCGTTGCCGCCGGGGACACGCTGCTGTTGCTGGCGCTTCAGCGCCGCGGCGTTCGGCTGCTGGAACTGCTGACGCTCGGCCTCGTGGCGGTGATCGCGGGTAGTTTCGTGATCGAAATCGTGCTGGCCCGGCCGGACTGGGCGGGCGTGCTGCGCGGCTTCGCGCCGGGTCTCGATCCTCACGATCGCACCGGCAGCCTGTACGTCGCCATCGCCATGCTGGGCGCCACCGTCATGCCGCACAATCTCTATTTGCACTCGGCCTTGGTGCAAACGCGCGCCTTCCCGCAGACGCCGGAGGGCAAACGGTTCGCGTGCAAGTACAACCTGCTCGATTCGGCGCTGGCGCTTAACGGCGCCTTCTTCATCAATGCGGCCATCCTCGTGCTGGCTGTGGCGACCTTCCACGCCCACGGCACCGAGGTGAAGAAACTGCCCGACGCCTATCGGCTGCTCGGCGAAGTGTGGGGCACCACTCTGGCGAGCGGATTGTTCGCCGTGGCGCTCTTGGCGTCAGGACAGAGTTCGACGCTGACGGGCACGCTGGCCGGGCAGGTGGTGATGGAGGGGTTCGTACGGCTGCGGGTACGGCCGTGGGTGCGGCGTCTGCTCACGCGGCTGGCGGCCATCGTGCCGGCCCTGCTGGTGCTGTCGCTGGCGTCGGCCGGCGAAGACGGAGCGGTCGATGAGCGGCTGTTGCAACTGCTCGTGTTCAGTCAGGCGGTCCTCAGTTTTCAACTGCCGTTCGCCATCATTCCGCTGGTGCAGTTCACCAGCGACCGCCGCCGCATGGGCGAGTTCGCCAGTCCGACCTGGCTGAAGACGTTGGCCTGGCTATGCGCCGCGATTGTAGTGGGCTTGAACGTCGTGCTGATCGCGATGCAAATGAGCGAATGGGCGGAGGAGATCGGCGCGGCGGGCTGGCATCCGCTGTGGATCTACGGGACGGTGGGACCGTTCGGCGTCGCGCTGGCGGGCTTCCTTCTGTGGGTGACGCTGTATCCTCGTTACCGCCATCGCGAAGTGGGACCGCTGCCGCTGACGGTGCCCGAGTTGCCGGCGGTGCGTTACCAGCGTATCGGTGTGGCCGTCGAATTCGCGCGCGGCGATCATGCGGTGCTGACGCAGGCGGCGTCCGTGGCCCGCGTCCATCAAGCGCCGCTGCTGCTCATCCACGTCGTCGAGGGTCCGGTCGCCGACTTTTACGGCGCGGAAACGGACGATCAGGAGAGCCGGACGGATCGACTGCACATGGCGGAGCTGGTCGAACACCTGCACGGCGAGGGGCTATCCGCCGAAGGCGTGCTCGGCTACGGCGAGCCGGCGGCCGAACTGGTGCGGCTGGCGCGCGAGCGGCAGCTCGATTTTCTGGTGCTGGGCACGCACGGCCATCGCCTCTTCGCCGATCTGGCGCTGGGGCAAACCGTCGCGCCGGTGCTGCACCGCTTGACAATCCCCATCCTCGTAGTGCCGACCGCGATCCGCTAAGACGCGATTTCCCAACTAGCCCGGAGCGCCAGCGACGGGCCAATACCCCGTCGCTGGCGCTCCGGGCTGGTGGCCTTGTGATGAACTCTACATGACCTTGAACCAGCAGACGTAGGCGACGATCGAATAGAGCACCAGACCGACGGTGAAGATGCCGCCCATCAGCAGCACCACCGATTTACCCGCGCCCTTGTCGCTGGTGCGGAATTGCTCCCATTCCTCGTGGGTGAAGTGCAGCGGCGGTTGGCCGGGTCCGCCCGGAATGGTCACCGGAGCGCCGTGATCGCCTGGCGGAGTGATGCCGTGCTCG
Organism: Gemmataceae bacterium; assembly: GCA_036557825.1. Taxonomy (GTDB): domain Bacteria; phylum Planctomycetota; class Planctomycetia; order Gemmatales; family Gemmataceae; genus JAJPHU01. The sequence continues at coordinate 8,660 of DATBGU010000286.1, forward strand.
TGCGATTCGTTCATGATCTCTCGTTCTCTCCCGCGCCCGTCGCCGTCGAGTGCGACGCGGCAAAAGAGTCAAAATGGGCGAACGACACCTTGCTGGTATACGCGGGGCGTGGCGGCAAGGTCAAGTCTCGTGTTCGAGAATCGAATCCTTGAATCATTTCCAGGCCGGCGGACCTTTTCGTCAAGTCCGCCGCCGACGCAACCGATAAACTCCAACAGCCGACTCCATATCGAAAGGCGAGACGAGACGAGCGCTCCCCGGAGTCGCTGCGTGTCGTCGTTCCGGCATGGGGAGCCGGACGCTATTGGCAGGGGAGGATCTCCAATGGGCATGGGACCGATCACCTGGGCTTGTCTGTTGCTGACCGCCCATCAAGCGCCGGCGCCCCCGGAATACTTCATCAACGCGCGCGGCGTGAAAATCGGCATCAACACTCCTGCCCAGCGGCGCGCCAACCTGAAAGAACTGGTCCTGCTTGTCTCGCGCGATCAGGGAAAAGTATGGACGATCGGCCCTCAAGTGCCGCCGTCCGCGAAAGCCTTCGAGTATCACGCTCCTGAAGACGGCTCGTACTGGTTCATCGTTCAGGAAGTGGACAACGACAATCAGAAGAACCCGCCCGATCCGCTGCGCGCCCGTCCCGGTCAGCGTTTGGTGATCGACACCGTCAAGCCGGACATCCAGGTCACGGCCGAGCGTCTATCCAGCGGCGAGATCCAGGCGCGCTGGAGCGTCAACGAAAAGTATCCGGAGGAGAGCACCCTGCGGGTGGAGTATCACACCGACGCCATGCGGCCGGACCAGTGGACGCCGTTGCCGCTGCAATCGTCGTTGCAAGGCGACAAGCGGTTCTTTCCTCCCAACACGGCCCGCGAAGTGACGGTGCGCGTTCGCATGAAGGACAAGGCCGACAACGTCGGCGAGGGCGAGGGCAAGGTTTCGCTCACCGGCGCGGGGGCGGCGGCGGGCAACTCCGGCGGCTCCGGCGAGGGACCGTTCAACGTCATTCCAACCATGCGGGCCGAACAGAGCTCCACGCCCGGTCAGCTGGCCAGCCGGCAAGCGGTGCGCCCCATCGATCCGACTCCGCAAAAGCTGCCGACGGCCGGCCCTCCGGCGTCGATGCCTCCTCCTGAGGAGCTGAATCCGACCGGCCGTGGACCCGCCGTGGGAACGTCGGGGGCGCCGGCGCCCGGCGGCTCCGATCGGTCTACCCTGGCGACCGGCGCGCCGCCGGAAACGCCCAACGGCGCGCTGCCGCCTCTGAAGATCGTCAAAAACCGGGACGTGAAGCTGGACTTCGAGGTGGCCAAGGTCGGTCCGTCGGGCCTGGGCGGCGCCGACGTGTACGTCACCCTCAACGAGGGCGCCAGCTGGAACAAGCTGCCCACTGAAGTGCCGCTGAACATGGCGGCCGACGCCGAAGCGCACGGTCCGGGTCCGGTGCGCGGCTCGGTGAGCGTGCAGCTGCCCAACGAAAAAGTGATCTACGGTTTCATCGTGGCGGTCAAGAGCAAGGCGGGCCTCGCTCGTCCCGCGCCCAAAAACGGCGAGCCGCCGCAGGTCCGCGTCGAACTGGACGCCACCGCTCCGCAGGCCCAGCTGTTCGAGCCGACTCCCGATCCTAATCAGCCCAACTCACTCATCCTGTTCTGGAACGCCGTGGACCGCAATCTGGCCACCGACGCCATCACCCTCGAATGGGCCGAGCGCAAGGAAGGCCCGTGGAACCTGATCGCCGACAAGCTGCCCAACACCTCGGCCACCGGGACGCTGCCGCCGCGCGTGTCCGGTTCCTACCTCTGGCAACTGTCGGAGCGAATGCCGTCGCGCGTCTTCTTGAAGCTGACGGTCCGCGACTCCGCCGCCAACGTCGCCGAAGCCAAGCCGGACAAGCCTCAACTCATCGATCTGAGCGTGCCGGAGACGAGGAGCGTCGTCGTCTCTCCCAGCGCCCGCTAGATCCGAAAGAGCGACCTTTGAGCGAACGGCGTTTCAAGCTGTGACCGTACCAATTCTCTCTTTGCGGAGCGGTCGAGGGTTGATGGACCGCTCCTCTTTCTACTGCTTGCGTACCTCGTCCCGCAGCCAATCCAGCAGCCGAGGCAACGGCAATTCCCCAAGCCATTCAAGATTCCGCAAAGATGTACCCGGAGTTCGCGTTCCCTGTCGAGGCGGGGAGAGCGCTCGATTCGACTTGGTTTCCGTTCGGGTTCCAGCCTAGAATTGAGGAGAGGAGGGACAACCAGCAACCGTGACTGTCGATACAACACGCGACGAACTGACCGTTCATCTCGAACGTGCCTACCTTGTGAGCGTCGCCCTGCCGGAGCGGCCGTGGATCGGAAGCGACCCGCTGGAGGAGTTGCGCGGCCTGGCGACCACGGCGGGCGCCATCGTCGTCGGCGGCCTGTGCCAGCGCCGCGACAAGATCAACCCCGCCAGCTACATCGGCAAGGGCAAACTGCAAGAACTGCAAGAGCAGGTGCAGGCAACCGACGCCGATGTCATCATCTTCGACAACGATCTGTCGCCGGCCCAGATTCGCAATCTGGAAAAGGCCACCAAGTTGAAGGTGCTGGACCGCAGCGAGCTGATCCTCGACATCTTCGCCACGCGGGCGCGCACCGCCGAAGCCCGCCTGCAAGTCGAGCTGGCGCAGCTGGAATACGCCCTGCCGCGTCTGCGTCAGATGTGGAGCCACCTTGGCCGCGCCGCTGGCGGCATCGGCACGCGCGGCCCCGGCGAAACGCAGCTGGAAGAGGACCGCCGGCTCGTCGATCACCGCATCCGCGATTTGAAACATCGCCTCGTCGAGGTGCAGGCGCGCAAGGAGCGCGAGGTGCGCAGCCGCCGCGAGGAGCACACCGTCTCGCTGGTCGGCTACACCAACGCCGGCAAAAGCACGCTCATGAACGCCCTGACCGGCGCCGGCGTCTACGTCGAGGACAAGCTGTTTTCGACGCTGGACACGCGCACGCGGCAATGGCACCTCAAGGACTGGGGCCGCGTGCTGCTCAGCGACACGGTCGGTTTCATCCGCGATCTGCCGCACCATTTGATCGCCTCGTTCAAGGCGACGCTGGAGGAAGCTCGGCAAGCTCGGCTGCTGTTGCACGTCGTCGATGCCGGCAATCCGCAGGCGGAGGAGCAGATCAAGGCCGTCAACGCCGTGTTGAAGGAACTCGGCTGCGGCGACAAGCCGGCCCTGCTGGTGCTCAACAAGGTCGATCGCGTCCACGATCTTTCCGACGTGCAGGTGTTGCAGAGTCACCATCCGCGCGCCGTGGCCGTCAGCGCCGCCGAGCGGAAGGGGCTGGACGAATTGCAGGAAGCCGTCATTGAGATGCTGAGCGCCGACTTCGCCGACGCCGCCATCGAGACGGGCGTCGGCAACGGCAAGGTGCTGTCGTACCTGGCCGCGCACGCCGAGATTTATCGGCAAGAATTTCACGACAACCGCGTCAGCATCCGTTGTTATCTGCCGCGCCATCTGCTGCACCACATCCAGGGGCCGGACGTGCAGGTGCGCTTTCTCACGGAGGACGGACGCCAAACGCGCAATGCCCCGGAATAGCGACGTGCTAACTCGATAGAAAAGCGATGGTGAAGAGCGTCGGCGTTGTTTTCTTCTCAGGATGCCGCGATGAATAAACTTCTCGTCTTGACGGCCCTCTTGTCGTTGTCGGGAATCACCCATGCCGGCGAAGCGCGGAAGCCCGTCAAGGTCTTCATCCTCGCCGGGCAGTCGAACATGGAGGGCAAGGCGAAGGTGGCCTTGCTCGAATACCAGGCCCAGCAACCCGCGACACGCGACCTGTTCAAGCACCTGCGCAAGAACGACAAATGGATCGAGCGGGACGACGTGTGGATCAAGTACCTCGATCGCAAAGGCAAGCTCACCGTCGGATATGGATCGCCGAAGTGCATCGGTCCCGAACTGGAGTTCGGCAACGTGGTCGGCGACCACTACGCCGAGCCGGTGCTGCTTATCAAGACTGCCTGGGGCGGCCGGAATCTGTTTCGCGATTTCCGTTCTCCAAGCGCCGGTCTGCCGCCCGCCGCGGTGCTCGAAAAAATGTTGGCCGAGCTAAAGAAGCGGAAGCCGGACGCCACGCTCGAAGACGTGAAGAAGCCGTTCGGCGCTTCCTATCGCGCCATGCTCGAAGAAGTCAACGGCACGCTCGCCAATCTGAAGGATCTGTTTCCCAACTTAGCCGACCGAGGCCACGAGATCGCCGGCTTTGTCTGGTTCCAAGGTTGGAACGACATGATTAACCCCGACAGCACGGCGGAGTATGCGGTGAACCTGAGCCACTTCATCCGCGATGTGCGCAAGGACTTGAAATCCCCCAAGCTGCCGTTCGTCGTCGGCGAGATGGGCGTGGATGGGTTGAATCCGAGCGCCGCCGTGAAGCGCTTCAAGGCCGCGCAGGCGGCGGGGACGTCGGCGGCCGAGTTCAAGGGGAACGTGGCGCTCGTGAAGACGGATGTGTTCTGGGACAAGGAAGCCGAGGCGGTTTTCAAGAAGGACTGGCGCAAGCATCTGGAGGAGTGGAACAAGGTGGGCAGCGATTATCCTTATCACTATCTCGGCAGCGCCAAGACCATGTGCCGGATCGGCAAAGCGTTCGGCGAAGCGATGCTCCAGTTGCAAGCGGGCAAGGAGTAGTGCGGCGAGCGGAGGACTGGCGTTGGTGCTGCTTATGGCAGCGGCGTGCGGGAACCGCGTTGGCGCAGACGGTGTTGTCGGAGTGGCCGGTGCCGTGTCCGTCGTGGCTGGCGGAGGTGAACGCGGCGCAGACGTTGGGCGAGTTGGAGGCGTTACGGCGTTGCGTTCGACGCGGACAGCTGTTTGGAGAGGAAGCGTGGGTAGAGGCGACGGTGAAGCGATTGGGTTTGGAGGCCGCCATGCGTCCTCAAGGCCGTCCCCGCAAGGTCAAGCAAGGGAACGAAAACGGTTCCTGACACCCTTTTTCTTCCTTACAGTTGGACAATTCACCTTGCAGACAGGTAGCCACCGCAAAGGTTCAGACATTTTGGTTCATCGCGCAAGTAGCTTCCTGTTAAGACCTTGCATCAATGAGAACCGAATAGCCGCGCGAACTTGACTAACGGCAAGTTTGTCCTTATGCTTGATGGTTGGGGTAGTCCATGAGTCGTCCCCGACCTGACTTGGTCTACAAAGCTATTTGTGCTGGCACCTTGGGACAGGTCGAGTGGCTGCCGAGGGCTGCCGAGATAATGCGCAGTGATCCGAGAATGGAGGACTTCACTCCGCAGCGGGTCAGAGCCGACTTGCGTGCTTTCGTCCACGCACAGGGAATTTCCTGCATCGTGCCCCGTCCAGAGGACGATGAATACTGGAAAGGCATACACCCTGACGACCCCTGGTGGTATAGGGTGCTCATCAATGTGCCAGAATTTCAGCAAGGGCTGTTTGTAAAGTTGAGGCTGGTGGACCCCGACGATGACCAAGATCCGTGGGTCAGTATCATGGGGTGTCATCCAGGGCTACAGTAGAACTGAAGAGGAGTTGTCTGTGATGCACAGGGTTTTCTCACCAAAGTGTATCGTCTGTCGCCAACGGACGATGGCCTTGGCCCCTGTTCCATTCAGCACCAAGGTTAGTCACGACGGAAGACAGTACGACGTTGAAATCCCCAGCTTGGTAGTTCCGAAATGCAGTAATTGCGGAAATATCTCGCTCGATGAGGAAGCAAACAGAGCTATCGATGCGGCATTCCGTCGGCAAGCAAAACTCCTCACGCCGGAGGAGATCCGCAGCGGCAGGGAGCGTTTTAACCTCAGCCAACAGGAATTCGCGGATCTTCTCGGCGTTTCGGTTTCCACCCTGTCAAGGTGGGAAACAGGGACGCAGATTCAGCAGCGAGTTCTCAATGACTACATAAAAGCCTTCGTTGATTTGCCAGAATTGAGAGGGTATCTGAAAGCGATAAGGTGCGGTCGAGTAGTTCCGGTCGCTGCCCCCCTCCGCCGCCGCCGTTTTTCGAGCAAAGTTGGAGAACGGCGGCCAAAGCACCCCGCCAGCAATCGCTTTCTGTATTTATGGGAAGAACACGGGTGGAATGTCGCGGTCTGCCACCCACATCGTTTCTTTGGGAAAGGTCCAAAAACCCAACAGTCAGACACGACCTTCCACGAGATTCGGAACAAGAGAAGGTGTCCGCGTACCAAGAAGGCGGGATTGTATGCGGTCGGAGCAAAGATCGCGACTGCCAAAACATACGCGGACACAAGCGATTCAGCATCGCGGCGGCAAGCGTCGGAATCAGTATACAGCGCTTAGGGAGAACGGCACATGGCCGCAAACGATGTCGAAACTGGGATCGAACGCCTCGACGCTGATCTCCAGTCTCTTTTTGAAGCCAATACCGCCGAGAGACGACGGCAGATCAAGGCTGCCATTTCAAACCTAGACCTTTCCGAGGAAGAGTTTTTCAGCGTTGTCCCTCTGTCGATTCTTCGACTAACTCTAGCTTTGAGGAACCCTGATTCGTACAAGTCCCTGCTCAAGACGGTGAAAGAGGAAGCTACGCCGCGGCTCGAAAAGGCCAAAGAGGTCATCGAGCAGCACTTCACCGACATCCTCAAGCACCCAAGCATACTACATTTTTTTTCTCTGCCGAGCGAAGGAGAGAAAGAAGGCGAAGCTGAGGACGAAGCGCCAACGGCTCTCGATGCCCTCAATATAATTACAAAAGTAGAACACTTCCCAGGTTGGGTAGGCTCTCCGCCAGCTATGCGCCCTGCGAGTAGGATCATGTTTTCGGGGATAGACCACCAACTCCTACTTGATTCGACCTGCGATTGGGATGATATGCTATACCTTAGTCAGACGCTCACCAGCATGTTAATCTGCGAGATGGAAAACGGAAAGTCTCTAGCGGAGAATCATTTGATCGATTTACCGTATAAGGACTCAATGATGACTCGCCTCCGGTCTTTAGAAGAGGATCTCAAGAAACTGAAGCAACTCGCAAAGAAATACGGCCTGAATACGAAAGAGCATAGCGACGGCAAGGATGAAGGCGGAGAAGAGTAGCGGGGAACATTCAATCCAAAAGGAGAATCTTTTGATGGGCAAGGACCATTCCATCTGCAAACCAGATCCCATCGTGGAAGTGCTGCACCAACTGAGCGTGGCGACGCAACTCCGGCGAGATGAGATCGACAAGGTAATCTACGAAGTGAGGCGCGACAACCCGACGGCCGTCGGTCAAAAATTCGCCGACCTACTCCGTGATGCGGCGCTCGCGCATTACATCTCTGGCATGGGCTGCTGCTAGTTGGACCCACCTTCCAGACGCCGGAACGCCAGATCGAAAAGCTCCGACACGCTCGCCTTCGGGTGGAGGCGCTGTTCCTCCACGAAGGCACGGTAGTAGTCCTCCTGAGCGATCCCCAGGCGCTCGCAGCGCGCGAGCGCCTGACCCACCATCGCGTCGATCATCTTTTCGACCGCCTGCGGAACTTCTCGCGCGGGCACATCCTTTTGTTGCTCGTTACTCATGGCTCAGAACCTCCCTGTCCTGTGGGCCAATGAGCGGGCGAGCATAGTGACTTGACTGCTGGCGGGAAGGCCGGTTTTCGGTATGGGAATGCGGCGAAGATGGGAGGTTTCGTCGCAGGATTCTGCAACGAAACCGGGTTTCGTCGCAAGACGGTAGTTTTGACGCAAAGCCTTGCAAGGGGTGTGGGCGGATGCCGTGAAACGAAAGCCGTGAGGTCCACGCGATAGGGCCAAGACGTTACAGGGAAAGCTGCTGCCAGCCGTCCTCGCCATCCTCCGTGGCGGCGACGGAACACTTCACCATCCCATCGGATCGCGGCAACGTCAAACCTCCTCGCGTTCGCCCGCCCCGCCCCTCCTCGATTTCCACAGCGGCGACGGAGCTTTTACCCGTGCCGGCTAACTCTCTCACCTGCGACGGCCTCGCCGCGCCGGGTTTATCCGGCGAAGCGAGGCCTTTGCCTGCGCCGAGAATCATTGGTTTGTTACACTTGGGTAGGGTACAAACGAAGGTGGGGCGCGAGCGCCTCAACGGCGAGGTGGACGAACCAGGAGCGCGGCGATGCGATTGGCCGAATTGCAGCAGGCGTTACGGGCGGCGGACCCGGCGGCGGTGCTGGTCGCGCCGCGCGTCCTCGATCGGCTCATTCAGGGACAGAATCAGCTCTCCAACCTGTTCGCGCAGGTGCCGCACCGCAAAGGCTACGTCGTCGATCGGCCCACCCTCTATCGCTACGTCGAACAGGATGAACTGGACCTCGAACCGGACCGGCTGCTGCCGCCGATCGTGATCCTGCTCGCTCGGCCGTCGCCCAACACGCTCGGCACGCTCGACCGCGATACGCTCCTGCTCCTCTACTGGCGGCGGCTGTTTCACGCCAGCATTCACCGTGCCTTGCAGCAGCAGGCCGGCGACGGCCGGCTCAGCGCCGCCGCCGTCCGCGAGCGCGTCGAGACGATCGGCGCCAGCGCCTTCGCGGAAATCCGCATGGTGCTCGATCAGGAAAAGTATCTGCTGCCCAGCGGCGCCGAGGCCGACGAGGCGGCCGTCTATGTCGAGTTCGCGGCGGTCTACCTGGAGCTGCGCTATTTCGCCGCCAACCTGCTGCCGATCTACTTTCCCGGATTGGCCGACGGCGGCAAGATCGACGCCCTGCTGGCGCGCGACGTGGACGCGGAGGCGCTGTTCGCGTCCAGCCGGCTGGAGGGCGCTCCGCAGCCGGTCTTCCGCACCGACACCAGCTCTGACGAATCGCACGATTATTATCACCGGCTGATGGGCGGCGCCGCCAAGGCGGAGCAGGAGGGCAACACGGTGCGCGCCGCCATCCTGCGCACCAAGGCCGCTCGCGTCGCGCCGGCGTCGCTGGAGGAGCCGACGCGCGATCAGGCCCACAACGACATGCGGCGGCTGACGCGGCGCTTGCAGGCCGCCCTGGAACTGAGCGACAGCGAGGCCGACGAATGGCTCAAGGATCTGCCGGCACTGTTGGACAAGGCCGACCAGGGCAGCTGGCCGGTCGAGGCGGCGCTGCTGTTCGATCTGCAAAAAGTCGGCGTCGATAACGAACGCGACATCTACGCCCTGGACCTCGTGACCTGGTTGACTTCGGGAGGGCGGCGGCCGATCAAACGCGCCTTGCCGAGTCAGCGCCTGGTGCGCATCACCAAGCACCTGCGCATCGCCGCCCAGCGTCTGACGCAAGCCCGGCTGACCGACGAGGAACGGCAGCATCTGGCCCGCCTGCTGCAAACGGCCCTGCATCACTGCGAGGAACGGCTGCGCAGCCGCTTTCGTCCCGTGCTGACCGATGCGCTGATAAGCGTCGGCCTGACGCCGATCAATCCGCCGGAGCGCACCGCGTTCGCCCGCATGATCGAGGAGATGCTCGACCGCATCGTCGAGCTGGGCTTCCTGACGTTCAGCGATCTGCGCGATACGATCTCGCGCAATCAGTTGAAGATGCCGGACCTGCAAGATCCGCAGGAGTTCCTCCGCGGCGATCCGCTGCTGCGTCTCGACCGCCGCTTGGCGACGGCGCTGGACGGCGTGTATCGTCCGGGCGAGATTTATTTGCGATGGCTGGAGCGCCTGACGGCTCCGGCGTTCGGCACGGTGATCGGCCGCTGGCTGATCCTGTTCGTGCTGCTGCCGTTCGGCGGCGCTGCCGTGATGGTCCAGGGGACGGAGGTGCTCTACCATCATTTTCGGCCCTGGTACTCGGCGGAAGCCGCCCAGGCATCGCTCGAATTGGCTTCCCTCGAAGGCAACTCGGAATCGCCCGAAGCGGCTCCGGCGCCTGCGACCGAGCAAGTCCCGGAAGCCGATGCGCCGCCTCTCCAAACCGACCGCGCCGCCGCACTGGTAAACGGTGCGGACATTTACCAGTTCCTGATGCGGCCGTTGACGCTGCGGCTGGCGTTGATCTGGCTGCTCGGCATCTTCCTGCTGGCGCTGATGCACGTCGAGGGGTTTCGACGATTGTGCCGGCAAGGGATGATCTTTTTCTACCGCGCCCTGCGCGGCCTGCTCGTCGATCTTCCGCTGCATTTGATTCGTCTGCCGCTGGTGCAGAAAGCCCTGAACAGCTGGACGTTCAACCTGTTTTGGTCCTTCGGGTTCAAGCCGGCCGTGGTGTGCCTGGTGCTGTGGCGCATCATCCCCGGCGCCTTCGCCACCGTGTTGTCCGGCTGCATCACTTTCCTGCTCGTCAACTTCGTCCTGAACACGCGGATGGGCAAGGCGGTCGGCGAGGCGATCTTGCAGGGCTTGGCGAACTTCTACGAGCAGCTGCGGGCCGGACTCTTGCCGGGCCTGCTGCGGCTGCTGCTGTGGGCGTTCAAGCAGACCATCGACATGACGGAATACGTACTGCACAGCGTCGATGAATGGCTGCGCTTCCGTCAAGGCGACAGCCGGCTCTCCCTGGTCGTGCGCACGGCCGCCGGCGTTCTGTGGTATCCGGTCGGATGGCTGGCGCGCTTCTATCTGGTGGTGCTGATCGAGCCGGGCTTCAACCCGGTCAAGGCGCCCGTCTCGTATCTGGCGGCGAAGTTCATGGTGCCGTTGGTCGGCTACCTCATGGCCGAACTGAATGAAGCGTTCCGCAGCAGCCAGGTGTACTTCCTGACCCGAATCCTGGTCATGGCCGTCGTGGTGCCGACCCTATGGCTGTTGCCGGACCTGTTCGGCTTTTTGTTCTGGGAGACCAAGGAAAACTGGCGTCTGTATCGCGCCAACCGCGAGCGCCAGTTGCGGCCGATCGGAGTCGGACCGCATGGCGAAACGGTGCGGCAGCTGTTGCAACCGGGTTTCCACTCGGGCACGGTGCCCAAGCTGTACGCTCGACTGCGCGAGGCCGAGCGCGAGGCGATCCGCACCGGCAGCTGGCGCGCGGCGCGGACGTGCCGGCGCAACCTGGCCGAGGTCGAACGGACCATCCGCCGGCTGGTCGAGCGCGAAGTCGTGAAACTGCTGCAAGAAAGCACGCGCTGGAAGGGTGAATCGCTGCGCGTCGTCGGCGTGGCGTTGACCCCGACGCGCATCGGCATCGAGTTGGCGCAGGTGGAATCGCTTCGTCCGGTGCGGCTGGAGTGGGAAGACCAGGCCGGCTGGTTGGTGGCGAGCATCCGCGAACCGGGCTGGTTGGAAACGCTCAGCGACGATCAGCGGCAGGCCGCGACGACGGCGCTGGCCGGACTGTACAAGCTGGCCGGCATCGACCTGGTGCGCGAGCAGGTGCGCGAGAACCTCCCCGCGCGGGCGACGGGTTTCACACTGACGCCGCGCGATCTGCTGGTCGGGTCCGGCCCGCTGCAAGCGCCGGTCGTGCGTTACGATCTGAAACGATCGCGGGGACCGTTGCGCCCGCGCACACTCGACGGAGCGCTGACGGCGGACTGGCCGGTGCTCGATCCGGGGCGGGTGATGTTCGCGCGGGTGCCGTTGTCGTGGCAGCATTGGGTCGAAAGCTGGCAGGGCAGTTCGGACGGCAAGACGCCGAAGACGCTGTTCAGCTCCGCCGTGCGCCTTCTGCCGGCGGGATCGGTGGGATAAGACGAGTTCTCAATTCGGAGTCGATACTGCTTTCTCGAAATGCCGTGGTTGACAAGGCGAGCGGGGGGCGTCAGCCCCCTGTTACGAGGAACAGGGGGC
>DATBGU010000287.1:0-9187 GCA_036557825.1 Gemmataceae bacterium
TCGTGCCCTCGCCGCGCGCCGGCTTACCCGGACGCAGACCGAGATCGACCAGCGCCTTGTGGACCGCGCTCGGTTTGATCCCGGTGAAGGTGATCACGGTCTCGTGCGCCTTCTGTCCCTGGGGGGATGGATAGGTGCCGATGACCTCGATGGGATAGACCTCGTTGAGGTGCGGCAACTTGCGCGGCGCGATCTCACAGGGGATGGTGACGGTGCGTTTTTGCTTGTCCACCTGCACCGCCTGAGGCTTGCCCGGTGCGTCGGGAACCAACTTCACGGGCCGTGCCGTCACGCTCGGATTCGCCGGCGTCGGTGTTGACTTCTTGGCCACAACTTTCGGAACGGGCACCTGGGCGCTCAGCTCCATGTCCAGATAAATGTCGGAGCTTTGCGGTTTATTTTTCACCAGCACGGCGAGGACGTTGCGTCCCGGCTTGAATTGTTTCGCCGCCACTTCCACATCCCGGTTCCAGTAGCTGAACTCGTGGTCTTCCTGCGGATCTTGATCGATCAGCGCCCCGTTAAGAAAAACCACGGCACTGTCATCGCTGGCCACGCGCATCTGAAACGTGACGCCCTTCTGGGCCAGCAAATCGGACGGCACTTCCACGACGCGCCGAAACAGGAACGGTTGGCCCTTTTCGGGGACCGTTGTCCCCTTGCGCTTGGCGATCTCGGCTTCGCCGTAGCCGAGGGGCGCCTTCCCCGTGCGCCATTTCGTGTCGTCGAAGTCCGCTTTGCGCCAGTCTTCACCGGAGACTTGACCGCGCGGCAAAAACTTCCAGCCGGGCGTGCTTTCGGCCACCAGCACGAAGGTCTTGAATTCCTCCACGCCGCCGTCGCCGCCCCAGGCGACAAAGTCGCGCTTGGGATTGTAGTCTTGCAGCTTCAAGCTCGCCTTCATTCGTTGCACTTTTCCCTTGCGCTGATGAAGTTGCTCCTTGTTGCCGTCCGCCAGGCAGGTGACGACAACTTGCTTGCCGGCCATGATCTCCGTGACGGCGGCGGACAGTTTCTCCACGTCGCCGGAATAGGTGCGCAGCAGAAACGGCTCGGCGTGGGACATGCCCCACCAATCGCCCTCCTTGTAGCACTGATACCAATAGGTGCCGATGCACGTCTCGCTGGCGCCGCCGTTGTGGAAGAAGACGGCTCGTTTGCCGACCTCGGCCCAGGCCATCACGTTCTGCCATTCGCGCGGATGGAAGCCACGCTTGCCGATGTTGTGCTTGATCTGCGCCTCGGGATGCTTGCCCTTGAGATCCTGCACCTTCTTGTAAATGATCAGTCCCTTGGCCTTGTCGATGCGGACGACTTCGACCAGTACGACGTTGCTGGATTCGTGGCAGCAGCGGCCGAGCGTGTGCGGCGCTTCGACGTAGGCCCCCGCGCCGGCGCAGAAAACCAGAACGCTGACGCAGGCGGACAGGGATTTTTTTGTCATGGGAGATTCCTTCCGGAGTGCCGGGCGTGAGGCGAGGTGTTGCGACGTTGTCCTCGGCCAAGGCCGAACCGAAGGAGCCGGGTCCATCATTGGGTCCGGCTCGTATGATACGATTCTACGCCATCCGCCGCCGGGGGGCGCACTTCTTTTTTTCTCTTCGACGCACCCGCCGCCAATTTGTACTTTGTTGTTCACCGGACGCATTCCGCTTCCGGTCCACGAGAGGAGCCAACGATGAGCGAACAACCAAAAGAAAGCGGGATTGATAGGCGGTCGTTGCTGGGCGCGGTGGGGGCCGTCGCCGCGGGCGGCATGGCCCTTGAAGCTGCCTTCGGGGAGGGTCCGGCCGCCAAGGTCGAAGACCGTCATACGTCCATCCGCATCACCGCCCTCAAGGCCATGCCGGTCGGTCCGAAAGCCTACTTCAAAATCGAAACCAATCACAAGATCACCGGCTGGGGCGAAGTCACCGGCCTTGAGCCGCGCGTCTCGTGCGCCCTGGCCCAATCGCTGTTCGAGCTGCTCGACAATCAGAACCCGACGCGCATCGAGCATCTGTGGCAGAAGCTGTACCGCTCGCACCGCGACATGCGCGGCGGCCCGTTCATGGTCCACACGCTCTCGGCCATCGACATGGCCTTGTGGGACATCACCGGCAAGCTGCACGGCGTGCCGGTGTATCGGCTGCTCGGTGGACCGTGCCGCGACAAGATCCGCATGTATCCGTCGCCCAAGTCGCACAAGACCGGCACCGGCGGGCCGCATCCTTACTCCGGCAGCATGCACGACATCGAGCCGTTGGTGCGCGCCATCGAGCACAGCCGCAAGATGGTCGGACCCGACGGCGCGGTCATGTTCGACGCCCATTGCTCGATGCCGCCGCCGATGCTGATGCAGTTCGCCGCCGCCATCGAGCCGTACGACGTGATGTGGATCGAGGAGCCGGCCGTGCCCGGCAACATCGAGGTGTTCAAGAAACTGCGTCAGGTCATCAAGGTGCCGCTGGCGACCGGCGAGCGCGACCGCACCATCTGGGAGGTGGTGCCCTACTTGCAGAATCAGGCGATCGACATATTACAATCCGACGTCGGCCACTGCGGCGGCATCAGCCAACTGAAAAAGATTGCCGCCATCGCCGAGGCGTACTATGTGCCGATGGCCCCGCATAACACCTGCTCCGAATTGGGTCTGACGGCCAGCCTGCACGTCTCGGCGTCGATCCCGCTGTTTTTGATCCAGGAAGGCTACATCGACGGCCACATCATGCCGCCGGGAGTGGCGCGGCGCAGCTGGACGCAGGACAAGGAGGGATACGCCACGCTGCCGGAAGGTCCGGGGTTGGGCGTCGAGATCGACGAGGACAAGATGGCGAAGGTCGCCGCCGATCCGAAGCGAAAGTTCAAGTGGCCGGTGGTCACGTACCCGCAGGACGGTTCGGTGCGGGATTATTGACCAACGTTCCTGCCATGATTTCCTAGCCGACTAGCCCGGAGCGCCAGCGACGGGCGCTTCCCCCGTCGCTGGCGCTCCGGGCTAGTCGGAAATTCGTTTCCGTCCCCTTCATTGGGAGTTCAACCATGAAATCGTGGATCATTCGTATCCTGTCCGCCGCCATGCTCGCGCTGACTATCGCTCAGACATCGCCGGCCGCGGAGCTGAAAATCCAACTGCCGCTGGGCCGCAGCGCCTACCAGACGAACGAGTGGATCGATGTCTCTGTTTCTCGTACTGCTGACAAGTCGTTGTCAGCGGGCGATCTGATTCTTCGCGTCTCCGGCGAGGACGGCAGTGAACTCGCTTTCACGTTTCCCGCGGCGAAGGCGGAAGCCCAAAGCGGCAAGGTGCATCGCGTCGAACATCTGCACCTCAACGGCTGGCTGCTGCGTCCGGGCAAGTACACCGTGGAGGCAACCTGCGACGGCGGCACGGCTCGCACGTCGCTTGAGGTATTCAGCCACGTCCGCCGCAGTTCGTTCCGCCTCGTCAACTGGGGCGCTCGCGCGGCCGGTAAGGCGCGCCTGCCGGAAGGCGAGGACAATCTCGGTTACAACCTCTTCAACGGCGGTCAGAACGACGACAATCTCATTCGGGCCGGCGTCGATTTCATGGCCAACTGCGTCATGAGCGGCGGCCATCAGATGGATCTGCGCCAGGAGTGCGATTGGTCGGACCCGCTCGTCCTTCAGGGCGGCACGCGCCGCGTCGTGCGGCAGGCGTTCCGCGATCGCACCTGGCCCAACACGATCGGCGTTCACTTCTACGACGAACCCGGCCTGACCTGGCGCACCGACCCCGAAACCAAGCAAAATACGCCGCACGGCATCCCCAGCCAGGTCCGCGCCTTCGAGGCCGCGTTCGGTCGGCCTCTCATCGACTACAAGAAGCTCGATCCCAAAGATCCCAAGCAGGTGGAGCAATGGCGTCGATGGGCCCGCTGGAAGCTTGGCTTCATGGACGCGGCGTGGAAGGATGCCAAGCTCGGCGTCAATTCGGTGCGGCCCGATTACCTCACCGTCACGCAGAGCCAGTACGGTTTCAGCGCCTTTACGGATGGCTATTACTTCAATGTGGTCCGCAGTCTCCCGATCATCAGCGGGCACGGCGGCTACCACGATTTCGGACCCGGCTACTTTAATCCATCGCTGTTTCTGGAGTTCGCGCGGGCGCGCGATCTCTCGCGCCCGAACTGGTATCTGCCCTGTTGGTACGGCAACACGACCAGCGACGAGTTTCGCCTGGAACAGTATCTCTCCTTCCAAACCAACATCCAGGGCATGATGTCGCCGCCGGAGATCGATCCCTGGCAGCCGGAAAAGGTCAAGGCCGCGCAGGGCGTCGTCGAGTCGAACCATCTGATGGGCCGACTCGGCACCATTTTCACGACCATGCCCGTCACACGGCCGCCGGTCGCCGTGCTGTTTTCGCTGTCGCAGATAATCCACGAGCAAACGCAGGACCGCGCCGTCAACTACGCCCACGAGACGAAGCATGGCCGCAAGGTCGGCTTCACCTATCTCGCCGGCAAATTGTTGCAGCATCAATTCATGCCGGTGCTGGACGAGGACGTCCGCGACGGCACACTGGCGGCGCAGCACAAGGCGCTGATCCTCACATCCATCGATTACCTGGACCCGGAAGTCGTGGAGGGCATCGAGGCGTTCATCAAGCAGGGCCGCGTTGTGCTGATGACAGCCGATTGTCAATTGAAAATCGACGGTGCGATCAAGCTCGACGTGGCGCCGCAATTCCCAGAGGAGAAGAAGATCCAGGAGTTGACGGTGGCGAAAAAAGGCACCGAAATCGCTCCGCTGGTCACATTGCGCGAACACCTGAAAGGTGCGCGTCCGTTGGCGGACGCGCTACGGCCGCGGCTGGAGAAGGCGGGCATCAAGCCGCCTTTGTCCTCAAACGAGCCGGGCATTGTCGTCACGCGGCAGGCGGCCGGCGATATCGAGTACCTATTCGCCGTCAACGCCACGCACAATCCGCAGGGCGACGCGAGGCTCGGCATGAAGCCGACGACCGCGACGCTCGGCTTCGACGCCGACAAGCGGCCGATCTACGACGCCATCCTCGGTGGACCTGTGCGCGAGCGCGGCCGCGTGGGAGAGGACCGGCCGGGACAATTCCGCTTCGGCCCCGGCCAGATGCGTGTCTTCGCCCGCACCGCGCAGCCTATCAGCGGAGTAAGGGTCGCTACTCCGTTGCTCCAGCGCGATTACACGCGGAAGACATCTCCGTTGAGCGTGGAACTCGCCGCCACGCTGATGAGCGCCAAGGGCATCCTGAGCGGCTCCGCGCCACTGCGCATCCGCGTCGCCGATCCTCTCGGCGCGTTTCGCTACGACCTGCATCGCGCCACGGATCGCGGCGTCTGCAAGTTGAGCCTGCCTCTGGCGATCAACGACCCGGCGGGCAAGTGGACGGTGGAGATCACCGAACTGCTCAACAACACACACGACAGCGCGAGCTTCGAGTTGCCCGCCGTGCCGACGTGCAACCTCGTCGCCGGCGCGACACGGCGTGCGGTCCACGTCGCCGAGGACCGCGACCGTATCTTCCGCTTCTTCCGCACCCACGCTCACATCACCTTCGTCAAGGGCAAGGGCGATTACGACGCCGCAGCCGAGCGCATCGTGAAAAGCCTTAAACCGTGGAACATCAAGTGTACGATCCTCTCGGCGGACGAGGCGAACAAGCCGCGCCCGATCGCGGCAGAGGAAGCGCCGACGTTCATCGGCATCGAGTTCACGGGCCGCGACAGCATCAAGCCGGGCGGCGAGAATAAGCCCCAACAGGTCGGCTTCGCTGTGCGCGGTCCGGCCGTCTTGCTGGGCACACCGGAAGACAATCCGCTCATCAAGTACCTGCTCGATGCGAAGTTCCTGCCCTTCACGCCGAACAAATCGGACATGCCCGGTCGCGGCCGCGGCTTCGTCGCCTGGCAGCGCGACGGCATCGGGGCCAATCAGGAATCGATCGCGCTGATCGGCTACGACGCGGCCGGCATCGGCGAAGCCGTCGGCAGCATGTACGAAATGCTGTCCGGTATGGAGCCATTGACACGCTTCGCGATGCCGCGACGCGGCAGCATCGCCGCGGCGAAGAAGGCCTCCACGACACCGGAACTCGCTGTCGCCTGGTCTGCCGTGGCGACCGATCGCGTCGTGGGATTGGAGGCGAAGCTCGATAGGGTCTTCGCTTACGCCTACGACGGCACGATTACCGAGGTGAAGGACGGCAAGCTGGAGAAGCGGTTTCACCTCGACATGCAGGTTTTCCGCCTCCTTGCCGAGGCGTTGCAGAAAGCCGCCGCGAAACCCGATGAAGTGGCGGCGCTACAGAAAAAACTCGGTCCTCAGCGTCTGGTCAAGCTGGTTTCCACCGCGGACAAGCGGACAGCTGTGGCCTTCTGGGGCGGGACCGTGCAGATCCTCGATGACGCCGGCCGCGTCCAGGCGATGCGAAAATTACCGCAGGATGTGACAGCGTTGATATGGTCCGGCGGTCAACTCATCGTCGGCGACGCCGACGGCCGGCTCTTGGCCTTGAATGTAAAGTAAACGGTGTGCTGCTTTCAACTCTGGGCGGTTGCGCGGTTTTTCTCCTTGCCAGGGAACAAACCGCTCCTCCGCTCGGAATGTATTGAGATGCCGGGACCGAACTGATGCGCCGTCCGCGCTTGTGGCTCTGTTTGCCTCCGCTGGTTCTGTGTCTGCTCGATGGCGCTGTCACTCTGTACGGCCAGCCGGCGGCGTACTGGACGGACGGCTACGCAACGGTACACGAGGGCAATCCGCTGGCGGCCTGGCTGCTGACGGTCCATCCGCTCGCGTTCGCGGCGTCGGCCGTGCCCTATCTGTTCCTCGTATTCACTTTGATCTATTTGCTGCCTTGGCGCGGAGCGATTGCCGTCAGCATTCTGGTCAGTCTCGCCCACCTCGTTGCCCTGGCGACGTGGGGATTCGTCTTGTTTCGTCTTCCTGCAACGGCAGGTTCCGCTCCTCCGACCGTTCGAGCGACGGCGACCTGTCTGTTCCTCGTGGCACGTATCGCGAAGAGTCGATACACTCAATCCTCAGATGAACCCGTCCCCCTG
Source organism: Gemmataceae bacterium (assembly GCA_036557825.1). Taxonomy (GTDB): domain Bacteria; phylum Planctomycetota; class Planctomycetia; order Gemmatales; family Gemmataceae; genus JAJPHU01. The sequence goes on from DATBGU010000287.1 coordinate 7,044, forward strand.
GAAAAGGAGCTTGCGATGCCGCGGAAATCCTGGGGCGCCTTATTCCTCGCGACCACACTCCTGAGCATGACCCCGATCCTGGCCGATGACAAGCCGTTGACGTATCCCCAAACCAAGCGCGTCGAGCACACGGACGACTACCACGGCACCAAGGTCGCCGACCCGTACCGCTGGCTGGAGGACGACGTGCGCAAGTCGCCGGCCGTGGCGGAGTGGGTCGCCGAACAGAACAAGATCACCTTCGCCTACCTGCACGCCATTCCACAGCGAGAAGCCATCCACAAGCGCCTGACCGAACTGTGGAACTATGAGCGCTACTCCGCCCCCTTCAAGGCCGGGGGACGCTACTTCTACACCAAGAACGACGGACTGCAAAACCAGGCCGTGCTGTACACGATGGATGCGCTCGACGGTGAGCCGCGCGTGCTGATCGACCCGAACAAGTGGTCGAAGGACGGCACCGTGGCGCTGTCGGGGCTGGAGGTCAGCGACGACGGTAAGTATCTCGCTTACGGCGTCGCGGAGGCTGGCTCCGACTGGAACACCTGGCACGTCATGGATGTCGCCGCCGGCAAGGTGCTGTCGGATGAAGTGAAGTGGATCAAGTACAGCGGCGCATCGTGGACCGCCGACAGCAAGGGCTTCTTCTACGGCCGCTTCGACGAGCCGAAGCCCGGCGAGCAATTTCAGAAAGTCACGCTCAACCAGAAAGTCTACTACCACCGCCTCGGTACGCCGCAGAGCGAGGACGTGCTGGTGTACCGCCGGCCCGATCATCCCGATTGGGGCTTTCAGACTCACGTCACCGAGGACGGCCGTTATCTTCTCCTCGTTATCTGGAAGGGCACCAACCATCAGTACCGCATCACCTACAAGGATCTCGGCGAACCCTATGCGATGCCGGTCGATCTCATCGAGGACTTCGACAACGAATACAGCTTCACCGGCAACGATGGTCCGGTTTTTTACTTCAAAACCGATCTGAAAGCTCCGAAAGGACGGCTCGTCGCCATCGACACGCGCAAGCCGGCGCGCGAAAACTGGAAGGAGATTATCCCGGAAGCGAAGGAGAACCTCACCGGCGTCGGTCTGGTCGGCAACCTGTTCGTCGCCCACTACCTGAAGGACGCTCGCACGCAAATCAAGCTGCACACGATGGACGGGACGTTCGTCCGCGAGGTCGAGTTTCCGAGTATCGGTACGGCGAGCGGCTTCGGCGGCAAACGCACGGACGCCGAGACGTTCTACGCTTTTTCCAGCTTCGCCACGCCGCCGAGCATCTATCGCTACGACCTGCTCACCGGCAAAAGCAAGCTGATCCGTCAGGCGAAGGTGAAATTCAACCAGGACGATTACGAGGTCAAACAGGTCTTCTACACGAGCAAGGACGGCACGAAGGTGCCGATGTTCCTGACGGCGAAGAAGGGCGTCAAGCTGGACGGCTCGAACCCGACGCTGCTGTACGGCTACGGGGGCTTCAACATCCCGATGACGCCGAGTTTCTCGATCACGCGCGTGGCGTGGCTGGAACTGGGCGGCGTTTACGCGCAGGCCAACCTGCGCGGCGGCGGCGAGTACGGCAAGGAGTGGCACGAAGCCGGCACCAAGCTGCGCAAGCAAAACGTCTTCGACGATTTCATCGCCGCGGCGCAGTGGCTGATCGACAACAAGTACACGCGGCCGGACAAGCTCGCCATCCAGGGTGGCAGCAACGGCGGACTACTCGTCGGCGCCGTCATGACGCAGCGGCCGGACCTATTCGGCGCCTGTCTGCCGGCCGTCGGCGTCATGGACATGCTGCGTTTCCACAAGTTCACGGCCGGACGCTTTTGGGTGGACGATTACGGCTCGCCCGACAACCCGGACGAGTTCAAGGCAATTTACGCCTATTCGCCGTATCACAATCTCAAAAAGGCCACGAAATACCCCGCCACCCTGGTGACGACGGCGGACACGGACGACCGCGTTGTGCCCGGCCACAGTTTCAAGTTCATTGCTCGACTGCAACACTGCCAGGCCGGCGACGCTCCCGTACTGGCCCGCATCGAGACGCGCGCCGGCCACGGAGCGGGCAAGCCGACGGCCAAGCAGATCGAGGAAGTCGCCGATCAGTGGGCGTTTTTGGTAAAGAATCTGCGCATGAG
>DATBGU010000288.1:0-8322 GCA_036557825.1 Gemmataceae bacterium
CTTTTGGAGGAAGCAAGCACGGTAGCGTCCCAGATAAGCCGCGAAGGCCGGCCCCACGCCGGCAATTTCTTGTTCTGTCATCGGATTCCCTCCCGAATAACAGAGTTATCGGCCATCAGGGAACCCGCGCTGTACTGCTAATTAAATGAAGGAGCAACTATGACTTTCGGACGACTTATCTGCGAACCTCTCTCTGTGCGAGAGGTAATAAACGACGCCGACCTTGATAACCAGCATCTAGTTGTTCACGGACTGTTTTACCTGGGCGAATGTTGTGCCGAAGACGAGTATTTGTTATTGCCCGAGGACAGGCGGCCGCGAACCCTTTCGTTGCAAGGTTGTACATTCGTTGCATCGAGGGTGGGTGGAATGCCGTGCAACGAATACAGTGTTGTCCCCACCAGGCCCAGAGGACAGAAGAAGGACAGAGGGATTTTCACCTGGAACATCCGCCGCCATTCACCCGTCACACTTGGCAGCAAGCGGAGCGAACCAGCCGCGAACACTGGGAAAAAGCTCGCCTTTCCCCATCCGGACGGGAGGGAGAGTCGGTAATCGGAATCGATTATCCCGATGGCTCACCGTGTCTCGACCGTCACCGCCATCCTCCGTCCGGCCCGACCGTGAAAATCTCCCTGCACCCTTGCTTGTTTCACGAACTCCCTGCGATCTCGTTGCGTAAAATGAAATAGAAGAGGAGGTCCCACGGCCTTCACCCCGCGGACACATCACCGCTAACGGGCAAGCCTCGGAACGGCTCTCTTCCACACGGAATTCGTAACTTCCGCTTTCTCCTACCCGCTGATGCCGCGCGCCCGCGCGGCGGCGGGCCGTTGCCTGAAAGGATCACACTCGATGGGTCGAAAAAGCATTCTCAGTGTTTGCCTCGCCGCCGGCGTCATGGCCGGCACCATTCTCGGCGGCTCCTTCCTCAAGGGGCAAGTCAAGCCGCCCCCCGCCATCCCCAGTGAAATGACCTCGTATCGCGACGTCGTCAAGAACGTCCTGCCGGCCGTCGTCAGCATCGAACGGCGCTTCAAGCCGGCCGTCCACGCCAAATCGACGAAGCCCCGGCAGCAGCCGCAAGAGACGCACAAGTTCTTCAAGGAATTCTCCGCCCCCGGCTTTTCGGGCAATCAACTCCCGGAAGAGCTGCGCAAGTTCTTCGAGGACTTCGAGAGTCAGCCGCACCAGACGCCCGAATCCCCGCGGCAGCGCGGCTTCGGCTCCGGGTTCATCATTGATGCTCAGGGCGTGATCGTGACGAACAATCACGTCGTCGAAGGGGCCGACGAGGTGCAGATCGAGCTGCGCGACGGCCGCAAGTTCGTGTCGAAAGACATCAAGACGGATCCGAAAACCGACCTGGCCGTCGTCCGCGTCGAGACGAAGGAGCCGCTGCCGTACCTGACTTTCGGCGACAGCGCGGCGATGGAGATCGGCGATCGCGTGCTGGCCGTCGGCGCGCCGTTCGGCCTGACCGGCAGCGTCACGCACGGCATCGTTAGCGCCAAGGGTCGGAACATTCATTTGAACATGTATGAGGACTTTTTGCAGACCGACGCGGCCATCAATCCGGGCAACAGCGGCGGCCCGCTCGTCAACCTGCGCGGCGAGGTGATCGGCGTCAATTCGGCGATCAAGAGCCGCAGCGGCGGCTTCCAGGGCGTCGGCCTGGCCATCGCCTCCAACATGGCCAAGAACGTCACCGGACAACTGCTCAAGGACGGGGCCGTGCATCGCGGCTATCTCGGCGTGCAGATCAAGGATCTGGACAAGGAAGTGGCCGCTCGCCTGGGTGTGGAAAACCAGAAGGGCGTGCTGGTCGGCAAGGTGTTCGCTGGCTCGCCGGCCGACAAGGCGGGCGTGAAGGATGGCGATGTCATCACGGCGCTGGCCGGCAAGCCGGTCGAGAACGGCCACGATCTGCAAACCGTCGTCGCCGGTCTGCCGTTGAATAAGCCGGTGAGCGTGGCCGTGGTTCGCGACGGCGAGCGCAAGGAACTGAACGTGACGGTTGCGGAACAGCCGTCGGAGTTCGGCGCAGCGGGAGAGCCGGCTCGGCAGGGGCCGAAAACAGAGAAGCAGGCGGACGAGTTGGACAAGCTCGGCTTGGAGCTCGCCGATCTGACGCCGGAGATGGCGAAGCACTTTGGCTACAAGGAGGGCACGAAGGGCGTGGTTGTCACGCAGGTGCAGCCGGACAGCTCGGCCGCCGACGCCGGCCTGCGTCGCGGCGTGCTGGTGGTCAAGGTGGACCGGAAGCAAGTCAAGGATGCCAGCGCGATGCGCCAAGCCGTCGCCGCAGGGACGCTCGACAAGGGCGTGTTGCTGCAAGTGCGCAGCCCCGAGGGCGGCACGGATTACGTGCTGGTCAAGGTGCCGGCGGCGAGCGCCGAATCGAAGTAACAGGTAGTGTCAAACACACCAGCCCGCAGCGCCAGCAAGGGACAACCTTGCTGGTGCTGCGGGCTGGCGTTGTTATGTGACGACAAACTCACTCCGCCTCGGCGAACTCGGCGAGGCGCTGACTTCGCAGCGGCTGACGCAGCTTGAGCAGGCCGCGCGCCTCGATCTGACGAATGCGCTCGCGCGTGATGCCGTAGGCCCGCGCCACTTCCTCCAGCGTGCGCGGCTGGCCGTCGCGCAGTCCGAAACGCAACTCGATCACCTCGCGTTCGCGCGGCGTCAGCGAACGCAGCACCTCGGCGATGCGCTCGCGCAGCAAATGCTGATCGACCTGCTGGCCGGGGTTGGTGGCATCCGGGTCATCGAGAAAATCTTCCAGCGCCCGTTCGCCGTCGCCGCCCAGCGGTTCGTGCAGGCTGACCGGATGGCGGGCCACCACGCGCAGCGACTGCGTTTCCTCGGCCGTGACGCCCAGCACGGTGGCGATCTCCTCAACCGTGGGCTCGCGCCCGTGCTGAATCGACAGCTCGCCGCGAACGCGCTCGACGGCGGCCAGCGTGCCGACCTGATGGCAGGGCACGCGGATGGTGCGGGCGTGGTCGGCCAGGGCGCGCGTGATGCCCTGACGAATCCACCACGTCGCGTAGGTGCCGAACTTGTAGCCCAGCCGATGCTCGTACTTGTCCACCGCCCGCATCAGACCGCGATTGCCTTCCTGGATGAGATCCGAGAACGGCAGACCGCGACTGCGATAGCGCTTGGCGATCGACACCACCAGCCGCAGGTTGCCCTCGGCCAGTTCGCGCCGGGCCTTCTGATATTCGATACGGCGATGCTCCAGGACGCGCACCAGCTTGGCCAAGTCCTCGGACGAGGAACGCACTTCCAGCACGAGGTCGCGCAGCTGCTTGGCGGCCTTGGTGCGGCGCTCGCGGTCGGCCGACGAGCGATGCCCGGCGTCTTTCTGATGTTCGAGCTGGACCATCTGCCGCGACAGAACGCGCAACTCATCGGTCCAGCGGTCCAGTAGGTCGATGCGCGGCGAGAGTTCCTCGGCCAAGCGGACGGCCTTTTGCAGTCTCCGCCACAGATCGCGGCGCACGCGGTTCTGGCCGCCCGGCGAGCCGGAACGGAGATTGCGGAAATCGGCGTTGGCTCCCTCGATCAGCTTGTGCAGCGTCTTCAGGTTATGCGGCATCCGTTGCAGGATGCGTTCGCGGCTGAGTCCGAGCGTGGTGACGACATCGATGGTCGGATCGAGGGCCAGCTGGCCGGCCCGGACGCGCTCGAAGGTGTCCACGATGGCGGCGAGGGTACGCCAGTTCATCATGGCGGCGTGGCGATAGCGGCGGCGCTTCCATTCCAGCCGTTCCGCCAAGGCCAACTCCTGATCCCGGCTGAGGAGCGGGATGGCCCCCATTTGCCGCAGATACAGGCCCAGGGCGTCGTCGGGAGCGTGGGCGTCCTCACCCTCGGCTTCGGTTGGGGCGGCCGGCTCTTCCGAGGCAGCGTCTTCGGCATCGTCGTCTTCTTCCGCGAACGTATCGTCGGGCATCTCACTCCAGGCGGTTTCGCGGCGCGCGGTATCCTCCTCCGGCCGCGACGGCGTATGCGTTTGGGGCAGGGGCAGCGCGGAATCGGAAGCCGTACCTTTACCTGCTCGCTTGGTTGTTCGTCTCATGACCATGGCGTCTGTCCTGTCTATGCTGTCCCGTTCCCCGTCGTGCGGCGGGGATGTAAAAAACGCTGGCCGCCGGTTCCCTCATGGGCGCCGACGGCACAAGGGAGCACATAGCATTCCACATCCGTTTCAATCGTTCCAACCCATCTCCGGTATTGTCCGGCATGACAGGGAGGGAGGCGCCCACCCTTCGGAAACAATTCTGCTATGTTATGAATCTGTGCCGCCCCACCAAGAGGGTAGCTCGCTAATTTATTCGCCTCAGCGAAAGCGCGGGAAGCGCGTTCGGGATAGCGTCAGTGGGGATTGCGACCTGATTGCGGCCGATGCTCCTATAGAGTATTCTACGCAGGACAAGCCCTCAAAGTTCCGTCCGAGACGAAAATAGTGCACAAAAACTCCCGCTTCGACCGTACCGCCCGCATACGAGGTTCGTTATGCGTGTTCGCCTGACCTTGCTCCCCCTGGCCCTGGCCGGCACTCTCCTGGCTCTCGCCAGCCAAGCGGGACGGTGTGCGGAAACGGCCTTCTCGGAGCGTCAGCGCGCCCATTGGGCCTTCCACCCCCCCACGCGGCCAACTCTGCCGCGCCCGAGCGATCCGCGCTGGGTTCAAACACCTGTTGATGCGTTCATCCTCGCACGCCTCGACAAGGTGGGGCTGCGTCCGGCCGATCGGGCCGCCCGCGCGGTCCTGCTGCGCCGCGTCACGTTCGACCTGATCGGCCTGCCGCCGACGCCGCGCGAGCTGGACGACTTCTTGAAGGACACGCGCGCGGACGCTTACGTTCGGGTCGTCGAGCGTCTGTTGGCCTCGCCGCATTACGGCGAGAGGTGGACGCAGCACTGGCTCGACGTGGTTCGCTATGCCGAATCCAACGGCTACGAGGCCGACGCCGAGCGCCTCCATGCCTGGCGCTACCGCGATTACGTGGTGCAAGCCTTCAACGAGGACAAACCCTACGATCGCTTCCTCACCGAGCAGCTGGCCGGCGACCTGTTCTTCGAGAAGTACAAAGGGCAAAGTACAAAGGACGAAAAGAAGAACCGTGCGGATTCGTCCTTTGCACTTGGTACTTCGTACTTACTCATCGCGGCCGGTTTCAACCGTTGTGGTCCCGTTCATCAGACGAGCGGCAACGTCGATCCCAACGTCGGGCGGCAGGAAGAACTGACGGAAATGACCAATGCCGTCGGCGCCGCCTTCCTCGGTCTGACCGTCGCCTGCGCTCGCTGCCACAATCACAAGTTCGACCCGTTCACGCAGGCCGATTATTACTCGTTGCAGGCGTTCTTCAGCAACGCGCGGGCGAAGGAGGTCGATCTCGCCACCGCGGAGGAGCGCGCCGAGTACGACCTTCGCCGCCGCGAGTTGGATGCACAGCTCGCCCCGCTGCGCCGGCAGCTGCAACAGCTGGAGGAGCCGTATCGCCGCCGTCTGACGCAGGCCAAGAAAGACGGTTTGCAAGCGTCGTACCGCGCCGCGCTCGACGTCCCCGCCGCCAAGCGCACGGCCGAGCAGCGACAGCTGGCGATGGACGCGGAGATCCTCATCAAAGTAACGTGGGACGAGATCGTGGGGGCGCTCAGCCCCCCCGACCACGAACGGCGCACTCGCCTTCGCAATCAACTGCACGCCCTGGAAGCGCACAAACCGACGCCGCCGCCGAAGGCATGGACCATCCTCAACAAAGGCGGCCCCCTCACAGCGCCCATCCTCAAGCGCGGCGACCCCCACAAGCCGGGGGAGAGCGTCTCGGCCGGTTTTCCTCGCATTCTGAGCGAGGGGCGTCAGCCCACCGAGAAAAGTAAACCTCAGGGGACTGACGTCCCCCGCTCAGGGACGCTCGATCGTCTCGCGCTGGCGACCTGGATGACGCGGACGGACCATCCGCTGACAGCGCGCGTTCTCGTCAACCGTTTGTGGCAGCATCATTTCGGTCGCGGTCTCGTAGCAACGCCCAACGACTTCGGGCTGCGCGGCAAGCCGCCGACCCACCCCGAGCTGCTCGACTGGTTGGCCTGTGAATTGACGGCGCGCGGCTGGTCGCTCAAACACATGCACCGGATTCTGGTTCTGTCCGCCACGTATCAACAGGCCAGCCGCTGGGGTGATTCGCGAGGACGACAACTCGATCCCGACAACCGCTTGCTCGGCCGCATGAACCGCCGCCGGCTGGAAGGAGAGGCTCTGCGCGATGGTGCCCTCGCGGTCGCGGGAACACTCAACACCGCCCTCGGTGGACCGGCCGTTCGCGTTCCGCTTGAACCGGAGGTCTACGACCTGATTTTCACCGAGGGGGAACCCGACGGCTTGTGGCCAATCACGCCAGACGGCCGCCAGCACGCGCGCCGCAGTCTTTACCTTTACCATAAACGCAATGTCCGCCTGCCGCTTTTCGAGGCCTTCGATCAGCCGGACACTTTGACTTCGTGTCCCGTGCGCCCCGTCAGCACCTTCGCGCCGCAAGCTCTGATTTTGCTAAACGGCCCTTTCATGCGTCGCCAGGCCGGCACCCTGGCGGCACGACTTTTGCGAGAATCTCCCCGCGACGAGAAGGCCTGGATCGTCCGGAGCTATCGTCTATCGCTGGCGCGCAACCCGAACGCCGAGGAGGTGCGCATGGCGGAGGAGTTCCTCCACGAGCAAAGTGAACGACTCCGCGACCGGCTGCGGATGCGTTTGCCGGTGGCCGTCCCGGAGGGAATTCCGCCGGGGGTCGATCCCGCAACGGCGGCGGCGCTGGCGGACTATTGCCTGGCGCTGTTCAACCGGAATGAGTTCCTGTACATCGATTAATCCCTCTCGACGGCAGCCGCTCACCCGCGCACCGCCGCGAAATGACATTCCTACTCTTGAATGTCTCGGTGCCGGAAGCGTAGGATATGAGATGGCTCATTCTCCAGGACGCGAGTTGTCGAAAGACAGCAACGATCATTTCGCCATCCGAATATCGGGGAGATTGCCATGAACGTCTCGATGCGACGCTTTGGGCTAGTCGTTTTGCTTGCCCTGGCCGTCTTCGGTCTCTTGAGCGCGCCGGTTCACGCTCAACGCATGCCGATTGGTCCCGTGATGAATCCGGGGATAGGTCCCGCCAGGGTGATGGGCGGCCTCGGCACGGCCTCGGCGTTGGGAACCGGCCTGGTCGCTTCACCTTTCTCCGGCCTCGGCCCGCTCACCTTCGGCGGCAGTTTCGGGCCTCTGGGCATGGTCGGCACAACCGGCTTCGGCATTGTGGGAAGGCCCTTGGGATTCGGGGCTCTGGGCGCCAATCCCGGCCTGGGGTTCGGTTCCTTGCTGAACGGAGGAGGAGGAGGTCTAACCGGCACCTTGCTCAACAGCGCCGCCGCCGGCGCCGGCTTTGGCTGGGGCGCGGGCATGGGGGGGTGGGGCACGCAATGGATGATGAACCCTTACCAGGGTTACCTGCAAGGAGCGGCCGACGTCACCAATGCCAACGCGAAGTATCAGTTGACCATCTCGCAGGCCAAGATCGTTCGCCAGCAAGCCATTCAGGAATCCATCCGCACGCGGCGAGCCATGATCGAGGAAGCCGAGTACGAGCGGGCGCATATGCCCGATCCGGAGAAAATCCGCCAGCGCGCGCTGGAGCGCGAACTCGATCGCGCCCGGGTCAGCCCGCCGCTGACCGAGATTTGGTCCGGCCGCTCCCTCAATGCCCTACTGCGGAATGCGATCGCTCAGCAAGGCATGGAACGGGACGGCCAAAAAGTGCGTGGTCCCAACGTGCCGCTGAACGAGGACACGCTGAAGTCGATCAATCCGACGGCCGGCGACACGCGCGGCAACGTCGGTCTGCTCAAGGACCAGGGCAAACTGCAATGGCCACAGCCGCTGCTGAACGGCGCGTTCAAGGACGCTCGCGAGGACTTCAGTCGTCACATGAAGCAGGCCGTCAACAGCATCCAGGTCAACAACAGTCCCGACGACAGCACGCTCAGCGATTTGCAGGCCGATCTGAAGAAACTCCAAACGGAGTTGGATGACAACATCAGCCGCATGTCGCCGGACCAGTACGTCGAGGCGCGCCGTTACTTGCGGCTGCTGAACAACACGATGACGGCCCTGAAAGACCGCAACGTGGTGAACATCATCAACGGGGCGTGGGCGCTCAAGGGCAAGAATGTGGCCGAGTTGGTGCAGCACATGCGCGACAAGGGCTTGTGGTTCGCCCCCGCGACGCCCGGCGACGAGTCGGCCTACACGTCG
>DATBGU010000289.1:0-3092 GCA_036557825.1 Gemmataceae bacterium
ACTCCGGCGTGTTGTACAGCGGGCCGAGCACGCGGAAACGCGCCGGCGAATGGAAGTCCGTCCGCACCTGGCGGCGCAGAAACTCATCGCGCACGACGGCGCGCCACAGCATGGCGAACGACAGGAAGTAGCGCTGTTCCGGCGTGAAGCCGTCGATCTTCTCGGCGGGCTTGTCCTTCCGCGTCTTCTGGAAGGCGAGATAGGAAATTTTCAGACCGCCGAGATCCGCGATGTTCTCTCCCAGCGTCATCTCGCCGTTGATCTTCAAGTCGTCAATGGCAACGTAACGGCTGTACTGCTCGGCGATCCGGGCGGCGCGCTCCTTGAAGGCCTTGGCGTCCTGCGCCGTCCACCAGTCGCGCAGATTGCCGTCGGCGTCGAACTTGCGGCCCTGGTCGTCGAAGCCGTGCGTCAGTTCGTGGCCGATCACCATGCCCATCGCGCCGTAGTTGACCGCGTCGTCGGCCTTGGGATCGAAAAACGGCGGTTGCAGGATGCCGGCCGGAAAGACGATCTCGTTGAGATTGGGATTGTAGTAGGCGTTGACGGTCGGCGGCGTCATCTCCCATTGCGTGCGGTCGGTCGGCTTGCCGATCTTGCCGAGGTCGAAGCGCGTCAGAAAGGCGTTGGCTTGCAGCGCGTTGGCGGCGTAAACGTCGCCATCGACCGCCAGGCCGGTGTAGTCGCGCCACTTGGCCGGGTAGCCGATCTTCACCGCCATGGCGTCGAGCTTGCGCAGCGCTTCCTCGCGCGTTTTCGGCTGCATCCAATCGAGCTTCGCCAGCCGTTCGCGCAGCGTGTCCTTGACGTTGGCCACCAGCGTCTCGGCCTTGTTCTTGGCCTCGGCGGGGAACGCTTTCTCGACGTACAGCTGTCCCAGCGCCTCGCCGAGAAAATGATCGGTGGCCTGCACGACGCGCTCCCAGCGCGGCAGGTTGCGCGGCGTGCCGGTCAGCACCGTGCCCTTGAAGTGGAAGTCCTCGTTCTCGAACGGTGAACTGAGTTTGTCGGCGTAGGTGTGCAGCAGCTTCCAGCGGAGGTAAACCTTCCAGTCGTCCAGCGGCGTCTCGGTGACGGCGCGGCCGACTTCCTTCAAAAACTCCGGCTGGGCGACGGTCAGTTCCTTCAGATCCTTCAGGCCGAGCGCCTCGAAATACGGCTTCCACGAGACGCCGGGCGTCTCTTTTTCCATGTCGGCGACGCTCATCAGGTGATAGTTGCGGTGCGGATCGCGCAGATCGACACGCGCCCGCGACGCCTTCGCCAAGCGCGTCTCGAAGTCGAGCACCGTCTTGGCGGCGCGGGCGGCGTCCTCGTGCTTGTCGCCGAGAAGCTCGAACATCTTGGCAACGTGCGCGAGATATTCGGTGCGAATTTTCTTCAGACGGTCGTCATCTTTGAGATAATAATCCCGATCGGGCAGCGTCAGGCCGCCCTGCGACAACTCGGCGATGACGCGGCGGCTGTCCTTCAGATCGGGGGTCGAAGCGAAATCGAAGGCGGCAAAGGAGCGGTTGCTGTGCATTCGCGCCAGAGCCGGCAACAACTCCTTGGCGTCCTGGACGGCGGCGATACGCTCGAACTCGGCTTGCAGCGGCTTGACGGCCTCCGCTTCGATTTTCTTCTCGTCCATGCCGCTGCGGTAGAAGGCGCCGACCTTCCAGCGGATGCCGTCCTTCGCCGTGTCGCGGTCCTCGGCGGCCGATTCCAGGATCTTGCGCAGCTGCTGGCGATTGCGCTTGGCCAGCAAGGTGAAGACGTACACGGAAGGACGGTCGGGGGGGATGTCGGTCTCGGCGATCCATTGGCCATTGGCGTACTGATAGAAGTCCTCCCACGGTTTGCGCGAGGGGTCCATGCCGGCGACATCAATACCGCGCCAGAAGCGCGGCTCCTTCGACTTCGACGGCTCGGCGGCCGTCAACCCGGCGACGACAATCAGTAAAACGGACACGATTGGTAGATAGCGATGCATAAGCACAATCTCCCTCCGTTTTCTCATGCGACTCGCGATTCGTCTTTCCTGTTGGCGGGGTCCGGTAGCGGGGCGGGCCGTCGGCTTCCAGGCGCGATTGTATGGGTTGTAGGGATGGTCGCAAGGAGGGAACTTCTCTTGCTTGGCATCGATTCAGAGAATCCGGGTAGCATCATCGAAGAAAAATATGGTAAGATCTCAAGAAGATGGATAAGCGCCTTAGAAACCGAGGCGTGCCCTCTCCCAACCTGCGCGAGGGATTATTCCTCGCGGGATTACTCAAGGAAGTTCGTCCTCCCCAGTGTTGCGGAGGTTGCCGTGCTGCGACCATGCCTGAACCGGAACAGAGTCGCCCGATCAACTTTTTCCCACCTTCCTGCCGAACTTGTCCTTCGGCGGCCGCTAGCGGTGTCGCTGGCCGGTCTTCTGCTGGGGTTGTTGCCCACGGCGGGACTGGCCGAGCCGAACATCGACACACCGCCGCCGCGGCCGGCCCAGAAGACGGCGACTGGCTCGCTGGTAATCGTGGGCGGCGGGGTGCTGCCGGACACGATCCGCGAGCGGTTCCTGGAGTTGGCCGGCGGCAAGAAAGGCCGGCTCGTCGTCATTCCGACGGCCAGCGAGTTGGACGACCAAACGCGAATCTATCGTAGTTACAACTACTGGAAGGCGCAGGGATTGGCGTCGGTGTCGATGCTGCACACGCTCGACCCCAAGGAGGCCGACAATCCGTCGTTCGTCAAACCGCTGAAAGAGGCGACGGCGGCCTGGTTGGGCGGCGGCGATCAATTGCGTTTGACCAAGGCCTACCGTGGCACCGCGGTTGAGCGCGAACTGCGGCAACTGCTGGCGCGTGGCGGCGTGGTCGGCGGCACGTCGGCCGGCGCCTCGGTCATGAGTTCGGTCATGATTACGGGAGGCAACCCGCAGGCGCGGGTCGGCATCGGTTTCGGTCTGGTGCCCAACGTGGTCATCGATCAGCACTTCCAGAACCGCAAACGCCAAAAGCGTCTGCTGGGCGTGCTGGCCGAGAACAAGAACTGCCTGGGCCTGGGCATCGACGAGCAGACGGCGGTGGTGCTGCGCGGCCACACCTTCACGGTGGTCGGCAACGCCA
>DATBGU010000290.1:0-18358 GCA_036557825.1 Gemmataceae bacterium
CGTCACCGTGTGCCCGCCGCTGCTCTGGATGACGACCTTCGGGGCGATCTTCGTGTCGTCGCAGGTGATCGTGTGCCCGCCGTTGCTCTTGATCACAAGCTTGGGCGCGACCGGCGAATCGTCGAGGGTGATCGTGTGTCCGGACTTGCTCTTGATCATGCGGACGCTGTTGAGCGTGTCGGTGTTGCTTGCCGGCGGCATCTGCTCGGTGTTCCAGACCGAGCCGAGCACGACCGGCTTCGACAGGTTGCCGCCCTCGAACCCCACGATCACCTCGTCGCCCACTTCCGGCAAGAAGTAGACGCCCATGTTCTTGCCGGCCATCGGCATGGCGCAGCGCGCCCAGCCCGATTCGACGTTTTCCGAAATCCCCGGGAAGCTGACCTTGACCCGGCCCAGGGGCACCGCCGGGGGCCCGTCCAGGATCTCCACGTTGCTCGTCACCTTGGCCACCATGACCCCGTAGAACTTCTCCTGTTGATTGGGCTGCGGCAGTTCGTGAATCGTCTTGCGCAAGAGGCCCAGAATGTTGGAGCCGCTCCGCTGGGTGACTTCAAACGACGTGCGGTAGCCGTTTTCGTCGATGGTGTGCGTGGCCTTGCGCAGGCGGTAGGTGCCGCTGAACCGTTTGCCGACGCCGCGGATCTGGATGTACTTGCCGGCCTGGAGGTCCGGGATGCCGATGCAACTGCCCGAGCCTTCGTAAAGCCCTTCCAAAATGTCTAGCAGCAGCGACTTGGCGAGCACGGAGGCGTCGAACGGCGACTCGATGTTGTGTACCCGGCTGACGCGGCGTCCCAGCGACAGGAGTAGCTCAATGCCGGCGCTGCCGATCTTCTCCACGAGGCTCTCCACGTCGAGCTGCGGTGCCATGGCGAAGGCGACGATGGTTTGGGCCAGATCCTCACTGTAGCTGCGGACCACCTGCAGGCCGGCCATGCCGGCGCTCGAAATCCGCGGCGAAAAGCTCGACAGGTTTTTGCCCCACTCCAGGACGTAGGCCGAGCCTTGCGGCCGGGGAAACTGGAAATAGAGCTTGTCCCACCAGACGCGGACCTCGAAGAAGTTGGCCTGGGCGCGCTCCTTGAGGAAGGCCATGTCGCTTTCGGTCTGGAGGATCGGCTTTTGCAGGTGCCCGATGGGCGAAGGGTCCACGATCGGGACCAAGAGGTTCTCGGCGGCGATCTGGGCGGCGATCAGGCTGTCGTTGACGTAGCGGTGCTGCTTCGCCTCCGGCACGTTGTGGCGCATGCGGTACGACTTGTCGTAGCCGGTGACCGCGAGCGTCGGGGCGCCGCTCTCCGGGAAGCTCGGCTCGATCGAGGTGACCTCGCCGAGCATCATAGGCTGAAGGTCGTTGCCGTAGCCCATGTGGATCTCGACGGTCTTGCCCAGGTCGAACAGGGCGGAGTCGAGCAGCTTGTTATCGGGGTTGCGCAGGACGATGCTGAACATGCTGGCCACGTCCAGGTCGCTGTCGTACTTGACGCGGACGACCTGGCTGGTGACGTCGGCGGCGAGGAAGACGCCCGAAATGCGGATGTCGAAGCGCGGCGCGTAATACGGTTCGCTCACGGGCGCGGCCCTCCCGGGTTGGCGAGCCGGGCGGCGCGCGGGATCGTCAGCGGCGTGCCGGGCGGAATGTTAAGCGGGTCCTCGATGTTGTTGGCGTCGGCGATCTGCCGCCACAGGGACGGGTCGCCGAGATAATCGTAAGCCAGGGCGCTGAGCGTCTTTCCCTTGGTAATGGTGATAAGCGTCGGCGGGCCGAAAAAGAACCCCGTTTGGATCTGCACGTCCACGCGGACGTACTCCTGGAAGCGAACCGACAGCGTCGCCCGCACCGGCGTGCCGTCCCGCAGAAACATCGTGAAGCGCTGGTTCACGTCCACCAGGACGCATTGAAACTGAAATTGGGCCAGCGCGAAGAGCAGTACGGGAGGCGCCTGGGTGTCAGGCAGCTTGTCCAGGAGCCGGACGATCTGACCGGTGTACTGGCGCACGTCGGTGCCGGCCGGCCACCTCCTGTCCGCCGGGGACTCGTAGGTATCGAAGAACAGGTCCATCGCCAGCGTTCGCGCCTTGCCGCGGACGTACTGTATCGGCGACATGTTCAGCCCCGGGATGCCGACCTCGGCGAAGTTGTTGCCTTGTTCGAGTTTGAACTCCTCGGGGTTATACATCACCGGGATCTGCTCGTTGGTTTGCATGTTCAGGATCAGGGCCTTGGTCAAGCCGGCGTCCGCCATCTCAGGCTCCTCTCTCGAAATCGGCCTTGATCCGCGCCCTCAGGTCGCGGAAGAGTTGCTCGCGCAATTCCTCGAGGTTGAGGGACACCGTGGCAGGCGTGTCGGCCTGCGGGCGGTCGACCGCCGCGGTCATGGGACGGACTGCGGGAGACGATGTACTCAGTGGGAGGGCTTGCATGGGTTCGGTTGCTGCGGGCGGCCTTGGGGCCGGTGGGTTTCCGATTACTGCCCGAAGGCTTTGGGCTGCTGACGGGCTTGGTAGCAGGAGCGCCGCTTGAAACCTTGGCGGTTGGAGTGTCGAAAGTGTCATGGCCTCTTCTGCATGCCGGATCGCCGCATGGATCGGCGTTCCAGGTACCATCACTGGAAGGTGTCGCTCGAGCAGCAAAGCCCTTTGCTCCACGACGGCCGCGGTCTGCTCCTCCTCGGCGGCGCCGGCCTGGGTCGCCCGCTGCCAAGCAGTATTTGGCGTCATGGCGGCTTGAACGTGCGCCGCCTCGTGAGCCAGAAGCGCGAAGCCCGCTGGCTGGTGCGGCTGGAAACGGCCCTCTTGGAAATAGGCGTCGCGCCCAATCGTAACTGCCTCGGCGCGGTGGCTTCGGGCGACGGCGGCCGCGGCCGGGCCTTCGTGGACCCGCATGGCCGCGACTCCGGGGCCGATCAATTCCTGGAGCCTCATGCGCACCTCCGGTGCCAGCGGTCGGCCGCTCACGGCGTGTGCGGGAGAGCCGGGATGGCCCCACGAGCCAGGCGGCTCGAAAAACGGCGCCAGGTGGGGAGACTCCACCCGCTGGAAGCGCGTCTCAGCGGGTGCTGGCAGCCGCATCACGCGTTCGAGAACAGGACGGAACAGCTGCAGCCAGGTGAACTCTGGTAGATGTCGGGCGGCGATCCGCAAGTACTCCTGGTGCAAGCGCTGCCCTAGGGTCGGCGTCAACTCCACGCCGTCCTTCTCGCCCTCCGCCGCGTTTTCTCTTTCGGCGCTCAACGTCTCTCCTCCAGTTTCGTGACTTCCTGGAGCCAGCGCAGCCGTTCGCCGTGGTCCAGGTTCATGAGTTCCTCATGGGTCCAGTGCAAGCGACAACCGAGATAGGCTACCTCCTGGTAGACCCGGTCCAGCGGGTAGCCTAGGATCCCCCCACTAAGGGCACCTCCGCCTCGAAGCCCTGCGAACAGTGGGGGCAGACGAGAGACAACCGCTTCGGTGCCAGGCCGTTGATGCGATTGTAAAGGTCCTGCAAGTACGCTAGGTCCTCGGAAAAGAGCCGCTCGATGATCCCGGGATTCACCTCGTGCAGCGTACCGAGTTTCACCACCACGCGGGCCAGCAGAATGATGATCAGGTAGGCCGGCAGCCCCTGGACGCGCGGATCCTTGAGCGGCAGGATCTCGTCCGCGGCAGTGGCCAGCCGCATGACTCCCTTGCGATGAAGGTTGCCCTGCGGATCAACGAACCCCTTGGGTAACTCGAATTCGTGTTCCGTGATGAACATCCTAGGCCCTCGTGATCCCTTCGTGGGCAAGGACCAGCGTTTCGATGGCGATGTCTGTCCCCTTGGCGTTGAACGCGGAGCCCTCCCACTTGGTCGGCCATGCGTTGACAAAACTATATCGGGCCACCTCGACGTGGTTGGTCAGGTCGAACACGACGATCGAGCCGCTTTTGCGCACGACGTTGCCTTCGATGATCTGCTTCCGCCAGTTCCACAGCTCCTGCGAATCGGTAAGGCCCCATTTCAGCGTGATGTCCGAATAGGTCGTCTTGCCGGGCAGCTTGCGGACGGTCGTGTTGTCGCCTCCTTCGCGGGTTTCGATGACCTCGGTGGTGGCGCCCAGCCCCGTACACTCCGTGAAGCTGCCCTGGGCGATGAACTCCAGCTCCACCAGGAAGTTAAAATTGCGATACGGATCGACGCGAGCTCCGGTTTGTGGCATAAGAATTCTCCTTTGGGTCAAAACCTCTCAATGGTTCACTATTCTCCCCTCTGCCGTAAGTTCAAGGGGAGAGGGGGGCAGGCTCTTACCCCCCGCTGACGCTGCTTCCGCCGTCCCACATGGCGATGCGGACGACGACAAATTCGGCTGGGCGCACGGGTGCGATGCCGATCTCCACGGTCACGATGCCCAGCTCGCGCTGGTCGGGCGGGTTCAGCTCCTCGTCAATCTTGATGTAAAACGCCTCGTCGGCGGTCTTGCCGAAGAGGGCCCCGGAATGCCAAACGCGCGTTAAGAATTCGCGGATCGTGCGGTCCAGCTTCTTCCAGAGCGACAGGTCGTTCGGCTCAAACACGGCCCAGCGGATGCCGAACTGGATCGACTTTTCGACGAAGAGGAACAGCCGGCGGACGTTGATGTAGCGGAACGCCACGTTGTCCTGCGGGGCCGTGGTCCGTGCACCCCAGACGACGGGCCGGGCCTGTCCCGGGAAGATGCGCAAGGCGTTGATCCCCAGGTCGTTGATGACCCCTTGGTCGGAGTCATTGAGGATGCGTTCCAGGTCTACCGCGCCGTTGACGAATTCGTTAGCCGGGGCCTTGTGTACGCCGCGCGCGTCATCGACGCGGGCGTAAATGCCGGCGATGTGACCCGACGGCGGCACCAGCAGGCGGTTGCTGCCGCTGCTGCTCGTCGGATCGTTGATCACGATCCAGGGGAAGTAGAGCGCGGCAAACCCCGCACCGCTGGTCGGGTTGTTCGATTCCAGCTTCGGCCGCTGCGCGACCACGGCGTCGGTCGCGGGGTCCGGGGCGCCTGTCTTGGTCGGCGCGGGGTCAAAAATGGCGAATCGGTCGCGCATCTGCTCGCAATGGGCCAGCACTTTGAGCTGGACGTCGGTGTTACCGGCCGCGTCCGGGACGCAGACTATGTTCACGCCGTCTACCCGCGTGAGCGCGTCCAGGGCCGGCTGGTAGGCATTGACGCCCAGCCCGGACGAGCTATCCGGCATGCCCGCGCCGAGCGCCGCGGCGGCCGCGACCTTCGGCATATTGTTCGGGGGGAGTTGCGTGCTCGGTTGAGCGGGCAGCATGGCGTTTACGGGCGAGGTGGGGTTGTTGTTGATGACATCGGCGAAGTAGTGGCTGTGGCGCGGGTCCATGGCCAGGTTTGCGAACGTCAACGGCGCCATGCCCGGCTTGGTCACGATCAGTGTGAATTCGGACGTCGATACGATCACGTCGTCCGCGCCGCCCAGCTTGAATGCGGAAGTCAACCCCGGCGCCGCCAGAGTCACGAAATCGCCGAACACCCCGTCAACCACATAATCTCCCTGCGTCGTACTTTGAGCGAGATGGACGGCGCTGCCGGTCTCGATGCCGGTCCTCGGCAGGACGCGGAAGGTCTTCTGGTTGACGACTGGGTCAGCGATGCGCACCGTGGCGGTATTGTCATAGTTGGTGCTCAGAGGCGTCTTGAGGACGAGCACTGCGGGCGGGCCAGGCTGAATGCTATCGATGAGGGCCCGCTCCGTCGTGGCGGTGGGACCGGTCTTGTCGATGGTGATCCAATCGCCGGGCTGAAACTTCTGGGCATCGGCGGCTGTTTGCAGCTGGACCGAGTTGTCCGACGCGCTTTGGATCGCGGCACTGGCCTTGACGACCTTGGTGCCACCCGCCGCTACGATTGGCGCGTCCTGCACCTCCACCTTGATGTCGGTGCCGTTGGACGTCCGGGCTTCGAGCCGGACCGCCTTGGCGGCGTTGGCGCCGGCCCGGTCGTCCAACTCGATGAAGGCGCGGGCGCTGGCGATGGCCACGATGTAGGCGATGCTGCCACCGTTATCGAAAAACCCGCGCACCGCGTGGGGCAGATAAAGTCGGGGGCGGGCGCTGTACTCGCCGAACCGCGCCTTGAACTGCGTCCAGTTAGTCACTCGCGTCGGCTTGTTGATCAGCCCGACTGCCGTCGCCGTCGGACCGATGAACGCCGCCGTGCTGGTGCTGACCCCGGCGATCGGGCCGGTGGCCGGTATTTCCTCGATGTAAACGCCCGGAGCCTTGGAGATCAGCGAACTCATGGGTCATTCCTCTTTACAAGGGGGTCATTTGAATGTCGTAGCTGCTGTGGGGTTGCGGCGGCACGGTGATCGAAAGCGGGCTTGCGTCGTGGAAACCCACGGCCCGCGCCGCCAATGTGTACGCGCCCGGCACCAGCGCGGCGAAACGAAAGTGCCCGTCCGCGTCGGCCACGTCGGTCTGGCCGGTTTCCTGGACGCGGACCCAGGCGCCGGCCACGGGCTGGGGCGGCGCGGCTGTGCTGCGTACGGAACCACCAATGCTATATACCGCAGGCTGCGGCCCGATCTGTAGCCGGGCTGTCGTCATCATCGGCCCCTTGACGGGAGCGTCAAAAGGTAACGAGGTCGTAATGCTGAAGTCCAGGGCCGGCCGCAGGGCGCCGCCTACGGCGTTCCAGAAGTCGCGGTTGGCCTTCATGTCTTCCGGCAAGATGATCGTCGTCGGTAGCGGCGGATCCTGGCCGACGAGGCTGCCTTGCAAAGCCTCGGCCGGCAGCGTGGGATACAGCACGAGCTTTTGCAAGACCTGGCCCAACAGCTTGTGCTCCTCCACGGCCGGCTCGACCGAGGGGCTTGGCTGTGCCGGACTCCAGGCGGTGATGCAGTACGAAAGCTTGACGCGCAGCGGCGGGTACAGTTTCTCGATCGTCCCGTCGCTGTTGCGCACCAGAGTCGGGTCGATGCTGCGCAGCTCTCGGTTTTCGCGGATGTCGTAAAGGTAGCAGTTGAGCGTGATCTTGTCGGTCGGCTTGAAGTTCTTGTCAGGGATGGCAAAACTCACATTAAAGGACAGCGGGGTGCCAAAAGCGATCTCCAGCAGTTTCTCCAGGGTGTGGTCTACGTCGTCGAACATCGGAACCTCTCAGCGCCCGCGCCGGAACAACTCGCCGTATTGGCCAAAGTCTTCGGAAGTACAGAGCTTGCCCATTTTCTGGAATTCGCGGTACACGGCGGCCAGCAGGTGCGGCATTCCGATCGCCTGCCGCTCTGCGGCGGCGCTGAACGCGGCCGCCAGGACAACGTTCTTGATGCTGCCGCCGGCCAGTTTGAACTGGCGGGCCAGGTACGGAAAATCGACGTCCGAGCCACAGGGCGCCGCCTCCGTGAACATCTGCCGCCAGATCCGTTCGCGGTGCGCTTCATCCGGGAACGGAAACTCGACGCGGAACGTTAGCCGGCGGACGAAGGCTGAGTCCATGTTGCCGGCCAAGTTTGTCGCCAGGATGGCCACGCCGTCGTATTCCTCCATCTTCTGGAGCAAATAGCCGACTTCGATGTTGGCGTAGCGGTCGTGCGCGTCGCGCACCTGGGAGCGCTGGCCGAAAAGCGCGTCCGCCTCGTCGAAGAGCAGGATCGCGTTGGCGCGCTCGGCCGTGTTGAAGACCCGGTCCAGGTTTTTTTCCGTCTCGCCGATATACTTGCTCACGACCTGGGACAGATCGATCTTGTACAACTCCAGGGCCAGTTCCTGGGCAATGATTTCGGTCGCCAGCGTTTTGCCTGTTCCGGGAGTGCCCGAGAAGAGCGCCACCAAGCCCTTACCCAGCGACAGCTTGCGCTCGAACCCCCAATCGTCGTACACCACCTGGCGAAACTTTGCTTGGTTGCACAACTCGCGGAGCTGTCTGAGAGAGTCTGACGGCAACACCAGGTCTTTCCACGTCGCCCGCGCTTCAATCTTCCGGGCCAAGCCGGTCACGTGGGCTGAAGCCTGGGCCCGGGCAGAGGCGCACAGATCGGTGAAGGTGGGACGCTCGCCGGCCAGCGGTCGCGTTTCTGCTGCGACGCGCCCGTGCACTTGCTGGCGTGCGACGGCCACGGCATCGGCAATCTGCCCAGCCGGCAAGCGATAGCGCCCGGCCAGGGAATCGATTTCGTCTGCTTGACAGTGGATGCCGGCTTCTTCCAGCAGGGCGTTCCAGCAAGCGCGGCGCTCGTTGAACTGGGGAACGGCAAAGGGAATGCGCACCACTCCGCGCGGACCATGCGGATAAGCAGGCCAGGCTTGAGCACCGGCCAAGATGCTGATGCCGCCAAACTCACGAAGCGCATCTAGGAGGCAGGCCAGTGATAGCGAGTGCTGCTCACCGGACAGCGTATCAAAGCCCTCGAAATAGAGGATGGCATCCCGATGCCGGGCGGTGCGTAGAAGAAGCGGCACGGCATGCTGAAAATCGATCGGAGACGCCAGGCCGCGTTCCAGATTTACCACAAGCAAGCGCAAGCCCGTCCTCGCTGCGAGCGCTAGGGCCGCGCTCCTCTGACCGGCTCCGGGTGGCCCGAGGAAATACAGCACAAGTGCTTCTCGTTGCCTTCGAGATTCGACAGCCAGACCTTCCAGAGCACGGTTCCTCTCAGGCGACAACGATGGTGGCTCCAATTCGGAAGACTTTTCCGCAAAGGCACAAAAGGTCGCCAGCCGACTATCCAGGTCTTCGTGACTCAGGACGATTCTCAAGACATCTTCATCCGGCTTAAGAATCTGAGCGAGCAACGGCGGCGCAATCTGTCCGGGATCGGCAACGAGGTGAATCAAGCCGTACCGCAAAAGCGGCGCATCACGGAGGAAATGAGCCCGGCGCTCAAGCTTGGCTTGTGGCGTCGAACTCAGCAAGTTTAGGGCCAGATCGACGGTGGGGCGTTTGCGGCTGACATCGTCCTGCAGAAAGGCATAGATTCGCTCGTAGCGGAGATCTAATTCAGGCGCCAGGGCAATCATCAATAGCTGCAAATCAAAGGTCGTCAGGCCAAATTCGTCGCGTAACCGGCAAACCCAGGCCGCCTCGCAATTAGACTCCGGCCATTGCCCGGCGGGGGAATCGGAGCCGGCATCAAAGGGAGTTGCCCCAGGTGCGCGGCTGAGAAGCTGTTCGATATCCGCGCGTTGCAGATGAAGGCCGCGAAAAGCATCGGCCGCGGCCGCGGGTCCATAGGCTATCTCGGCCGAAGCCACGGCGCGTTGCAGGAGGCCATCCAGCCATTCGAGCGCGGGAGCCAGATCGGCAAAAGGAGATTGGAGGGCCGTTTGTTCCTGCGCACAATCCCGGGGCCGCAATAGCGCAGTCATAACCTTGCCTCCAGGTGCGTGTCCACAACTGTAGGAGCATTATGAACACGCCTCTCGGCAAATGCAAACTGATTCAGGAAGAATACTCGCAATAGCCAGAGCGGGCTAGTTCTTGGACTTCCCCGGTGGCGCTTTTCTTCTGGCTTCATAGTGGAGTGGATCACGATGAACTTGTTGAGCAGGTCAAACCAGAAGGGGGCGCCAGAAAAGATGGCGACTGTGGTGAGAACCAGCCCGACGATTTTGAGTCAACAAAAGTACGTGAGGACGGTTCCAGCGATCAGCCAAGGCACCGGCTAGCGGCGACAAAAACAGCGCGCGGATATGGTTGGCGAGGAGAACGACGCTCAGTTGGAAAGAAGATTGCGTCATCTGGAAGATCAGCCAGGACATGGCGATCTGCCGCATCCAGGTGCCGATGAACGAGATCCCCTGCTCCGGGCAGGGCGGTAGCGCAAGCGGTCCACCCGTGATCGATCTCGTGCCAACCGCCGCAACTCGGCAGGCTCTTTCTCCATCGCTAGCCCGCTAGTACAATGCGCCACTTGAGGAGCCAGGTTTGCAGTTGCCGCTTCAGGATCAACCAAAAGACAAAGGTAAAAGGTAAAAGTTTGGAAACGCACACCGGCCTCGGTGTGACGTTTGACGTGCTAACTTATCGCTTGAACGCTTAGAGTTCGCACTGACCGCAACAGCGGCGTATGACTTCCGAGGACATTATTACGCTATCAAGGGGTGCTCGGGTTCAAATACACCTTGGTCAAGGATATCAACCTCGGTCCCGTCGGAACCAGCAACGTACGGCTCTACGGAGGAGCCGATGTTGAAGGAGATATTCCAAACGCTACAGGTGCACCGAGCTGCTTTGGCGGCTTCAACTCAGGCGGCGGACTCCTCCTGGAGTGGAACTCCCTGAAGAAGAAGCTCTTCGATGCGCCAACAGGAGCTGCAAACGATGAGCGCTAACTCTTACCGCCTGGTGGGTTACTTTCCTTCCTATGCCATCCACGCGCGCAATTTCCACGTCGCAGATATCCCTGGCGCTCTGCTCACCCACGTTGTCTATGCCTTCGCCCAAGTCACGGCCGACGGTGTCTGCGCTTCGGTCAAACCGAAAGACGATCAGGTCAACTTCCCACAATTGCTCGCTCTCAAGCAGCAGTATCCTCAGCTGATGACGTTGATCTCCATTGGCGGCGCCTCGAACTCCGGCAACTTTCCATCTGCGGCTGCGACCGACGCGTCGCGCCAGAGCTTGGCGCAATCGTGCATCGCCTTCATGAAACAGAACGGGTTTGATGGACTTGATATCGACTGGGAATTTCCTGAGGCTGCCGACAAAGCAAACTATGCCGCGCTCCTCATAGAGCTGCGCCGTCAATTAGACGCGCAGGGCAGCGCGGACGGTAGGAGTTACTTACTAACGATCGCCGCTCCGGCGAGTGCCAGTCACTATGTCAATCTCGCGCTGGATCAGGTACAGACCTCTGTCGATTGGATTAACTTGATGGCCTACGATTTCTATGTCGCCACGAGCCCAGTCACCGACTTTGACGCGCCGCTTTATCTTCCGACGGATGATCCAGGCGCGGTCGGGACGCGGCTGGGTTACAACGTTGACGCGGCAGTCAAAGCCTATTTGGCGGCGGGGGTGCCTGCCGGCAAGTTGGTAGTCGGTACCCATTTCGAGGGCACGGGTTGGCAAGGCGTTCCCAATACGAACAACGGCCTTTACCAGCCCAATATTGGACCGGCGAATGGGACCTGGGGCGCCGGCAGCTTCGATTACAAAGACTTGGCGCAAAACTACCTGCCCAGCTACTCACGCTTCTGGCACGATATCGCCCAGGTCCCCTGGCTATACAACTCCACGACGGGGATCATGATCAGCTACGACGATCCGCAGTCCTTAAGTCTTAAAGCAGGATACGTTGTTGACAACGCGCTGGGCGGAATCATGATCTGGCAACTGAGCGCTGACAACGAAGAACATTCACTGCTCAATGCCATCGCCCAAGTCCTTGGATAAACATCCGGGCCGATCAACAGGCCGCGCCATTCACCCTCGTGACCACTGGTCGCGCGGAGCTTCATCAGAATCTACGGCGTGGCTCGGCCTGGGTTTGGTGAAATCGACACGCGTCATGTCTCTGGCCGACACGTCGACGGTGCGTGTCTGCTCGACCGGCTTGCCATTCTCCAGCCAACGCAGCGGCAAGCGCCGGAAATCGTACTCGCTGATCCGCATGGCTCACACTTCCTGCTGCCGCTGCTTCTCCCAATCGCTCAGGCGCGTGCCAGGCTGGTAGCCCGCCTCTATCAGCACCGTCAGAGCAGACACCTTGCCGCAAATCGCCGGAGACGCCTTCTCGTAAGGCAGCAGTTTCACCGCCTCATGAATCGCGTGGAACCATGCCAGCAAGCCCGTCCTGCCGCCGCACACGGGACAGGTCGGGAAATACTCCACGCGACGTTGACGGTCGGTCGGCACGATCAAGCCGCACTCGCCGCATTCGTGGCAGGGTAGCGCCTCGGGGTCATCGAGATATGTCTTGGCCAACGCGGCCGGCAGTGCTTCGGGGAGCGGGGCCTCGTCGCCGTCAATAGTCTTGCTGGCCCAGCGAATCAGGCCGTCCCTGTTCCAGTCTTCATCGCCCGCTTCCGCCTCATTCACACGCTGCTCGATCCGCTGCACGAATACCTCTTGCAGTTCCTCGGGCAAGCTCTCGCCTATCCGCTTGAGCGCCTCGAACACCGAATGCCACCAAGCATCTGCCTTCTCCTGCTCCTCCTGTATCTCGCGCTCCTGCTTCTCGGTCGGCAGCATCTTTTTCGCTTCGGTCAGCAGTCGGGAAACTTTGCCTTTCAGGTTCATCTCGTTACCTCACTTCCACACGCCACGCTTGGCGTCGCCCTCACGCATGAGTCACACTCCCTTCTGCCGCGCGTACCATTCTCTCCACTTCGTCTCCCTCATCGACTTGCGCATGCCGTGGATAGCCAGGATGTCGTCTCCCCGCCGAGTCACTTCGAGGCACCGATTCACCTGCTCGCCGTAGGGCAACGCTTTGAACTGCTGGCCCTCCGGACTCTCGATCCATCGGTCCGCGGCTACTTCCATCGCTTGCCTATACGCCTCGCATCGCTCATGCTCGGTCAACGTGCGGAGATGCTCGACGTTGCCGCGCGGGTTCTCCTTGCCGAGCATTTCGCGGCAGAAGTCGGCGAGAAAAAGTAGGGAGTCTTCCTCCCTTTGCTCCGGCGTCGGGGCGTTGGCCGCTGCCAGCAACTTGCTCGCTTCGGCCAGAAGTTTATCGACCAGCTTGCCCTTGTTCATCGGTCAGCTTCCGAACGATCGTCTCCAACTCCGCCACCTTGCCGGCCAAGTCGAGCATCTCGGCGCCGCTCATGGCACGATCAATGATCCCCAGCGCCGCCCGAATCTGGTCCGCTTCCTTGCCGCCTGTCAGCCGTCGCTTGAGCGTCCTCACGGCTTGCCCCAGCGCACCGTGCAACTGGGCGATGGCTTTTTCGAGGGCTTGGCGTCGGGCCGCCTGATACTCACGGCGAAAGTCTTCCTCAGCCAGCCACAGCCGCAAGGTTCGCTCGCCGATCTTGGCTTTCTTTGCGGCTTGCTTGATCGTCCGGCAGCTGAGCAAGGCGGCGAGGGCTGCTTCGCGCTTCCGGGTCTGGGGACCGCCTGGCATGGCTTCATCCGTCCTTTCTGCCGCTCGTTGCCGTGGGTTGCCGCGCCGTGGGCACAGCGCGTACACCTCTCAAGTTCATCGTCGTCAACCTCCCCACGTCTGGGCTATCTGGGCTTCCACCTCGCACGGCACGGGGGCAATCACGTCCTTCATGCCGTCGAGCATCGCCTCCTTGAGCCAATCGGCAACGGCCTCGGCCTTGCCCGCGTCGGCCTCGACTACGATCTCGTCATGGACGAACAGCACCGGGAAAGCGTCTGGGCATTGCTCGCGGCGCTCCCACAGAAGAGCCATCGCCTGTTTGGCTCCGTCCGCCTCGCTTCCTTGCACTGGTGAATTGAGGCGGTGCGTGTAAGGTGTCTTGTCATCAAGTAGGCGACGGCGACCGAGTAGGGTTCGGCATTCCTTCACGCTGGACTGGCCTTCGCGTCGGTGCCACTTCGCTAGCGCGGGATACGTCTGGAAGAACCGGCGCCGATACTGTTCGGCCTCCGCTTGCGTCAGTTCCAGGCCATACTCGGCAGCGGCGTAGGATTGCAGTCCCTTTGCTCCCAGGCCGAACAACAAGCCGAAATTGACCGCTTTGGCGGTTTGACGATCCTGCTTCGTCACGTCGTCCTTGCCGGTGATACTCTTGGCCGTGAGTGTGTGGAGATCCTCACCCTGTTGGTAGGCGGTGAGCATCCGTTTTTCTTTCGCCACCTTGCAAGCAATCCGAAGTTGCATCTGGGAGTAGTCAGCCTTGATGAGCACACGGCCGGGTGGCGCCTTGAAACAACGCCGGTAGCGGGGATCGCCCCGTGACGGCACTTGTTGCAGGTTCGGCTTCTTGCACGAAGAACGACCGGCATCGGTGCCCAGCTGCACCCAGTTCGCGTAGATGCGTCCGCCGTCGGCAAAGTCGAGCCAAGAACGACCGAACGCCTTGACCATCTGGGCGGCTGAACGGTGTTCACGGAGGGCAGCGGCGAGCGGGTGATCGACGCCGGCCAGTGCGGCATCGTTGGTGCTGTCGAGGTTGAACCCCAACACCGCGAACGCCTCGGTCACGTCCTGCCAGCTGTTCCAGTTCCACGCACCGATGCCGAAACAGCCTTCCCGGTGGGGGGCGGCCGCGTCGAGACGTTCGACGATCGACCGCTCGCGTTCCTCAGCCTCGGCGGCAAGGGCGGTCCAGGCGTCGGCGTCGAAGGGAGCGCCGGAACAGGCCAGCCAGACGAACGGCGGCACGGCTCGGTTCTCGATGGCGGCGACGGCCTCCAATCCGGCCTCGTGGATCTTCGCCATGATGGGGGTGTGTAGGTCGCGCGTCACCTTGGCGTCACTGGCGGCGTACCGCAGCTGCTTGGCGGACAGCTCGCCGGTCCAGACGGCTTTCTGGAGTTGCTTGTCGAGGGCGATTCCCAACTCACGGGCGGCGATCTCCTCCAGCCCGTTCCCGGTCCGCGTGCCGGCGGTCAGCAAGCGCGACAGGATCATCAGGTCACAGACCTTAACGGGGCGGAAGCCCATCCGCCAGAGGAAGGCGAGGTCGAAGGCGGCGTTGTGAACGATCACCTCGACGCCGGCCAGCGGTTCCCAGAGCAGGGACAAGGAATCGCCAAGTGTGAAGGAATCGAGAAGGAAAACGCCGCGATCAGTGGCCAATTGCAGCAAACGAACACGGTCTTTGCGGGGGGAAAGCCCGGTCGTCTCGGTGTCGAGACCTACCCGTTCGGACTCGTCGAGGGCTTGCAGGACGGGGGGCAGCTCGGTGGCAGCCGTCACCAGCTGGTAGGGCAGGGGGCTTTTCTCGTAAGCGAGTTCCTTCGGAGAATTGCATAATTCCCGGTGTTCTTGGCTTTTCTCGTTTTTCTCGTTTATTTCGTAAGCCGTGTTTGTTTCTGGCGTGTCGGGAACGGGCGAAGGCGGGGGCAGGGAAGCCGCCCTTGCAACCAACGGGGCCAGCGCTGGGGCGTGCGCGTGTCCGTTGCGCTGGGCCTTCTGCCGGTTGTAAACCTTCCGAGCTAGTTCCAATACACCCATCGTTTGTTCCACCTGGACGAGAAAAACGGGATAAACGAGAAAAGCCATTTTCCTCGTGGAATTCGCGGGTTTCTGCCCTTACACCCTAACGAGAAAAGGTCAACGCTTGGACGCCTTCCACACCTCCCGCGACCTTCCGCCAGTCCGCTGAGTTCCCACCTGGGCGAATCGGTGCTCTGCCAGAAGGCTCAGCGCCTTGCCGATCCGGTCGGAGGAGTGGTTGCGGCCGAAATGGTCGCAAATCTGGTTGCGGGTCACACCATCCACGGAAGCCCGGAGTAATCGCAGCAGTTCGTCGGCGACGGGATCACCCAGGGCGTCGCCCCAGATGTGACGAACCGATTGCTCGCAAAAGTCCCACAAGGCCAGCGCCGCCATCAAGTGCGGCGCCTGGATGGAGGCGGAGCTATCGAGCAGGGCGTAGAGCATGGATAGCCGCAGGACATGGGCCTCGGCACGGCCAAGAAGCGCGCCCGACAACCCCGGACGATCCGCCGACAATTGACTGTACACTTCGCGCCAGATCTCCCGCGCGGCATCATCGCGGCGCATCTCGCCTTGCTGCCGAGCGAACGCCAGCGCTTCGGCGAGGCGCGTTTGCAGGGCGGTCAGGGCGTCCTCATCGACGGCGCCGCCCTCCGGCAACTCCTTGGAACGGCGGACGCACAGCCAAAGGTGCCGATTGCCGAAGCCGTTCGCCATCTCCGTCGTGGTCAAATAGCGGCGCAGCTCCTCGGTGGTAATGTGGCCGAGTAGCGAAATATGTGCGCCGGTGGACTTGGCGGGGCTGTTCTTGGTGAGGGTCCGCAAGTCGCCCGATTCCCACGCCTGGCGGAGAATGGCCGATAGCGTGTTGCCCTGACGTTCCGTCTGCTTGAGGACATTGGCGTATTCCGGCTCGACGACGAGCAGCCGCTTGTCGGCGATGCCGGGGTCCGCTTCCACCTTCTCGTAGCGGACGGGTTGGCCGCGCTCCTTGACTCGCTCCATCTTCTCGACGGGATCACGGACGGCCCAGATTAGACCTTCCCCTGAGCTAAGGCCGGTCTGGATGCGTTCGTTGGCCCATTGCTCCTCGGCGGCGTTCAGCAGCCGATTGACCCGCCCCCAACTCGTACCCTTGCGGGCCTTGGAGGTCTTCCCGACGAGAACAGCGTACTCGTTGCCGAAATGTTTGTCAGCCTCCACGCGGTAAAGGGCGGTCCGCCCCAACAAGTTGCCGAAGCCGACAAGGATCTGGATGAGAAGGGCGGCGGGATCGGCCTCGCTCGCCGGTTCCAGAGCGCGGACGATCTCGCCAGCCAAGCCGTGATGGGCTTCCTCGGCCAGCGCCGCGGGCCAGGGCGGTTCCGCCGGCAAGGAGCAGGTCGCGGAAGCCGCCGGCGGTAGTTCGAGGCGATCGGCTTGTTCCATCGCCGCTTGCCATCGTTCCGCGAAGCGCTCGGGGTCGGCGATGTGGAGCGCGGACGGGTCTTTGTGGTCGTCGAGATGGATGCGACGCAATTCCCCCGTCCATCCCAGCGCCGCCAACCGGCGCCGGACGCCATCCACGAAAGCCTCTCCCGATTGGTGCGGCTCTTGGTAGACGTAGAGTCGCGGCAGCTGGGCGACGTGGCCCTCCTGCAACACCTTGGCGCACTCGGAGCCGGGGATGCCGAGTGCGGGCTCGCCGTGGTGCCAGAGCGTCCAGCAATCAGACTCGCCCTCGACTAGCACGGCATGGCCCGCGGCGACAGAATCCTGTAGGCGGTCCTCCCCGTAGATGAGGGCGCTCTGGCCCTTGACCCACTTCGGGCGAGCGCTGAGATTCTCGCGCGTCCGCGTCGCCACTATCCGCCCGGTCTGGTCGAGGTAATCGATCTCGACGCCGCCCCCCTCCCGGTCCCGCACGCCAAGCGATTCCAGGAAGTCAACGGGCAGTCGCTTGGCCTCCGCCAGTTCCGCGAGCGTGTAGGACAGTCCCAAGGAGTGCTTGAGCGCGGCGACGGCGAACCATCCCCCTTTCAGCAGCTTCGCCAGATTCGGCCAGCCGGATGCCGGCTTCTTCTGCTGGATTTTCTCCGCCGTCGGTTGCACCACGGCGACGCGCTGGCTCCTCTCCTCATCGGAAGTAGCGACGGCCAGCGCGTCGATCAAGGACTCGACGTGCTCGACGGGCCAGCCAGCGCGGAGCAATCCGCCGCTCAGGGCGAGGTAGGCATGGTGCCGGTGGTCTTTCGCCGGCCATAGCCCGGCGATCGTGCGGACGGCGGAATCGGCGGTGGTGGTCGAGCTCACGATTGACGGTCCTCGTCTCGCTCCAACAGTCCGAGCAGGTCCGCCAGCGACTCCGCCGGCACCACGGGCCGGCCGCCGTGTCCGCTCAGCGGCGAGCGGGCGAGCAGTCGCTCAACCGAGGCAGGATCGATGTCGAGAGCGAGCAGCTGCTCGCGGTCGAGGTAGTCGGTCACAGGGGCCTCTCAGTCCGGGTAAAAATCTACTAAGTTTCTCTTCTTTTTTCCCCGCAGCGGTTTCGGCGGCGGCGTGGCCTGCCGGCCGCGCTCGAACTCGGCCAATGCCTCCGTTGTCACTACCCAGCTGGGGCGGCCGGAGCGGGTATCCCGGCGATTGATGGCCCGCATTTCGCCGCGGGCAATCCAGCCGCGCACGCGATCCTCAGAGACTCGATAGCGACGGGCAAGATCGGCGACAGTGTATCCAGCGGTGCGGGTGTCAGTCGGCACGGCGCACCTCTTCTCCGCTGCGGATGCGGCGATCAGCGGCGCGTTGGCGTGCCTGGGCGGAGCGGAGCAGGACGCGCAGAGCGCGGGACTGGCGATCCAGCTCGGCGAGTTGGTCGCGGATCGCCTCGGCGTCGAGAGATTCGACGAGGGCGGCGGTGTTGAGGGTGTGTGTGGTAGTGTCCATGCTCTCAGGGTAGCGCTGCCTGGCGTTACTCTGGAGTGCGGATAGTAGGTGGGATAGGTGGCGCGTGGTGCTAGCCGCGCCGAATGCGGACGTGATAGCCCCCCGATCTTGGCTTGCGGGCCATTTTAATACAGGGGGCGAAGATGCCGTTATATTTGGCGGGGCGTCGCGTAGTGCCTTTCAAAGATCGCAGTATAGTTACAGCGGTCTCGGCGTCATAGCCGGAGAGGTTCGCCAGTCCCGGCTTGCTTAGAGCGTTCGGAAAAAATGAGCCAATGGCACGCTGGCTGCGGCCTTCTCCTTTGGACGATCTTATCCCCAGTCAAGGGAGGAGGAGCGATGAAACCCCTGGTTACCGACGCCTTGTGGCAGCACCTCGAAACCTTGC
>DATBGU010000291.1:0-23685 GCA_036557825.1 Gemmataceae bacterium
ATGGTTCGCCATCAGGGGGCTGACGCCCCCGCTCGCCCATAAAGTTAGTGCCTCTTGCCGGCTGGCGCTACAAGTCGGCATCGAT
The DNA here is from genome assembly GCA_036557825.1 of Gemmataceae bacterium. Classification (GTDB taxonomy): domain Bacteria; phylum Planctomycetota; class Planctomycetia; order Gemmatales; family Gemmataceae; genus JAJPHU01. Next base: position 86 of record DATBGU010000291.1, read on the forward strand.
CTCGTTGGTGTCAAAAAGCACGCCGGCCCCGTGGGAGGCATCTCTATCCATCGCCACCAGGCAGAAGGGCAGACCGTCGTCATGCATCTTCAAGGTTCGCAGCACCGTGCCCTTGTCGCCGGTATGGTAGCGTTTCTGGCGGTTCCATTGCGTGGTATACACGCGGTCGCCAATCTTCAATCCACGGCTCATGATGTCATCTCCGGTTCGGATGCCAGACGTTTGTTGCTTCGATCCGGCCGGCCCGACCGCGGCATCGGGTCGGAGGTTCCCACCTGGCGCAGCGCGTCAGCCACCACTGTTTCCGAGACTAAAAAAAGTCCCAACCTGCCGGCATAAGGGAGAGGCTGGACGAAGGTGCGGGGATTGGCCAGCAGCCAATGATACTCGACTTCGTCGGGATCGTCACCGACGTGCGCGGAGGTGATGCAGTCCACCAGTTCCACCACGCCTACGAGAGCGTTGCACGCGGAGCCTCGATCGGGCGAGGAGACGTCTTTGGACGCTTTCCGTGTGCGGGCGTGAATCAGCAGCGGGCCGCGGTGGTCGGTGTGCCAGAAGCGGCACGGCCAAGGCCGCAACCGCGCAAGGATCTCGGCCGCATGCGCGTGCTCGATGCTGACGGCGTACATGGTCGATTCTCCTTGGCCGAGGTTCGCCTCTGTTGGGCTGGCTGGCGCCCTCGGCTCTCCGAGCGAAGCGTGCTCGATTGTCCTGCCGGTGCGGCCGCCGGCGCGGGGGAGGGAGAGCTGGGACGTGTCAACCATCCGGGAGGAGCCGTGCAGCAACGCTCGAAAGCGTTGCTCGACGAGGTCGGCGGGGGTAAGCCCGGCCCGTTTGTCCGCAATCAGGACGTCCTCCGGCTGTTCGTCGGCAACGGGTTTTGAGCCGGTGGTGCGAAAGAGCGGCTCGTCAATGCGGTGAGATGGTTTCAGGACATACCTCCCTGTCTTGGGTGCCAATGTTCACGGTGAATGCTTGACGTCCCCTGTCTCCTGGGTACGTCAATGGAGGCCGCTTTAAGCAACCGAGGGTGCCGCGTCCGGCTCGGCCGCGGGCATCGGCTGTTTGACGATCTGCAGAAAGTACGTGCCTTTCTGCTTGCCCAGCAGCGTCGCCAACTTCTCCTCGGCGGCGGCGAGCTGGTTGTAGTCGAATAGCGCCACTTCCTTCATGCCCCCGTCGTAGACGCACCACAGGGCCCTCATGCGCGGCGGCGCCTTGGGCTTGCGCGGCTTTCTTACCTTGGGGGTCGCGGCGGCCTTTCGCTTGGCCGCTGCTTTCGGCGGGGCGACCGTGGCGGCGGCGGCTGATACGCCCCCCTCGGCCTGCTCCGCTTGATCGCTCTGCTTGCGCAGCTCCCGTCGATTCAGGATTCGGCCTGCCATGATAGCCTGCTTTCCGGTTAGGTTAAGCTCTGAGCTGCTTACCTGCATCGGTCAAATAAGGGCAGCGGATGGCCGTATCCGCCATCCTTTAATACTTCCTCAAGATGTCCGGGACGGACCCCACGATGTTGCCGTCCTCGTCCGCCATCAGGAAAAAGCTATGGGTAATCCGGGTGGACGTGACCGTGTCACCGACGAAGACGTTCGCGCGGTAGTGATTATCCCACAGATGCCGTACCTCCACCCGATACAGAGCGGTCGGCCGGCCAAGCGCCTGCATTAGCTGGCCGATGATGACGCCGCTTCGCTGCTCCTGCGTCTGTATCGCCGGCTTCGATTGCTGTGTGCCCTGCTCTTGCATCGGCATTGTTTTCTCCGCGGCCCGATTGGGATTGGGGATCTCATCCTGCAAATCATCCCAGCTACGCCTCGCCGCCGTCCTCCTGCCACGGATCACCCTCCTGGGGCTGATCGAGACCCAGCGTGTGCCGGCCTGGCCGGTTGCCTGCCCGCGCATGCACCAGCATGCTCGTCACCTCCTTGGCGTGGATCGGCAGCATGAGGCAGCCATAGGCGCCCGCCTCCAGCGCCGCCTCCACGAGCGTCTCCTGTCCGGAAGGCACCAGCACGAGAAGCGGGGCGTTTCCAACCGCCGCGGTTCTCGGAGGGCTTTGCTCGGGAGCCAAGGATTCCATTCCCTCTCTCTGGGCTTCCGTAGGGTACGAAGCGCAAAAAGACAGCAGTCGGCACAGCCCCAGGGTCTCCGCCGCGTTGTCGCGTGCGCCAACGACCAGGAAGTCCGCCGAACCTGGATCCCAATGACCGGACAGGGAGGCGGGAGTGGCCCCGTTGATCGAAACGATCTCCCACCCCGGCAGGGCGTCGCGAAGACTCGCCAAGCTGATCGCGTCCACGTCAAACGCAACGGCACGGGATCGGCGCCGTCGCTTCGTGCTCGGAGCGGTCGTCGTTTCTTCGGAGCCAAGCGACGGCTCAAGGAAGTCGAGCAGCGTCACTTCCAGTTCCAGTGTCTGCCCGGCCCAGCGGTGGTTGACATCGACCACCACCATCTTGCTATTCGCCTCCAGGATACGTACCTGGCGACGCCGGCCCCGCTCGTCCGTGAACCGAATGAGCTTGCCGGCTCGAAGCGTCGCCTCTTTGGGAAACCGCCGGCGAGACCAACGGTGTATCCGCGACGGGTCGGGTAGGCCGTAAGCCTGCTCGGGCGGCACGGTGAGCGCCATCGACTGTCCCCTCGTCAATCCGATTAGTGCTGCCCCCAGTCCGGGGAGACGGGGGTGGTCAATGCCGACGGTCACCTCAAGGGGTTCTCGTGACGAGGCCGTCCGGCCGTCAAGCAAACGCTTCACGTAATGCACCTGCACGCGGTCGCCTTGTTGAACGGTTCGCATGAGAATTGCTCCTTCAAGGTCAGAGGAAACCGAGAGCCGCGGAACTGCCGGGCGTGATGCCAGGCGTCGCTCATGAACTTCCGAGCGGTCCACGAGGACGGATGGGGGCGCACAGATTCCGAGGCGGACTTTGTCTCCCTGCATCGCCACGACGGTGACGGAAATCACGCCGTCGATCACGATCTTTTCGCCGATTCGCCGTGTCAAAACCAACATGGCTGTGCCTCCTGCTTGGCTGAATGGGTTCCTCAGAGCTTTGTACCGGACGGCGACCGAGGCGAATCTCTCGCCGGGACACTCCGTATTCGGGCGACCCAAAGAGGCGCGGCCAGCCAGCTGGGTTTATCGCCGTGGAGCGGCTAATCCTTCCGGCGTACGGATTCGGCAAAAGAGAGTGTGGCCCAAGTCGGCATCTTGTGCTCGCAAGGACGAGAAGGTTCGTCCTGCTCCGCACGCGTGATGTCCGCCGGATCCGGAGATCGGTTCTGGGGATGAGGAAGGCATCAGGAATGGAGAGCAACAAAGCGTAGTGTATATGGTCGGCAGACCAATGACCAGCCCGCTTTCTTCCGAACGATCGCCGCAACTCCTCCCGGAGGCGCCACGCCGGCCGCAGGCCAATCCTCCGGATACAGGTAAGATGAACCAACGAAGTTTCTCGCTCCGGCGCCAATCAGGAAGGACGGTGATCCCGCCATGCACACCCTCAGCCAGCTGCTCGACAACAACCGCGCCTGGGCCGCCGACATGACGCGGCACGATCCGCAGTTCTTCGCGCGCCTGTCGCGCCAGCAGGCGCCGCGCTATCTGTGGATCGGCTGCGCCGACAGCCGTGTGTCCGCCGACCGGCTCGTCGGGCTGATGCCCGGCGAGATGTTCGTCCATCGCAACATCGCCAACCTCGTCGTCCACACGGACTTGAACTGCCTCTCCGTCGTGCAGTACGCCGTCGAGGCGCTGCGCGTCGAACACATCATCGTCTGCGGTCATTACGGCTGCGGCGGCGTCCTCGCCGCCCTGCGCGACGACCGGCTCGGCCTGATCGACAACTGGCTGCGCCACATTCAGGACGTGCGCGGCAAGCATCGCGCCGCCCTCGACCCCCTGCCCGATGAGCCGGCCCGTCATGCGCGTTTGTGCGAACTGAACGTCCTCGAGCAGGTGGTCAACGTCAGCCAAACGACGATCGTGCGCGACGCCTGGGCGCGCGGCCAGGCGCTGACGGTCCACGGTTGGATCTACGGCATTGGCGACGGCCTGCTGCGCGATCTCGGCATGTGCGTGCCCGGCGAGGCGGAACTGCCCCGTTGCTACGAGACGGCCTTGACGTCTTCTTCCGCATAGGCGCTTTCACGCGCCCACCGTCCGAAAATGTCGCGCTCGGTTTTTCGCTTGGCCGCGTCTGTATTCTCAGGGACCGTGCTCGATCTGCACCTTGCGGCGCGCACGAAAGAAGCGCAGGCGAGAACCAGCCTCGCCTGCGCTTCGAGATTGGCTTCCATTCCCCGCTTTGGAGATGGAACAGCCTCTAGCGGCGGTGTTGCCGCTCGGCCATCTCGGCTTGCTGCTGGGGCGTCATCGGCTTTTTGTTGCGGCGCTCCACTTGATGGCGCGTCTCCTCATTCGCAGCTTTCCTCTCATCCTCCTGGAACTTCTCTTCCTGCTCCGGGGTCATCGTCACGGGCTGGCTTGGTCCGTTTTTGCCGCAACCGGCAAGGGCTCCCAGAACGATCAAGGCGGACAACAACGAAGCAAAACGCATGATTTTTTCTCCTCAAGTAAGATGTTGGTCCCTCGTTCCGAATCGGAGGCGGAAAGGGTGGAGGCTTGCTCTCTCGCTTTCGCTTCCGGCTTTGAAGGAATGGGGCGGTTCAAGGCAGGGTGGTCGCCTGGCCATCATTGATCGTGCAGGCGTTCATGAACACGACGGGATCAACCGAGAAGGGAATGAAGTGAACCGAGCCGTCGCCGAGGACAAAGTTGGCCCCGCCGGTGTGCGAGGAGCCGAACGCGATCGGCCAGGTCGTGGGGGGAGCGACGGGTTCGGCGCTGTCGGGATACAGGCCGCCGTGGTAGATGCCGTTGTTCCAGCCACAGCGTACGGCGTCCTCGTCCCAACCGGAATCGATCCAGGATTCGTTGTCGCCGCCGTCAACGCCCCAGTTTTTGGGGTTCAAGAGTTTTTCGCCGATGGCGAAGGTGTTGGACAGGCCATCCGTGATGTCCAGCAGACGCCGCCGTTGAAACTGCACGTTGGTCGTCGGAGGGGTGAAGGGCTGGTAGGTCATGACGATCACGCCGGTCGAGCCGTGCTGATCGAAGTTGTGACCAGCGTTGCCCGCGTAGTCGCTTTTGGCGCTGCTTCCATAGATCCCTGGGGCGCGCCGGCTCGGACAGTAGAAAATCTTCACGGGAGTGTTCGAGATAACCGAGCGGCTCTGGGCAAACAGGTTTTGCTGCTCGACGAACGGCAGAATGTTATACGTCCAGTTCCAGCCCTTCGGGTTGCCGCTGGAGTTGACGGCGCCCGCTTTCGTCGGGTCGTTGGAGCCGCCGGGCGGCAGGTAGCCCATGGTGTCATTGTAATTGTGCAGGGCGAGGCCCATCTGCTTGAGGTTGTTGCTGCACTGCATGCGTGCGGCGGCCTCGCGGACCTTCTGCACGGCCGGCAACAGCAAGCCGATCAGCACGGCGATGATGGCGATCACCACCAGCAATTCGATCAGCGTAAATCCGGACCGTCGGGCGTGCGGGCGAGGGGTGCGAACAGACATTACGCTTCCTCCAGGTTGCAAAACATTTCCGCGGACCGCAACGACACTGCCGCCGCGGACCCATTCGATCGTCCGACTCCGCCGTTGTAGTGACGAAAAATGTGTATTCCGTTGGGCAAATATGAAGAAGCTTTTATAATTTGGCGAGCGACCGCGAGCTGATCCGTGCCGCCGCGAAGCGAAAAAAAGCGTGCGCCGCGGCGGTCTGGTGGGCACAATAGATGAGAGTCGTCTTCCTTGCGCTCCCATTTTGAGGACTGCCGCCATGCCGCCGCACGCTCGCGCGATCCTGGGTCATCTCCGCCGCTTGGCCGCGCCGGCGGACTCCGATGCCGCGCTCCTGGCGCGCTGGTTGGAACGGCGCGACGAATCCGCCTTCGCCGCGTTGGTGGCGCGTCACGGGCCGATGGTGCTGAGCGTTTGCCGCCGCGTCCTCGGCGACGAACACACCGCCGAGGACGCCTTTCAGGCCACGTTCCTCGTCCTCGCCCGCAAGGCGTCGGCGCTGCGCCGTCCCGAAGCGCTGCCGAGTTTTCTCTTCGGCGTCGCCCTGCGGCTGGCGCGCAAATCGCGCGGCTCTCTCCGCCGCTGGATGGTGCAAACTCACCCCGATGTTCCCGAACCGGCGGACCCGCATCCGCACCCGCTCGACGCCCTGACCGGCCGCGAACTGCTCGCCCTATTGGATGAGGAGGTCGCGCGGCTGCCGGAGGTGTACCGTCTGCCGCTGCTTCTGTGCGTGATGCAGGGCCGCACCGTCGAGGAAGCGGAGCGGCTACTCGGTTGGAGCAACGGCTCGCTGCGCGGGCGGCTGGCGCGCGGCCGTGAGAAGCTGCGCGAACGCTTGGCGCGGCGCGGACTGGCGGTGTCTGTCGGGGCGCTGGCGCTGCTGGCCCCGGCCGCCGTGCCGGAGCATTTGCGGGCCGCGGCGCTCCGCAATCTCGCCGTCCACGCCACGCCCGCCGTCAGCGCCCTCGCCGCCGCGCCGGCGCTGAAACTCAAGGCGGTTTGTTTTGCTCTGTTCATGGTGATCGCGGCCGGCTTGGGGGCGAGTCTACCGTTTCTCCACGGCCCAAACGCGGAATCGCCCGCCGCGACTCCCTCGGCGCCGCCGCCAGCGCAGGCGAACGACGAACCGCGCCGCGATAGATACGGCGATCCGTTACCGCCCGGCGCCATCGCTCGCCTCGGAACGTTGCGGTATCGCGCTCCCGACACGATCGAAACGCTGGCGTTCGCTCCCGACGGCAAGACCCTGGCCGTCTACTCGCACGCCGGTCTGTTCCTCATGGACGCCGCCAGCGGCAAAGTGGGCCGGCAACTTCCGACCCCTAATGCCGCCTGGGGCGCGGCGCACCTCCTTATCTTCTCGCCGGACAGCAAGCGTCTGCTCGCCAGGGAGCAGAAGGCGGACGGTCATCGTTTCAAGGGAATCGTGCGCGTCTGGGAGTTGGCCGGCGATCGCAAACCGCGCGAACACGACGCCGAACATGCGGTCTGGGTGGGCTGGTCCGCCGAAGGAGAACCGCTGGCGGTTTGTCTGGAAAAGGAGGCGCTGTGTCTGCGCGAGCTGGCGTCCGGCCGATCGCGCCGCTTCGAGTGCAAAGATCTCCGCAAGCCCGAATTGTTCGCCTATGTCTCCTGCGTCTGCGCCCCCGCCGGAAAGACTTTGGCCGTGGCGGACGACCAAAATCGGATTTACGTTTGGGACACTGCCAACGGCCGAGAGCGCTGTATCATCCAGCCGAAAAACTCGAACATCCGCGCGCTCGTCCTCTCCGCCGATGGACGCACCCTCGCCACGCTGTCCCGCGTTCTGCCCGCCCAGACCGAATCGCTCGTGCAGCTCTGGGATGCCGCGACCGGCGAAGCGCTCCGCACCGTGGCGGACAAGAAAACTCCCTACGCCATCGCCTTCACTCCCGACGGCAAATCGCTGGCCACGATCGGCTGGCGCGATGTCCATTTCTGGGAAGTGACAACGGGGCGTCAGCGGAGTCATTGCCACGTCGGGGGATCGTTCGCTGAGATGGTCGCCTTCTCCGCGGACGGAAAGACGTTGGCCACGGCGGAGCGACATTCCGGGGCGATCCAACTGTGGGACATCGCCAGCGGCAAACCGAAACCCCAGCCGGCCGGACATCGCTCCTCCGCAAACGCGACCTTCTCGCCCGATGGCCGGCGCGTGGCGACCGGCGGCGGTCTGGACGGCAGTATCTACATCTGGGATCTTGCGAACAGCAAACCTCTCACTCAGATTCAGCGTCGCCAGTGGGTGCGCAACTGTGCCTTCTCGCCGAACGGCCGATTGCTATTCTCCACCGGGAGCGATGAGGAATTGTGGGTCAGCGACGCGGCCAACGGCGAACGGTTGCACGTCCTGAAGATTGAAGATCCCGATCGGCCGGACACCTATCAATCGGTGATTTCGATGTACCGATCCCGCGACGGCAAGACCCTGGTGGTGTTGAGTTACTACTACGCTCGGAAAAACAACGGCGGGCCGTATCAGGACACGCTGATAACCGGCTGGGACACATCCACGCGCAAGCAGCTATTCCGCCGTCGCCGTCCCGTAATTGATTCGTGGGTCGCTCTCTCGGCGGACGCCCGCGTGCTGGCTGTGCCGCATCCCACGCCGGAGAAGCGCGAAATGGGTACGGCCAAGGGGCCGATGCATCTGGAGGACGCGGCGACCGGCGACTTGCTGCTGTCTTTCCCGACCCTGGAGGGACAGACCTGGCCGCTGGCATTCTCTCCCGATGGCCGCTTGCTGGCCTCGAACAACTCCAACTACAAGCTCAAGGACAAGAAGGGCGATCCGGCCTCCGCGACCGGCAGCGCGCTGCATCTGTGGGAGACGGCGACAGCGGCCGAGGTTTTGACCCTGCCGTTGGAGAGTCAACACAGGGTCGCCTTCTCGCCGGACGGCCGGCTGCTGGCCTCGATTGCACCCAGTCAGGAGATCCGCTTATACGACTTGGCGCGCGGCCGCGAGCTGAAGCGCTTCAAAGGGTTCAACGCCGGGGTGACTCATCTGGCCTTCTCGCCGGACGGCCGCCGACTCATCTCCGGCTTGGACGACTCGACGCTGCTGGTCTGGGACGTAGGAGCGCCCGAACCGCTACCCGCCCGTGAGTTAGGGGCCGACGCCGCGGCGAAGGCATGGGCCGACCTCGCCGGCGCCGACGCCGTGCGTGCTTTCCGCGCCCGCTGGGCGCTGGTCTCCGTGCCGGAAGAGACGATCGCGCTGTTGAAGGAACATCTGCATCCCGTTCGGCCGGCCGATCCCAAGCGACTGCGTCAACTACTGTCGGACCTGGAGAGCGAGCAGTTCGCGACACGCGAGAAGGCGCAGGCAGCGCTGGCGGAACTTGGCGACTTGGCCGCGCCGTCGTTGCGGCAGACGCTGGCGGACAAGCCGACGCTGGAAGTGCGTCGCCGCGTGCAAGCGCTGCTGGATCGTCTGCGTGGGCCGGTGAAACGCCCGGAGATGCTGCGCTCCTTGCGAGCCGTCGCGGTGTTGGAGGACATCGGCACACCGGAGGCGCGGCGGCGGCTGGAGGAGCTGGCGAAAGGCGCGGACGGAGCGCGCCTTACGCGCGAGGCCAAGGCGTCCTTGAATCGCCTGGAGCAACGCACCGCGCGGGATTAACCGAGCCGCGAGCATCTGCGGGCGGTGGCCGGGTTCGCTCGCGGACGCTCGCAGCTCGGAAAAAAGTGTGCGCCGTGGCGGCTTGCGGGACACAATAACAACAGACGATGTTTGTTGTTGCCCCCATGAGGACGACGCCATGCCGCGCAGCGCAAATCTTCTTTCCCATCTCAATCGCCTCGCCGCGCCGGCGGCCACGGATGCCGTCCTGCTGGCGCGTTGGGTGGAGCAAAGCGACGAAGCGGCCTTTTCGGCCCTGATGGCGCGTCATGGACCGATGGTCCTGGGCGTTTGCCGCCGTCTGACCGGCGACGCCCATCGCGCGGAGGATGTGTTTCAGGCGGTGTTTCTCGCGCTGGCGCGTCGCGCGTCTCGGCTGCGCCGGCCGGAAGCGTTGGCCGGCTTTCTGCACACCATTGCGGTTCGGTTGGCGCGGAAGGCCCGCGCCGCCGCCCATCGACGCCAGCGCGTGCAAGCGCCGCTGGATGCGGCCGAACCACTCGATCCGCGGCCTCATCCGCTCGACCTCCTCAGCGGCCGCGAACTGCTGGCGCTGCTGGATGAGGAGATCACCCGTTTGCCGGAGGTGAATCGTCTGCCGTTGCTGTTGTGTCTGATGCAAGGGCGCACGATCGAGGAAGCGGCGCGGCTTCTCGGTTGGAGCATCGGTTCCCTGCGCGGCCGGCTGACGCGCGGCCGAGAGCGTTTGCGTCAACGATTGCGGCGACGCGGTCTCGATCTGTCGGCGGGAGTTGTCGCCTTGCTGTCTCCGGCCGCCGTGCCCGAACACTTGCGGGCCGCGTGTGTCCACAATCTCACCGCGCCCGCCACATCCTCCGTCCACGCCCTGACGGCCGGATCGACGACGCTGAAACTGAAAGGGGTCGGACTCGCTCTGTTCCTCACGGTCGCGCTCGGTCTGGGAGCGGGCCTGACACTGCTTCGCGCTCCGGAGCCGGAGACGCCTGCCGCGGCTCCCCCGGTCGCGCCGCCGGCGCAGGCCAAGGACGAGCCGCGCCGCGATCGCTACGGCGATCCACTGCCGCCCGGCGCCGTCGTCCGTCTCGGCAGTCTGCGTTTCCGCGCCCCGAGCGAAATCCGGACGATGGCATTGGCCCCCAACGGCAAGCTCCTCGCCGTCTCCTCGCACGCGGGACTGTTCCTCATGGATGCCGTCAACGGCAAACGAGGTAAACGCCTCCCCACGGCCGGCCCCCACTGGACCCCCGAAAGTCTCCTCGCCTTCTCTCCGGATGGCAAACGCCTGATTAGCTGGGGGCCGCGAACAGATCGGCGCGGACCGGGAGGGGTGGTCCACATTTGGGAACTGGCCGGCAAGGAACAGCCACGCGAGCATGAGATTCAGAACGTCATCTGGTTGGGATGGTCCGGCGACGGCCAACCGCTGGCGATCCGCGTTGACAAAGGAGCGCTGCACCTGCACGAACTGACAACCGGCCAGTCGCGGCGCTTCGCCTGTAAGGAACCTCGCAAGTATCCCTCGGGTGCATTGAGCAGCAATCCTCCCCTTGCTTGCGCGCCTGCCGGCCGGGCGCTGGCTCTCGCGGACAATAACAACGTCATCCACGTCTGGGATACCGTCACGGGCCGCGAGCGCTGCAACCTCGAAGCCAAAAACGCCGACGTTTGCGCGCTGGTCTTCTCGCCCGACGGCCGCGTCCTGGCCGCGCTGAACCACAATCAAGACGCCGCGAGAAGCGAGGCGGTCCAGATCTGGGACGCCACGACCGGCGCGGTTCGGCATACGGTGGCCGCAGACCAAAAGTATCACGCCGCGCTCGCCTTCGCCGCGGATGGCGAGACGCTGGCCACGGCCAGCGGTAGCGGTGTTCGCTTCTGGGACGTGGTCAGCGGACGCGAGCGCGGCCGCCTCAAGGGCGAAGGCACCGACACGGAGCTGATCGTCTTCACGCCGGACGGCCGCACCCTGGTCATGGCGGAGCGCAACTCCGCCGCCATCCATCTGTGGGACGTGGCGGCCGGCGAGCGCAAGCCGGAGCCGGTCGGCCATCGTCGCCGTACACGGGCGACGTTCGCACCGGACGGCCGCCGTCTCGCCAGCAGCGGCGGATTGGACGGCACCATCCGTTTCTGGAACGCGGCGACCGCCGAGCCGCTCGCCGCCATTCACCGCCGCGGCGAATGGGTGCGCAACATCGCCTTTTCGCCGGACGGTCGCTCGCTCTATTCCACCTGGACCGACGATAAGCTGTGGGTTTCCGATGCCGCGACCGGCGAACGGCTGCACACGATCGAGTTGCAAGATCCCGAGCGCCCCAACACGGTGCAGTCAGCCATCTCGATGTATCTATCCGACGACGGCAAGACGCTGATCGCCCTCAGCTACTACTACCCCAAGAAAAACGAGAACAGGCTGTCCTATCAAGAGACGCTGATAACCGGCTGGGACGCGGCGACGCGCAAGCAGCTCTTTCGCCGCCGGCGTCCGGGTTGGGATTCGGATGTCATCCCGTCGGCGGACGCCCGCGTGCTGGCCGCGACCTACCCCGGTCTGGACAGGGAGAGCATCCTTCGGGCTCGCATTTCGGGTGCGCCCCTCAAAGGATCGATCCGCTTGGAGGATGCGGCGACCGGCGAGGTGTTGCTGACTTTCCCTTCGCTGGAGGGACAAATTCGACCACTGGCCTTTTCTCACGACGGCCGCTTGTTGGCCTCGAATCACTACGATAGCAAACGGCCCGGCAAAGCTGAGGACAGCAAGTCGGTCCTGCATCTGTGGGAGACAGCGACTGCCGCCAGAGTGCTAACCTTGCCGGCGGCGGACTTCGACCACGCCGCCTTCTCTCACGACGGCCGACTTCTGGCCCTGACCGCACCGGCGCAAGAAATCGTCGTCTGGGATCTGAGGCACGGCCGCGAACATCGGCGCTTCAAGGGGTTCGACGCCGAGGTGATCGGTCTGGCGTTTTCCCCCGATGACCGCCGGCTCGTTTCGGGACTGGCCGATTCGACGCTGCTGGTTTGGGACGTGGGAACACCAACGGCGGCGGGCAAGCTCGGCGCCGATGAGGTGGCCAAGGCGTGGGCCGACCTCGCAAACTCCGATGCGCCGCGCGCCTTTCGAGCGCGTGGGATGCTGGCATCCGCGCCGGAGGAGACGATTCCCTTTTTGAAGGAACATCTGCATCCGGCGAGGCCGGCCGATCTCGAACAGCTACGCCGCTTGCTGGCCGATCTGGGGAGCGATGAGTTCACGGTGCGCGAAACGGCGCAGGCGGAGCTGGCGGAATTCGGCGATCTCGCCGCGCCAGCGTTGCGGCAGACGTTGACGGACAAGCCGACGTTGGAGGTGCGCCGCCGCGTGCAAGCATTGCTGGATCGCCTGCGCGGGCCGGTGAAACGCCCGGAGATGCTGCGCTCGTTGCGGGCCATCGCGGTGCTGGAGGACATCGGCATACCGGAAACGCGGCGGCGGCTGGAGGAACTGGCGAAGGGAGCGGACGGAGCGCGTCTGACGCGCGAGGCGAAAGCCGCGCTTCACCGCCTCGCGCTGCGGCAGCCGTAGCGATTTGTCAACCAGCCCGCCGCGCCTGCAAGCGAGACCTTGCTGGCGCGGCGGGCTGGCGTGGAAACGGCTTCTCAGCGTTTCTCAACGGGAAGACGTTTTTCGACGGGCTGTTTGGGGCCAACATCCTTTTTTGGTTGATCCGGGGCCGAGAAGTCTTTCCGCAGGGGAGGTCCATCGGCGTCCGTCGCCGGGACCACAATCACGAGCGTTCCCTCGCGCGCCAGCCGGAGATAGAACGGGTCCACCGGCTTGCCGTCGGCGGAAATAAGAGCGGCGACGGGTTTGGCGACCCGCTTGCGAACGTCCTTGGGATCGATCTTTTTGCCGTCGGCCCCGTAGACCTCCACGCCCTTGCCGTCGAGCATCAGATTGACGGTTACCATTACGGGAACCCTGACGGTTTCCGTCACTGTTTGGACCTGCTGCCCGACCTGCACCGCTCTTGCCCTCTGCTCCGGAACCATCTGCGTCCGTGTGTGCTGGATAAAGGGCGCACCATCGGGTTGGACCGACACGACGACGACGCGAGGCGGCGGGCCTTTCGGCGTCGTGTCCTTTGGGGCGGGAACGGGGGCGGCGGGCAGCAGAAGAGCCAGTGTCAGGAGCGTAGTTGTCATCGCACGATCCTCCACGAAAAAGAGTAGTGTGGATCTTCCAGCATATCGCCGCGAGTGGGGATCGCAACGCAAATCGGTCGAGAGTCAACGCCGCTGGGAGCCTACTCGCTCAACGACTGCCGCAACTGTACCAGCAATCCCGGAGACACATCCGCCGGACCCGAACCGACGACTGCGGACAAGCACTCGGCGAATGGCCGTCCTTCGGCCCGCGCGACGCCGCCGGCCGCCACGCATACCGAGCGGCTCATGCCGGCCGAGCAGCAGACCAGCACCGGCACGCCGGCCCGCAACAACGCGGCGACCGACTCGACCGCCAGACGCACAAGCCACGGCGGATTGTCGCCGCCGTCGGACAGGGGGAAGTGGCACCGGACCAATTCGCGGGGCAGGACGGCGAACGGCTCGCTGTCGGCCAGTTCCACGACGGCCGTGATGCCCACCGCCAGCACGGCGCGGGCGTCACGCAGGTCGCTCGCGTTGCCCAGCCACAGCGCACGGTCGGAGACTTGTCGCATCGAATCGTCTCTTGGCGCCGAAGAAACTTTGCGGCCGGTTCGCGCGGGTCAGGCGCTGGCACTCGGAGAACCGTCCGCCGCGTGCCCCCGTTCGCGCACCATTGTCAGGCTCAGCGCGGCGGCCTACCGGCCGATCTCGGCGAGTCCGACATATCCCTCGGAACTCCCGATGGCTAACCGAGCGCTGTCCGGCGAGAAGGCGACGCAATAGACGGTATCACCGTTCGGGTCGATGCGCCCCTTGATTTCGGTACGCTTCTTCCCCGTCTCGCTTTCCCATACGGTGACAAGGCATCCCTGGAGGATTCGCAAGTGGGCGTACTTCCCGCCCGCCGCAAGGAACCTTCCGTCGGGCGAGAAGGCGACGCAGAGCACTGGTCCGTAGCCGCTCGTCGGCAAGGTAGTGACGAGTTTCCGCGTCGGCACGTCCCAAACGAGTACACTGCTCCCGCGGATGGTCGCCAAGTACTGGCCGTCAGGGCTAAATGCCATAGCCCCTCCCGAGTTCGTTGGGAGCGTTGCCAACTGGGTGCCACTCTCCAACTCCCACAGATGGACGCTCCTAACCCAGTTGGACGAGCTGGACAAGGCGACCGTCTTCCCGTCTGGTGCGAACGATAAACCGGAGACATGATCGGCCTCGATCTTGAACTCGTGGACCTTCTTTTCCGTGGCAAGCTCCCACAGGCTGAGTTCTCCGGGGGCGTGGGCGGATGGAGCACCGACGGTTGCCAGGAAGTTGCCGTCATGGGAGAAAGCCATCCGCCAGAGTTCCGCAGGTGGATCTCGCAGCGTGGCGCGTTTCGTTCCCGTTGCCGTATCGCAAACGTGGATCGTCTCACTTTCCCTGAGAATGGTTGCAACCAGCTGGCCATCGGGCGATAGGATCGCGCCCCGCCCGCCTGGGAAGCTGTGCAACTCTCGGCCGTTGGCGACGTCCCAAACCTTGCCCGCACTAACGGAGTTCGACGCATCGCGGCTGCTGCTGTATAAAGTCTTGCCGTCCGAGGCAAAGGCGATGGCATAGACGGATTGGCTGTGTCGGCCCAGAATGCGATAATTGCTGAATTGCGACCAGAATCCCACGCCCAAGCAAACCAACAAGAGAAGGCCCGCGATCCAAAACAGACGCCGACGGCGAAAGTACCTCGGAGGAGTGGCCTTGGAGTTGTCCGCATTCTGAGGTTGGACCGAGGAGAAATCCGGATGCTGGGGGAGCGTCATAAGGCATCTCCACGACCGAGAATCATGCTTCCTTGGTGCAATGGGGAAAATGATGACGTTCTACGCGATTCCCGTGTTCTATGCTGCTTGCCGCGAAATGCCACATCCTGTTCGCGGCTAACACCGCTCATAGCGGTTGCCGGGCAGTCGGCGCACTACCTTCCGCATCTCCATCATCATCAGCGCCCCGCTGACCTGCGGCACCGCCAACCCCAATCGCTGCACCAGTTGATCCAGATGACACGCCTCTGTCAGCATCTCCCAGATGCGCCGCTGGCTGTCGTCCAGTCCCGGCGGCGGACCCGAGGGAACCGGCGGCGCGGCGGTCGCGGTCGCGGCCTGTTTCTCGGCCACGGCCATCGCCGAGACGCCGTGCAGTTCTTCGAGAACGTCCTCGACGCCGCGGCACAGCACAGCCCCCTTGCGGATCAGTTCAAGACAGCCGCCGCTGGACGCCGCCTCGACCGGACCGGGCACGGCCATGACGGTGCGGCCCTGGTCGGCGGCGTGGCTGGCCGTGATGAGCGCGCCGCTCTTCTGCGCCGCCTCGACCAGCACCACGATTTTCGACAGGCCGCTGATGATGCGGTTGCGCACCGGAAACAGGCCGGCCAGCGGTTCCTGATCCATGTTCGTCTCGGTCAGCACGGCGCCGGACGCCTCGACCGCGCGGGCGAGGTCGGCGTGCTCGGGCGGATAGATGCTCGACAGGCCGCCGGCCATCACGGCCAAGGTGCGGCCGCCCGCCTCCAGCGCCGCGCGGTGCGCCGCGCCGTCGATGCCGCGGGCCAGGCCACTCACCACCGTGACGCCGGCGCGGACCAGGCCGGCCGACAGGCGGGCGGCGACGCGACGGCCGTAGTCGGTGCAGCCGCGCGAGCCGACGAGGGCCACCGCGTTGCCGTCCGCCGGAGTCAGGGTGCCGCGAAGATACAAGAGATGCGGTGGATCGGGGATGTTCGCCAGAGACGACGGATACTCCGGCGTGCCCAGCGCGATCAGACGGACGCCGTGACGTTCCACGCGTTCCAGTTCCGCCGCCGCGTCGTCGCGCGCCGCCGCTTGCGTGATGCTCTCGGCCAGGCGCGGCGTGATGTACGGGATGGCGCTCAACTCCGCGACGCTGGCCCGCAGTGCCGCGCCGGCGGAACCGAAGCGCTCCAGCAGCGCCGCCGTCAAGCGCGGACCGATGCCCGGCACCAGCGAGAGAGTCAGCAGATCGTGGACATTGTCGGACAGAGGTTCGGCCATGAGGGCGATCCGATTCACGAGGAAAGGGTTTCCAGCACCGCGCGCACGTCCTCCTCCGGCACGTCGTCGAACAGCACCACCTCGCCCAGCCGTCGCGGCAGTACGAAGCGCAGCCGGCCGGCGACGGCCTTCTTATCGACGCGCATCACCGCCAACAATTCCTCCACCGGCCAGCGCTTCGGCGCGATCGGCAGACCGAACGTCTGCAAGAGCAGCCGCTGGCGTTCGATGATGCCGGCGTCGATCAGGCCGCGGCGCTCGGCGAGCCGGCTGGCGCAGACCATGCCGGCCGACACCGCCTCGCCGTGCAGCCAGGCACCGTAGCCGCCGACCGTCTCGAAGGCGTGGGCGAAGGTGTGGCCATAGTTCAGCACCGCCCGCAGGCCCGTCTCCTCGCGCTCGTCGCGCTCGACCACGTCCGCCTTCAGCCGGCAGCTGCGAGCGACGATGTGCCGGATGCACTCGGCGTCGCGCGCCAGGATCGCGCCCGCGTGCCGCTCCAGGTAGGCGAAAAACTCGGCGTCGAGGATGACGCCGTACTTGACCACCTCGGCCAATCCACTGCGATATTCGCGATCCGGCAAGGTGTTCAAAAACGCGGTGTCGATCCAGACGCCGACTGGCTGATGAAAGGCGCCGATGAGGTTCTTGCCGCGCAGATGGTTGATGCCGACCTTGCCGCCGACGGAGCTGTCCACCATCGCCAAGAGCGTCGTCGGCACCATCAGCAGCGGCAAACCGCGGTTCCAGGTGGCCGCGACGAAGCCAGCCAGGTCGCCCACGACGCCGCCGCCGACCGGCACCACCAGCGTGTTGCGGTCCGCTCGCGCCTCGGCGAGTTGGTTGTACAACGACGACGCCACCGCCAGCGCCTTCTGCTCCTCGCCCGACGGCAGCGACATGAGGAGTGTCTGAAAGCCGGCCTCGCGGAGCGAGGCCGCCACCTTCTCCGCGTGTCCGGTCACGTGTTCATCCGCGACGACGAAAGCGCGGCTACCCTTGGAGCGCTGGCGGGCGAACGGTCCAAGTCCGGCGATATCGCCGCTGGCGACGGCGATATCGTAACTGCGTTCACCAAGTTGCACGCGAATCGTATTCATGGCTTCAAGTAATAAACCACGAAACACACGAAACACACGAAAAAAGTCAAAAAAGACAAGCCAAGGCCTTTGAGAAGTGAACCGATTGTTTATTGTTTTCTTTCGTGTGTTTCGTGTGTTTCGTGGTTTATTTTTTCTCCTCGCGGCGCGCTTCCAGAAACGCGACGAGGTCCGCGAAGTCTTGCAGCGTCATGCCGTCGCTGAGTCCGTTGGGCATCGTGGACACCGACGAGAACACGCGCTCCTCGATGTCCTTCTTCGCCACGCGATGCACTTTGCCCTCGTTGTCCGCCAGGCTCACCGCGTCGCCGCTGTCGCCCTTGAACACGCCCGTGAGCGTTTGTCCCTTCTTCGTCTCCACAACGATCGTCTCGTATCCCTGCGCGATCACCTTCGAGGGTTCGAGGATCGAGGTCATCAGATCCTCGCGCTTGTAGCGCAGAGCGATGCCGGCGAGGTCCGGGCCGACCTGGCCGCCCTGGCCGCCGACGGCGTGACACTTGATGCACGCCAGCCCCTTCACGTCCGCGAACAGCTTGCGGCCGCGCTCGGCATCGCCCCTGCTCTTGCGGGCGAAGGCGCGGAACGTCTCCAGATCGAACTTCTGAGCGCCGCCCTTGAGGAAGGCGTAGCGGTCCACTTCGCCTGAGATGGCAACACTGAAGTCCCACGGACCGCCGCTGTTGCCGCAGGCGATCAGCAGACGATTCTTGCCCTTCTCCAGATGCACGGCCACCTTGTCCTGATTGTAATTCCAACCGCGATCGGACTGGAAATCGTGGACCTTTTTGCCGTTCAGCCAGACTGTGATGGTGTCGTCGCTGCCGATCAGCAGCGCGGCGTCGCGGGCCGTCGCCGCGTCGATCTCGGCATAGGCGTAGGCGACGACCTGCTGATTCGGCCGCAGCCGCGCCTCCAGGTTGACGCGACCGTGCTGCTTGGCATCGGCCTGGATCGTCTGCCATTTAACGTCCTTTTCCGCTCCCTTATAGACGGAATCGAACTTCTGTTCCGTTTGCGGCGGATGGGTTTTGCCGTCGCGCGGGAACGGGCCGATGATTCGCCAGCTCAAGATGGGGGCGAACGACGAGTACACTTCGCGCAGCTCGGTCAGGGCGGCGGCGGGGATCTCGTTGCGCTTGGCGAGTTGTTCGAGCGTCGGAACCACGTCGTCGCGCAGGGCGGCGACGGCGTCGCGGCACGCCTTGCGCAGATCGGCGTTCTTCGACGCCAGGCCTGTCAGATACGCCGACAGAGCGCGTTTGTCCGGCATCTGTGCGAGGGCCGTGAGGGCGTCGAACTGCGTCGCCTCGTCGCCGGCCGCCTGAATCAGCGCGGGCACAGCATCTTTCGATTTGAGAGTACCGAGCGATTGTATGGCGGCGGTGCGAACGCTCGGCTCCTTATCTTTCAACAGAGGCAAAATCAAGGCGGCCGATGTGGGATCGCCCAGCTTCGCCAGCGTGCTCGCCGCCGTCTTGCGCACGGACGGCTCGCCGCTTTTGAGGCTGGCGGCACACACGGTCTTCGCCTGTGGCGCCTTCATCGCGCCCAACGCTTCCAGAGCGCGGACCTGCACGGCGACGGGTTCCGCCGGCGCGGCTGCCGCCGCGAGGTTCGCCAGCGCCGCCGGCGTCTTGCTCTTTTCCAGGCCGGCGATCGCTTCCAACCGCAATGTTTCGGGGTTCTTGCCGTCCTTGAGGATGCCGGCGAGGAAGTCCGTCGTCTTCGCCGCCGGCAGACCGGCGATGGCCCGCACGAGATCGACGCGGGCCTCGGCGTCCTTCTCGTCGCCGTACTGCTTGATGAGTGGTTGCAGCGTTTCCGAGTCGTTGGCGGCAATCAAGGCGGCGACGGCGGCCTTGCGGACGCTGGCATCGCGGTCGGCCAGCGCGCCAAGGATGGCCTCACGCACTTTCGGCGTGCCCTCCCAGGCGACGATGCGCGGCGGCGGTTTCTGGGCGGCCGGCTGCGTGCCCCACCAGCCGCCGGCGTAGGGCTTACGGTCCTTGTAGACCCGCGCCAGCGTTTCGATGGCCCGGCTGCGATCGCCAGCGTCCTTGGACTGGGCAAGATGTTGCAGTACCTGGACGGCATCAACGTCATAGACATCCGCACACATTCGGCGCAAGGCTTCCACTTCTGTGGCTGTCCATTTCAGCGATTCTTTCTTCAACCAGTCCGAGTCTGCTAGTCGCTGCCAGAAGTAACGGTTGCGTATCGAATGGATGATGGCAAATCGCACCCATTCGTCACGTTCCCGCGCCCATGTCCCCATGGCGATAGGCGTACCCCAGAAATAATTCGCCTGAGCGGCGTTCAGACGAACCGAGGGATCGGGGTCTGATTGCGCCAGTTTGTAGAAGAAATGCTGAAACTGTGACACTTCATCTTTGGTCCGGAACTCTTGCCAAGGGAAGGTTGCCAGGGCTCTTATGGCCTCCAGACGTACCCCAGCGTCTGTATCTCTCGTCAAGCGCGGAGATAATTCTTTCCAGCCCAATGAGTCTTTCTCCGCAACAACCCATAGCGCGTGCCGCCGCGCCTGAGCTGACAACTTGCCATCCTTTAGCGTCTTACGCGCCGCGCTCACCCCCTCTTCGCCGCGCGCGCTCAACGCCCGCTGCGCCCGCAGTCGTTCGCTGTGCGCCGGATGATCGAGCGCCTTGATGAGTTGCTCAATCGAATCCGTGTCCTTGCCGCGCGGCGTCGGTTTCACGTCGTTGCCGGTGTACGTCACCTTCCACAACCGCCCCGCCTTCGTCGGATTGAGCCAGCCGCTGAAACCCCAATCGGTGACGTAGAAGCCGCGACCGTCCGCCGTCGGACGCAGCGAGAACGGCCGAAAATCCTTCACGCTGTTCGGCAGCATGAATTCGATCTGATCGACGAACTTGAAACCGGCCCCGTCGGACGCCACCTTCACCGCGACAACCTTGCCCTGTCCCCATTCGCAGTGAAAGATGCGGCCGCGATACGTTGCCGGTAATCCGTCGTCGCAGTAGACGTACCCGCCGCACGGCGAGCCGCCGCCGAAATCGCGGATCATCGGCAGCGTTTCTTTCGGACGCTGCGTGTATGCCCACGGATAGCCCATGTAGCCGCCCGGCGGCAGATACATCAGCCGCGTCCACCAACCGCGGCCATCGTCGGTATTGTCGCGCACAAATATGCGGTCATGTTCATCCAGCGGCACGTCGAGATGGTTGCGTGTGCCGCTGGCGAACACTTCCAGGCCGGAGCCGTCGGGTCGAAAGCGGATGACGCCGCCGCCCTCCAAGCTGATGTGATGGCCCTCTTTCGTGTGCCGCCAGCGCCCCTCGGCGACGTGGACGCTGCCCCCGTCCTTCTCCTTGCGCGTCATCTTCGGGATGCCCTTGTCGCCGATCGAGACATAGAGCCAGCCGTCCATGCCCATGCGAATGCCGCTGGGAATATGGTCGTTGAAGCTCGGCACGCCGGCGACGGGCGGTCCCAGATCATCGAACAGTTCCTCCCGCTTCTTCGCCTTGCCCTCGGCATCGAGCGTGAACACGGTGACGTGCGGAGCGTGGACCACGTACAACTTGTCGCGGACGATCTCCAAACCCATGACCGCCCACATCTTGTCGGCGAAGAGGATTTTCTTCTTGGGATCGCCGCCCTTGAGCAGCCAGATTTTGTCGAGCGGCTTCGTCGGCGGGCCGGCCATGTCCATCGGATCCTCCGCGAAATAGACGTCGCCGTTGGGAGCCACGCACAGCGCGGTCGGCGCTTCGATGGCCGGCGCTTCCAGGACCAACTCGACGCGAAAACCGGAGGGCACTTTCGGAAGAGGAGAGGCGGCGGACAGAGGAGCGGCCAGACCCAAAAGTCCGGCGAGCGCGAACAGGCGGGACATCGAGAGATACCTTTCGTGGAGGGCGCGGAGGGAAGCAATAATTACACCATAACCGGCACAAGCAGACGTGGCCAGGGGCCGACCAGCCCCGTTCCCTTGCAGCCAGACGGAGGCTTGGCTAGAGTGACATTCCAGTGAACCGCTCGCGGCTTAGCCATCCGAGCGCTAAGCCGCAAGCGGTGAAACCGTGAGAAACTACCGTGGCGCAATTAGACATCGATCCCATTTGCGTGGTAATCGGCCGCACCCGCCACAAGATGGTCCAGGTCGAAATTCAGGAAGCGGCCAAGCAGGGCGCGCGCTTCATCGAGCTGCGCCTCGACTTTCTCGCCAAGGCTCCCGATTTCAAACGGCTCCTGGACAAAAAGCCCTGTGCGATGGTCGCCACCGTGCGCCGGCCGCAGGACGGCGGACGCTGGAGCGGCACCGAAGAGGCCCGCCTGACGCTCATCCGGCAGGCCATCGTCGCCGGCTTCGATTGGGTCGATCTGGAAACCGACATCGCCGACAACGTCCGCCGCTTCAAGGACGTCAAGCGCATCGTCAGCTACCACAACATGCGCGAGGTGCCCGACGACCTGGAGAAGATTTATCAGCGCATGTGCGGGCAAGACGCCGACGTCATCAAACTGGCCGTCCGCGCTCAGCATCCCAAGGACAACGTGCGCGTTCTGGAACTGCTGCGGAAATCGCCGCGGCCGACCGTCGCCTTCTGCATGGGCGATCTCGGCATGCCCAGCCGTATTCTCGGTGCCAAGTTCGGCGCGCCCTTCACCTACGCCGCCTTCAACAAGGAGCGCGGCATCGCTCCCGGCCTGCCGTCGCTGGTCGAGCTGAGGCGCCTGTATTTTTACGATCGCATCAACGCCGACACCAAGGTGTTCGGCGTCCTCGGCGATCCAGTGGCCCACAGCCTCAGCCCGCTGGTTCACAACCTGGCCTTTCGGCAGCTGGGAATCAACGCGGTGTACCTGCCGTTCCGGGTGCCGCGGCCGGAGTTGGCCGACTCGCTCAAGGCGTTCATGAACGTGCCGGTGCAGGGCTACAGCGTCACCATCCCCCACAAGGAAGAGGCGGCGGAGTTGGCCAAGCACAAGGACGAATCGGTCGTCCGCGCCAAGGCGGCCAACACGCTGGTCCGCAGCGGCGACGATTTCTCCTCGTACAACACCGATTACCAGGGCGTCATCGACACGCTGCGCGCTTACCTGCCGACCTCCTTCACCAACCCGGACGCCGATCCCTCCAAGGGCATTGTGACGTCGCTGCCGGAGCCGCCGTCGCTGAATTCCCGGGTCGTGCTGGTACTGGGCGCCGGCGGCATCGGTCGGGCCGTGGCCCACGCGCTGCGCTCCGAGGGCGCCTTGGTCAATGTCGCCAACCGCACCAGCGAACGCGCCGCGACGCTGGCCGAAGAGGTCGGCGGACGCCACGTCGAATGGCAGGGACGGCACAGCGTCCTGTGCGACGTGGTCATCAACTGCACCTCGGTCGGCATGCATCCCGACGTGGACGAGGCACCGTTGCATCCCAGCTTTCTCAAGCCCGGACTGGTCGTCTTCGACACCGTTTACACGCCGGAAACCACGCTGCTCGTCAAGGAGGCCCGCGCGCGCGGCTGCCACGTCGTCACCGGCGTCGAGCTGTTCGTCCGGCAGGCCGCCCAGCAATTCAAGCTGTTCACGCAGCGCGACGCACCCGTCGAACTGATGCGCAGGGCCGTCAAACGCGCCCTGTCGCCGGTCACCATCCGCGACGAAGACGACAAAGGCAGCCAATGAGCGAATCCCTTGTGTTCCTCATCGGCCCGCGCGGCAGCGGCAAAAGCACGATCGCCCGGCTGCTGGCGCGCGAACTGGGCTGGGACTGGCTCGACGCCGATGATGTGCTGGAACAGCGTCACGGCCGGTCGGTGCGCGCCATCTTCGCGGCGGAGGGCGAAGCGGGCTTCCGCGACAAGGAAACCGCCATCCTGGAGGAACTGTGCCGTCTGCGCCGCCACGTCGTCGCGACCGGCGGCGGCGTTGTGCTGCGCGAGGGCAACCGCGAGTTGCTGCGCCGAGCGGGACGCGTCGTCTGGCTGACCGCCGACGTCGAAACGCTGTGGCAGCGCTTGCAAGACGATGCCGCGACAACGGAACGCCGTCCCGCGCTGAGCGTCGGCGGACGCGAAGAGATCGCCGAAATTGTGCGTATACGAGAGCCGTTTTATCGTCAATGCGCCGATT
>DATBGU010000292.1:0-25671 GCA_036557825.1 Gemmataceae bacterium
CCGATTCCGACGACCGCGATTTGCGGCTGATCTTTGCGCGCATTGACGAAGAGCATGTTCGTTCCTTCCACGGTGAGCACCTGAATTTGAGGGGAAAACGTCGAGAAGTGACGGCCGCGAGCCAGCCGGCGGCCAGGAGCATTTCACTCTCTGTTCGCAATCTTTTACGACGCGGCGCCCGGGATGTGACAAAAGGATGGAGGAGAAAGGAAGACCGACTGGATTTGTTCTCGTTCCCAAGCTCTGCTTGGGAACGCACGTCGGGAAGCTCTGCTTCCCGTCTCGCCAGGACCGCGAAGCGGAGCTTCGCAACCGTGCGTTCCCAAGCAGAGCTTGGGAACGAGAGCCTTCATCCTTCCTCCTTCTGAAGAGCGTTCTGGCAGTATTTCAGCAAATTCAGCTCCGCTAACTCCTCTTCGAGATAATCGCGGCCGGACGGTCCGAGGGAGCGACGGACCTCATCCAGCAATATCTCGGAGAAGCGTTCGCGGGCGCGGTGCAGAAGTTGACGCTCGCCGGCGGCGGTCATCGGCTTGCCGAGCTGCTCGGACAGTTCCTCGGCCCTCTGCTGCGACGTCAGTTCAGGATGCTCGACGCGGAAGCGCAGCACTTGATAGTAGGGCTGGCCGAATTCCTGCTGCATGCGCGACAGGGCCAGCCAGGCACGAGTCAGCAGTTCCTCGCGCCAGCTGTCGCGGAAAGCCTGGTCTTCTTCCGGCATCGGTTCGGCGGGGGCGGCCGGCTCGTTGGACTCCAGCGGATCGGAGCGCGGTTGTTTGCCCTGCCGGCGGCGGTAATCGCCGACCAGGTGGAACAGGCACGTCTTGACGTAATCGCGGAACCGGCCGCGCGCGGGGTCGGCCTTGTGAAAACGTCCCTCCAGAAAGCGGACGGCGAACTCCTGACTCAGATCGTCGGCCACGTCGGGGTCGCGCACGCCGCCCAGGAGATAACGATAGACGGCGCCGCAGTAACGCTGCATCAGTTCGGCGCGGGCCTGGGCGGCGGCGTCCTCGTCGCCGCGATGGGCCTGACGTAGCAGCGTCCAGTGCGTGTTGATGACGCTCAGCCGGGTCTCGAATTCTTGCTCGTTCATGGTGCATACGCCTCCGAGGTGCGCCGGCAGGGCCGGCCACAGCGCACCGTCAGAATACACGGTCGGGTGTCGCTCTGCCAAACACCAAAATCGTCCTTTCGCAACAACGACGCCTCTCGACGCAGGAAAACGCCCTGACCGCCACCGGCGACCTCGTCGGCACGCTGCGCTACATGGCCCCGGAACGCTTCCAGGGCGGAGGCGACGAGCGGATCGACATTTACGCGCTAGGGCTGACGCTGTACGAACTGCTGGTGCTTCGCCCGGCTTTCGATGCCCGCGACCACCAACCGACCTGCGGTCAGGGCGGAGGGGCTGCGTCTCCCTGTTGCTTCGTCCAGACCTCGTGTGGCGTCTCATTGATCATCCGCAGGTCGTGGAGGGAGCGAAGCACCGCGGTGCCGTTGCGGGCGACCCCGGGGTTGCACCGCAGGTTCCGCAAGGGCATCCCCTCCAGCGGCGATAGGTCCGTGACCCCCGTGTTGTGGCAGTGCAGCTCGGTTAGGGGCTTGCCGCGGAGCGGCGACAGGTCGGTCACCGGCGTGTTGTCGCAGTGCAGCCAGGCCAGGTTTGTGTCGTTCAACAACGGCGTCAGGTCCTCGACGGGCGTCCAAGCGATGTCGAGGGACGTCAGAGGGGCGCCGCGCAGCGGCGACAGGTCTTTCACGCTCGACTTCCAACATTCGAGTTCCTTCAGGGGCATGCCCTCGAGCGGCGACAGGTCCGCCACCTCCGTGCAATGGACCGCCAGGCGCGTCAACGGAAGTCCCCGCAGCGGCCGCAGGTCGGCCAGGCGGCTCGGCTCCTTGAACGAGACGCCCGGGCACTCGAGCTTGCGCAGCCCGCGCAGGTCGCGCAGCGGCGACAGGTTGGTCACATCGGCCGAGGAGAAGGCACACTCCGTGACGACGCCGTCCACGACGTTGAATCGTACCTGCCCGTCGAAGCCGGGGTTGAGCGCCCGCAACTGCTGCCGGACCGTTTCTATCTGCTGGTCCGCCGGCCTCCCCCGGAAGGTGGCCGCCACGGCCACCGCGAAGCCCGCCAGGACCAGCAGCCCGACGGCCGCCCACCGCCAACGGCGCGGGCGGCGTTTGGGGGCGGCGGGGCGGGGGTCGGACGGCGGGGCGACCTCGGACGGATTCTGGACGTGAGCCAGGCACCGCCCCAGCAGGTCGGCGACCTCGGCGGCGGTCTGGAAGCGGTCGGCGGGCTTCTTGGCGTGCAGTTTGGCGATGATCGCCGCCAGCCAGTCGGGGATCTCCGGGTTGACCTCGCCCACCGGCCGCGGAGTCTCCTCGCAGACGCACTTGAGCGTCGCCATCACGCTGGGCGCGAGGAACGGCGGCTGGCCGGTGCATGTCTCGTAGAGCACGCTGCCGAGGCTGAACAGGTCGGAGCGGGGGTCCACCGCCTCGCCGCTGGCCTGCTCGGGGGACATGTACTGCGGCGTGCCAGCCACAACGCCGCTGTGGGAGATGCTGGCGTCGTCCCCAGCCCGTGCCAGGCCGAAGTCGGTCAGTTTGACGCGCTCGACGCCGTTCTCCAGCAGGATGTTGGCCGGCTTGACATCGCGGTGGACCAGACCCCGGGCGTGGGCCGCCTCCAGGCCGGCGGCCGTCTGCATGCCGATGCGCAGGATCTCCGCCAGTCCCAGTCGGCCGGTGCGGTCGAGGCGCTGCTGCAAGGAGACGCCGGCGATGTACTGCATGACCAGGTACGGCAGGCCCGCCGCCTCGCCGACGTTGTGGATGGCGACGACGTGCTCGTGGGCGACGGCGGCGGCGGCGCGGGCCTCGCGGTCGAACCGCCTGCGAGCGGCGGTGCTGGCGGCCAGCTGCGGCGCCAGCACCTTGACGGCCACGACGCGGCCGAGCCGTTCGTCCAGGGCCTTGAGTACGACGCCCATGCCTCCGCGACCGACGACTGCGAGAATCCGGTAAGGGCCGAGCGTGCCGAGCTCGCCGGGCCGGGCCGGCGGGCCGAGGAACTCAGGCGGCAATTCGGTGGCGGCCGGCGCGATTCGCGCCCCCTCGCCGGCCGGATCGATGGCGGTCGGCAGGGTGGGAGCGGGCGGGGCCTTTTCGGGGAGCCGTCGGGTCACGCTCTCCCAGGTCTCGCGGTCGGAGGCCAGCCCCTCCAGGGCCTCGCGGCAGCGGGCGCACCCGTTCAGGTGGGCGGTCAGGGCGGCCCGCTCGGCCTCGGTGGGCGAGCCGTCGAGCAGGGCTCGCAGGTGGCGCGGGTCGGGACAAATCGCGGGCGAACTCATCGGAGTTCCTCCCTTCGGGCGTTACTCGTCTTGCAGCCGGCAGACGTGTTCCTTGAGCCGGGCCATGACTCGGCACTTGGCCAGTTACACAGCCTCGAGGCTCAGACCCAGCTCGCGGGCGGCCTCTTCGCCGCCGCAGCCCTCCACGGCGGTCAGCCAGGACGCCTGCCCGCCGCATTGAGGAAGTTGCCCCCCGCAGCCAGGGCGCTTGCGACCGCCGCGGACTGCATCAGGAAATCACGACGAGATGGCTCGGACACGATCGGTCCTCCCTGTGTCGGGGGAAAGAGGATGATTCAATCGAGGATTTTAACGCGCGGAATGGGGAAGAACTAGAGGTTGCTCGCTGAGACGGCGGCATCGACGCTTGCGAATGGACCTTGTCACCCTCGACCTGTGAACGGATACGCAACTTCGTTTGTCACAATATGCCGCGCGCCCCCTATGTGCCCGCAGAAGCATGCGGACGAACCGATACCGCCCACGAAACCCTCGGAACCCGGTAATGTCCTACACCCTGGCGATCCTGTGGCACGAGCGGCGGCGGTTCCTGCCGGCGGTGATGGCCGTCGCCTTCAGCGCCCTGCTGGCGGCGCTTCAGTGCGGTCTGCTACTGGGAACTTTCTCTTCCGTGTCCGTTCCCATCGACCACGCCGACGCGGAAATCTGGATCGGCTGCCCCGAGGTCGTCACCATCGACCTGGGCCGTCCGATTCCCGAAAGTTGGCGCTCGCGCCTGTCGCTGCCCGAGATCGAGCAGCGCGAGGAGTACGTGCAAGGCTATGCCTACTGGCGCAAGCCGAGCGGGGCGCTGGAACTGGTCATCGTCATCGGCTCGCGGCTGCACAAGAGTTCGCTGGGCAAAGTCCACGCCCTGAACGAAACGCTGTGCCGGCGGCTGACGGAGCCGGCCGCCGTCGTCGTGGACGAGGGCGACGTCGGACGACTCGACATCGCCTCCGACGACTATCGGGCCGAGGTCAACGGCAAGAACGTCAAGGTGGTCGGCAAGGTGCGCGGCCTGAAGGGACTGCCCGGCCCGTACCTGTTCTGTTCGCTCGAAACGGCCCGCGCCATCCTCCGTCTGCGCTCCCACGATTCCACCTACCTGCTGGCGCGCTGCCGTCGTTCGGAAGATGCCGCCGTCGTGGCCGAGCGGCTCCGGCAGAGGTATCCGCGCGATATGGACGTGCTGACGCGCGAGCAATTCTCGCTGCGATCGCGCTGTCACTGGCTGATTCAGACGGGCGGCGGCACTGCTCTGTTGTGCGCGGCACTGCTGGGTTTGCTGGTGGGAGCGGTAGTCACGGGGCAGACGCTGTACGCGGCCACGCTGGCGTCGCTGCGCGAGTATGCCGTGCTGCGGGCGCTGGGCACGCCGCGCTGGCGTATCGCCGCGACGATCCAGTCGCAGGCCTTCTGCGTCGGCGTGATCGGCGTCCTTACGGCGCTGCCTGCCGTGCTCGCGCTGGGCCGGCTTGCCGCGCTGTGCGGCGCCCAGGTGCAGTTACCGCCCTGGCTGCTCGCCGGCGCCGGCGCCGTCACGCTCGTCATCGCCCTTCTGTCGGGCCTGTGGTCGCAGCGCTCGCTGCGCCTGGTTGAGCCGGCATCTCTATTGCGATAAGAGAGACCAATGATGGATACAAACGAAATTGCTCTCGAAGGGCACAACCTGGTCCGCACCTTCGCCGACGGCGCGCAGGTCCGCACGGTCCTCGACAACGTCTCGCTGACGCTGCGGCGATCGGAACTGGTGCTGCTGATGGGGCCGTCCGGCAGCGGCAAATCGACGCTGGTCTCGGTGCTGTCCGGCTTACTGTCGCCGACATCGGGCCGGGTGCTGCTGAAGGGCGAGGATCTGTGGGCGGGAAACGAGCGCCGCCGCGAGGACATCCGCCGCCGACATCTCGGCTTCATCTTCCAGGGTTATAACCTCTTCCCCGCCCTGACCGCCCGGCAGCAGTTGGAGATCACCCTTCGCTGGGGAGGCGGCGTCGGGGCGCGCGAGGCCCGGCGACGCTCGGAGCGAATGCTTGGACTGCTCGGCCTGGGTACGAAGATGAATCTGCGTCCGGCGGAACTGTCGGGCGGCGAAAAGCAGCGCGTGGCCATCGGCCGCGCCCTCGTCAAGTCGCCGGCGCTGTGCTTCGCCGACGAGCCGACCAGCGCCCTTGATTGGACCAACGGCGAAAGTGTGGTCGCTCTGCTGCGCGCCGCGGCCCACGAGGAAGGGGCGGCCGTGCTGGTCGTCTCGCACGATCCGCGCATCGCCCCGCTGGCCGACCGCGTCCTTCACCTGGAGGCCGGACGCTTGACGGAAGAATCAACCGTCTCGGAACCTCCCCTCGTCACGGCAAGTTAAGGAGCGAATCATGTCTGGTCAACGTGGTTATCGGTGGTTGCTGGTGTCGGCGGCGTTGCTCGCTGTGGCAGGTATGGGAGCCGGAACCTGGCACGGCTTCCAGGCCATCGGCTCGGCCGGCACGCCCCCGACGGGCGAGGGCGAACCGGAGCCTCTGCTCTGTTTCGGTTACGTGGATGTCGAGCCGGGGCTGACGCGCCTGAGCGCCGCCCGCGCGGGCCGAGTGATCGAGGTGCCCGTCGTCGAAGGTCAGCACGTCGCGGCCGGCGCGGTGTTGCTGCGGCTGGACGATGAGCCGTCGCGTCAACTGGTGCGGCAGGCGAACGCCGAATTGACCGAGGCACGCAAGCAATTGCAGGAAGCGCGGCGATTGCCGGATCATCAGCGCGCTCGGCTCGCCGGACAGCGCGCCGCGGTGGAGGCCGCGCGCTGCCGCCGCGACGCCGCCCAACATCAGCACGAACGCCTGCGGCGCATGCTGGCCAATGAATTGTGTACGTCGGATGAAGTCCAGGCCGCTGCCAACGAGGTGCAAGCTCTGGAAGCGAGCGTCCGCGCTGAGAAGGAACGACTGGCCGATCTGGAAATTATCGATCCGTCGCTGTCGGTTTCGCGGGCCGAGGCGCTGGTGGAGTCCAAAAAGGCTCGGCTGGAGCAGGCGGAACATGCGTTGCGTCAATGCACGCTGAAGGCGCCGGAGGCGGGCGACGTGCTTCGCGTCCTGACGGCCCCCGGCGAAGTGCTGGTCGAAAAACCCACTCAGCCCGCGTTCTTCTTCTGTCCCGATCGTCCGCGCGTTGTCCGCGCCGAAGTCACGCAGGAGAAGGCCGTCCGCCTCGCTTCGGGTCAATCCGTTCTGCTCGAGGACGACGGCGATCCGTCGTTGCAGTGGCGAGGCAAGGTCCGGCGTGTGTCCGACTGGTACACGCGCCGCCGCTCCATCATGCAGGATCCGCTGGAAGCGCAGGACGTGCGCACGGTGGAGTGCATCATCGAACCGGAAGCTTCCTCGCGTCTGCGCATCGGTCAAAAACTGCGCGTCACCATCGCACCTAAAATGTGCAATGTCGATTAATACTCCAGCGCCTCTCGTTAACACCTACGTCGCCGGCTTCGCAGGGAACAAGCGCCGCGCCACTCGCGCTCCGAGCCAGCCGAGCACCACGCAAAAGACGATCGGCACCAGCACGCACGGCAGCGCTTTGAGCCACGAGAGCGACCACGCTCCGGGCTGCCACTCGCTCGGCTGCATTGCCACTTCCAGGTTGTCCTCCGCGATCTTTATCCGATAAGGGATAAGGTAACCGGACCCCGCAAAGGTGCCGTCCAGACGGGCGGAACGCAAATAGCCGGTGGGTTTCTTGTCCAGCGTTTCCGTCTCTCTATCCATCGGGGGGAGTGGTTTTCCGCGCGGCACCGCGAGCAGATAGGCTCCACCATTGCGGCCGCTCCCCTCGAAATGGTGGATGGCCTCGCCGGATTGAACGCGCGTGACATGTGGGCTGGCGAAAGGGTTTCCCGGTCCATGGAAGTACAGGAGATAGAAGTCGAAGTCCGGGTAGTCGGCGAGGTTGTCAAAGCGCATGGCCGGGAAGCTCTCGTCCGGCTTCAAAAAGCTAGGGCCCACATCACCCCGGACCATGCCGGCTGACACAAGCAATGCAAGTACAACCATCGCGTGCATCCGGGATAGTCGCATCGTGTCTCTCCCTCTCAGAGGTGCTCAAGGCGTCGGCCGCGCGGCGCGACCGTTCCCGGTATCTAATACGCACGCCCACTTGCGGCCGTTTAATCGCGCCTGGCCGAAACCGATGCGCTCCAGATTCGGCGTCAGGATGGGAATGCGATGGTACAGCGTGGACATCCAGCCATCGACGCAGGTTTCCGGATCGAGGAGGACGGCGATCACCGATTTCTCCGCCGCGCGCGCTCCCTCCGACGTTGCGCCGGGAAGGTTGGCATCTTGATGGTGGACCGCCAGGCCGCGCGCCGCGGGGCGATTCTGGTTGAGAGATAGGTAACGGGCGTGCGACTGACAACCGCGCGACAGTGCATCGTCGAGCCGTACGGGATTCAGTCCGGCAGCCTTGCGCACCGCGTTCACCCGCGCCAGCAGTTTCTCCTCAAGGTCGGCCGAATAGCGGTCGGGTTGTTTCAGCGTGGTGAAGCTCCACGTTCGCTCCCACGATTTGCCCTCGACCTCGGCCGTGAACGTCATCGTGTAGCGCGTGTTCGCTTTCAGCGCCGCGCGCGGCAGGAAGCACAGCGAGCGCTGCGGAAAACCGGCGATGGCCGGCTTCATCGGCGACGAGAGCCAGCCCTCGACCGCCGTTTCCTTGTCGTCGATCAGCTTTGCCGTCGCCGACTTCACCGTCACGCGCGTCGGGAAGTTCGCCGTGACGGCGTAGCCGGCCACGCGGTCCTTGATTTCCTGTGGGATGGGGCTGGGCGACTCGTTGGCCGGATAGACCAGCGGAACCTCGTCCTGGTCCGGCGCGGGATAGAGGAACCCTTTGCCGGCCGCTTCTCGGTCGCCGTCGCGCCTTAGGTCCATGACCCAGATCCAACCGCCTCGCGCGAACGGCGTGTAACCCAATCCCAGCGAACGCAGCCGGGGGTCGAGTAGCTGCGGCCGGCTGATGAGCGAATCGACCAGACCGGCCACCGCCTCGACCGGCCCGCCGCCGCCCTGGATCGCCGACGATCGCGCCGCGGCCGCGCCCACCTCCGAATAGCCGGACAGGCCCGGCTTCTCCTCGTTCCAGTTGAGCGCGGGGTTGGTCGGCGCGTTCAGTGCCAAATAGAGCGCGTGCGCGGCGCACGCCTTCGAGCGCTCGGTGTCCAGAGGCACCGGCTTCAAACCGGCATGGCGGCGTAGTTCGTTAACCGTCCGCAGTAGCCGGCCGGCTTGCTCGTGATGAAGCTCGCCTTCGGTCATCGTGGTGAAGCTCCACTTGGCCGACCACGCCTCGCCGTTGACGGTCGCCGTCACCTCGACGCGATAGCGCGTGTTCGGCGCGAGCGGCTTCTGGGCGATGAGGCAGATGGTGTCGCGCTGAGGAAACTTCGGATTGGCCGGTTTGCTCGGCCACGACAACCAGACCGTGACCTCGTCATTGTCCTTGCCGGTCAGGCGCGCGGTGACGGCGTCGAGACGCGTGTTCCGCGGGAAGGTCAGGGTGATGGGATAGCCGGCCAGCTTGATTTTCGCTTCCGGCAATGGATCGGGCGTTTCGTTGCCGGGGAACCACAACGGAACGCGGGTTTGCTTCGCCGCAGGGTAGACGACCGCTCCCGACACGCTTGCTTTTTCCGCTGGCACGCGGTCGATGCCGCCGGTCCAATCGAAGACGGAGAACCATTGCCCGTCGATGTTACGGGCGAAGCCGGCGCCGAACGTCCGCAGTTGCGGTTCGAGGACGGTCGTCCGCAAGGCCGGTTCCTTTAGCCATTTCTCGACGGCGGTCAGCGGTTCATCCGCGGCGATGGCGGCAGTGCGAGCGCTGGCGCGCCCCTCCGCACTCGCGCCGGGCAGCTTGGCGTCCTCATCGCGGCGCTGGGTCTCCTCGCCGCCGACCCGCGCGGCATTGCGGGCGAGATAGCGAGCGTGCGCCTGACAACCGCGTGACAGCGACGGCTCAAGAAAGATCGGTTCCAGCCCGGCTTTCGCGCGGTGCGAATTGACCGCATCGACGATGTGAAATTCCAACTCCGGCGGCAAATCGTCCGCCAGCGCGATCTCCTTCTTCGCCTCGACCGGCGTCGCTGGGGGCGGAGGTTTGACTTCGGGGGGCGGCTCAGGAGGGGGCGGCTGGTCTTCGGACGGCTTCTTCTCCGGCGGCTTCTGCTTGGGCTGCACGTCCTCGACGACTTTGATTTCCGCCGCGCTCGGCGGCTGAGCGGCCTCGCTCTGCTGGATGGGAGGCGCGTCCCCAACGGCGATCGGCTCCGGTGGGCGATCGAGCCAGTGCGTCAGCAACCAACCTCCGCCTCCCAGACCCAGCAGCAGAAGGCCAGCCGCCGCGACGCCCAGCGCCATCGGCCAGCGCGAAACGCGGTCCGGCGGCGGAAGCGCCGGACGCGGCGCCCGAATCCGCGTATGGCACCTCGGGCACGTCAGCGTCCTGCCGGCCTGCTCGGGCCGGACAGATAGCACACTTTTGCATTTGGAACATCGGAAGCGAATCACCCAGCCATCCTCCGTCCCCATCGTTGCGACTCTTCCCTCGATCAGTATGCCGGACTTCCCTCCCTGCCGCAACCGCG
Organism: Gemmataceae bacterium; assembly: GCA_036557825.1. GTDB lineage: Bacteria > Planctomycetota > Planctomycetia > Gemmatales > Gemmataceae > JAJPHU01. The sequence goes on from DATBGU010000292.1 coordinate 9,994, forward strand.
ATGAAAGTTTCAAGAATCCGATTCGCTCAGGGGTTGCGTCTACTACGGAGTGTGGGCTGTCGGGCGGTGTGGGTGTTCCAGAGGCCGCGATCGCATAGAATAGTCGCTTATGATTACCCTCCGCATCAGCAACGGCCGGGTCATCGACCCCGCCCAGGATCTCGACCAGGTTTGCGACCTGTGGATTCGCGGCGAGCACGTCCTCGGCGTGGGGCCGCATCCCTCGACGCAGGCCGATCGCACCCTCGACGCCACCGGCAAGATCGTCTGTCCGGGACTCATCGACATGCACGTCCACCTGCGCGAACCGGGACGCGAGGAGGACGAGACAATCAGCACCGGCACAGCGGCGGCGCTGGCCGGCGGCGTCACGTCCGTGGCCTGCATGCCCAACACGGAGCCGGCGCTGGACAGCCAGGCGGCGGCGGAGTTCGTCTATCTGCGAGCCAAACGCGCCGGCAACGCCAACGTGTTCCCCATCGGCGCCATCACCAAGGGCCGGCACGGCAAGGAACTCGCCGAGATCGGCGGACTCGTCGAGGGCGGCGCCGTCGCCTTCACCGACGACGGCTCGCCAGTCGTCAGCGCCGAGATCATGCGGCGCGCCATGGAATACTGCAAGATGTTCGACAAGGCCGTCCTCAGCCATTCCGAGGATCTCGACCTGGCTCGCGGCGGCGTCATGAACGAGGGGTTCGAGAGCATGCGTCTGGGCCTGCGCGGAATGCCGGCCGCCGCCGAGGAGGTCATGGTTTATCGCGAGATCGCCCTCGCCGAGTTGACCGGGGCGCGCGTTCACATTCTGCACGTCTCGACGGCCGGCAGCGTCGAACTGATTCGTCGCGGCAAGAAGCGCGGCGTCCGCGTCAGCGGCGAGGCGTGCCCGCACCACTTCACGCTGACCGATGCGTGTCTGCGCACCTTCGACAGCAATTACAAGATGGCCCCGCCGCTGCGCACCGACGACGATGTGCAAGCGATTTTGGCGGGGCTGTGCGACGGCACGCTGGAAGTCATCGCCACCGACCACGCGCCGCACGCGCCGGAGAAAAAGATGCGCGAGCTGGACCAGGCGCCCAACGGCATCATCGGCCTGGAGACGCTGCTGCCGGTGTGCATCAAGGCGCTCATCGAGCCGGGGCGTCTGACCTGGCCGCAGCTCATCGAGAAGCTGACCCTCAACCCGGCCCGCGTGCTCGGCATCGACCGCGGCACCCTCAAGCCGGAAGCGGTCGCCGACGTGACCCTTATCGACCCGGCGGTCGAGTGGACCATCGACCCCAATCGGTTCCGCTCCAAGAGCCGCAATTGTCCCTTCGCCGGCTGGCAAGTGCGCGGCTGGGCGGACACGGTGCTGGTCGGCGGGACGATCAAGTTCCAGCGGCGCACGGCTTGACACCGCCGCGCGAATTCGTCTTGCATCGCTGTTCCTTTCTCGCTATAGCCGCCGCATTCACACGGAAAGGCGCGGAACACGCGGGGAAGGGTCATGAAGCGATGTCCTCCAGTTGCGCAGGTCGTACACCGCCTGGGCGGATTGCTCAGTTTGTTGCTGGTGGGGTGCATGCCCCTGGGTTACGCCTATCCCAAGGTGTCCTACATCCCGCCCAGCAACGTCGGCCGCGCCCGCGCGGAGGTTCACGCCTTCCGCGTGGACATCACCGATGACGACAATTCCCTCAGCATCCGAGAGAACGACAGCTACGTCCTGAGCCGCTTGCCTCTGCACCCCGACGGCAGCTATGACCCACAAACGAAGGTCGCCGTCGATTACGGCTTCCTCCTCTACGGCATGGCCAACGAGTTCGACACCGCGACGCACCATACCCTGCTCGTTCGCCTGTACCGGTCCGGCTACCACACGGTGGAAATCGAGCCGTGGCAGACATTCGAGCCCAAAATCAAGTGGGTCGAAGCGCCCCAGGTCGTCGATCGGGAGCAGGCGATCGACGATCTCGTCTCGACCTGGAAGACGACGTCGGAGCGCCTTCAGAACAAGGCGGCGTTCGACGGTTTCGTGCCGCCGCGCGATCCCATCGTCTTCCGCTACCTCGCGCCCGGCACGACCTCCGAGGAACACCGCGATGCCCTGCTGTTCGCGGCCGCCGAGTACAGCCGCTTGCTGCCCGACGCGCCCGATCCGGATACCAAGGCGCGTTTGCAGGCCAAGGCGACGGCGCTCCGCGAGATGGCGTCGAAATAATCGCGCTCACAACGGCTTGACGAACAAGCGGCGGAACTCCACGCGGCCGTCGTGGCTCTGCACGCCCAGATGCCCCTTCGCGCGCAGCAAACCGGGATGCTCCTTGGTGTGCGATTTGTAGTCGTCGAGGTTGGCGTCCGTGACCGTTTCGCCGTTCAGCTCGACGGTGATCTTGCGCCCCTTGGCGACGATGCGCATTTTGTTCCATTCGCCCGGACCCTTGGCGGGCAGCTTCGACGGCGGCACGACGCCGTAGATGGAACCGGTGTGCTGCGTCGGCTTCAGTTTGTAGTTGTGGACCTTCTCGTAGCCGGTATCGTCGATGAGCTGAATCTCGATGCCCTTGGTGGATACGTCAGCGGTCTGCGGAGCGCGCACGGCCACGCCGCTGTTGCCGCCCGGCTTCTCGAAGCGATACTCCAGCCGCAACTCGAAATCACCGTATTCCTTTTCGGTCAGCAGCCAGCCACCGCCTTTGCTTCGCGTGAACAGCAGATCCTTCTCCACGCCCCACGATTCCATCTTGCCGCCGTAAACCTTCCAGCCCTGCAAGTCCCTGCCGTTGAATAACGACTCAAAGCCATCTGTTTTGTCCTCTTCGGCGGATCGAACCAGGCCGAACACACTCACGAGGACGGCGAAACTCAGGAGAACGGCGGCGCGACGCATGGAAGTACCTCCGAGGTTGGAAACGCGGTGGAGCGCGGCATCAGGCGGATTGTCGATTATGCGACGAACACGGCGGCAATGCAACGAGGGAAAAGACTGGACGACGCCTCAGCGGGGTCGTAAGTTTTCTATCTGTCTCGACAGGTTCTCCTCGCCCCCTCACCCCAACCCCTTTCCCCCGAAGCGGGGGAGAGGGGTTGGGGTGAGGGGGCGGAGACAATAGGGAAAACGGTGCGAATCCGTTGCGGGGCCGCCGCTGTGATCGGCCAGGTCTCCGAACCATCTCAGACCACTGCGGGCCGGCGTTGAGGCCGGACGCGGGAAGGTCGTTCGGAAACCGCGAAGCAGACGCGCGTCTGTTTCATGAGCCGTAAGCCAGAAGACCTGCCTGCCGAGGGTTGCGTTCCGATGCTTCGGCCTCAGGCATCCGGGCAGGTTCCATCGCCGACGCGATCCCCTTCCCCTCCCGAAGCCGAAGCAGTCACCTTTGCCCGTGCCGGCAGAAAGGACTGTTTCGATGCGTTCCTCCTCGTCCTATCGTCGTCCGTTCGCGTTCACACTGATTGAACTGCTGGTGGTGATCGCCATCATCGCCGTGCTGATCGGCCTGCTCTTGCCCGCGGTGCAAAAGGTCCGCGAGGCGGCGGCGCGCACTCAGTGCGCCAACAACCTCAAACAACTGATGCTGGCCGTCCACAATTACGAGTCCGCCAATCAAATCCTTCCCTTGGAATACAGTCCTCAGCCCTTTGGAGGACCGCCGCCCACGTACACGACGCAATGGTGGTTCGCGCAGACGAGCTACGATGCTAACTTCAACCTGATCTACGATCCGATGCAGGGGATTCTGACGCCGTACTACGAGAACAACGGCAAAGTGACGATGTGTCCGAGCCTCAACGCGCCGCCGGGGTTTTTCCTGTACACCTCTCCGACCGGGCAACCGCTCACCGGCGGCTATGGTTATAACAAGGCGATCGGCAGTCGGCGCATGGTGCAGATCCAATCGACCAGCGCGACGTACCTGTTTTGCGATTCGGCCTTGCTGGTTTGCTCCGGCGGTCCCTGCACCATGCAGGAGACGGATGCGATCGTCGGGCCGGTGCCGCTGGTGCAGAACGGGCCATTTGGACTCTTCCAGGCGATGACGCATTTTCGACACACCAACGTGACGAACATGGCCTTCCTCGACGGCCACATCGAATCGCTGACCCTCACTTATCCGCCGTCGGACCCCAGCTGGCCCGCGGACGCTGGGCCGTACATGCAAAAGAACCAACTCGGTTTCCCGACGACCTCGAATGCGCCGTATGCGGGCAACGGTTCGTGAGGTTTACGTTGACCAGCCCGGAGCGCCAGCGACGGGCCTTCTGTCCCGTGGAAGGGATACGGCCATAGAATGACAAGGACTTTGTTGTTCGTGAGACCGTCTATGGCCGTATCTCCAAACGGCGCACCGAGGAGAAAAGATCAATGAAGATCGTCGATGTGCGTGTTACGGGCCTTTCGGGCGGCACCGTGGACGGCGGCTGGCCGCAAGGCAATCGACCGGAAGAAGACCTCAACACCATCCTGGAAGTGCTGACCGACGAGGGATTGATCGGCGTCGGCAGCGCCATGACGAGCAAGGGCCTTGTGGCGGCGGCGGTCAATCTGCTGCGGCCGCACCTGATCGGCGAGCGGGCCGACGAGCCGGCGCGCGTCACCGAGAAACTGCGGCAGTCGATGTTCTGGCAGGGGCGCGGCGGCGCCGTCGAGCACGCCATCAGCGGACTGGACATCGCCCTGTGGGATCTGATGGGCAAGGTCTGCAACCAACCCGTGAGCCGATTGCTCGGCGGCTGTTATCGCCAGCGCATCAAGCCTTACGGATCGATCCTGTTCGACGAGCCGGGTCCGCTCCGCGAGACTTTGCGGCAAACAACGGCGCGCGGCTTCCGGGCCATCAAGCTCGGTTGGCGTCCGTTCGGCCGCCGCGACCGCCGCACCGATGAACTGCTCATCAAGACGGCGCGTGACACGGTCGGCCCGGAGGTCGAGCTGATGGTCGATGCCGGCGGCAGCGAACAGTTTTGGTCGCACGGCTACAAATGGGCGCTGGAAACGGCCCGCATGTTGGCGGAGTTCGATGTCGTTTGGTTCGAGGAGGCGCTGCCGCCGGACGATCTGGAGGGATACATCGAATTGCGGCGGCATTCACCGGTGCCGATTGCCACCGGCGAGGTGCTGACGCGGCGGCAGAGCTTTCGGCCGTTCCTCGAACGACACGCCGTGGACATCATCCAGCCGGATAGTACCAAGTGCGGTGGGCTGACGGAGGCGTGGCGCATCGCCTGGATGGCCTACGAGCACAACATCCAATGGGTGCCGCACGGCTGGAACACGGCCATCGGACTGGCGGCCGATTTGCACCTCTCCGCCGCCATGCCGGTGGCTCGCTATGTCGAATATCTCACGCCGTCGCCGTATCTCGACGACTTGATCCTTGAGCCGTTGCAGCCGGATGCCGAGGGTTACCTACCCATCCCCGACAAGCCGGGGCTGGGCGTTGAGTTGAACCCGGAGGCACGCAAGAAATACGGCCATTGAGGGTTGGAAGACACGGTCGCCCTCGTCCTACGATTGGGCGGAATCGCTTTTGATCCGGCCCAACTACCTGGTATAGTAGGGCAGTCGGCGGAATAGCCGACGCTTCCGCGGGCAGCCGACATTCCCGAACCGAGTACGAGGTTCCACGCGATGTCCTCCGTCAAACGCCCGGTCCTCGATGGAGCATTACTTCGGCAACGACTGGCCGCCCTGCGCCGCCACATGCGCCTGGTGGCGACCATCCGTGGGGCCGGCTTCCTGCTCACGGTCTTGCTGGCAACCTCCCTCGTCGCCGGCCTAATCGACTGGGGCTGGCACCTGCCGGAACTGGTGCGGGCCATCGTCCTTGTCGGCACGCTCACCGGAGGAATTTACATCGCCTATCGCTATCTGCTGCGTCCGTTGAGCGCTCCCAGCGACGACCTGAGCCTCGCGCTCCGTGTCGAGGAGGAGTATCCCACGCTCAATGACTCGCTGGCCAGCACCGTGCAGTTCCTCCAGCGCGGCAGCGCCTCGGAATCGTCTTCGGCATCCCTGGAGCGCGAAGCGATCAAACGCGCGCTGGGGCGCGCGGCGGGCTGCGACTTCGGCAAGGTCGTCAACAAGCGCGGCCTGGTATGGGCCGGCGTTTCGGGCAGCGTCTTCGCGACGATTGCCCTGGTGCTGGTCTTGCTTGTGCCAACGCTGGCGATGACCGCCCTGGTGCGGCTGGCTAACCCGTTCGGCGGTCACGATTGGCCGAAGAAGACGCAACTGGAAATCGACCCGCCGCGCCAGCGCATCGGCCGCAATGAGTCGTTCGAGATCAAAGGCTTGGTGCGCGGCGTCGTGCCGCCGCAAGCGATCATCGTTTTCCGCTTCGAGGGCTTCCCCAACCTCGAACATCACTGCGACATCAAGGCGGACGAAGCGGGCGTCGGCCATTTGGCCACGCGCCTGGAACCGGGCCGCGTTCAGCGCAGTTTCCGCTTCCAGGTGAAGGCCAACGACGCGATCAGTCCGGAGTATCGCGTCGAAGTGCTGCCGCCGCCGTCGCTGGCGGCGCTGGACAGCAAGCCCTCGCCGCAGCTGCGCTTGACGTATCCCGCCTATACGGGGCTACCGTCGCCGGAGGATCTCTCGCCCGGCACGGGCAACATTGACGCCGTGGTCGGCACCGCGGTTCGGCTTCGCGCCCGCGTCGATCGTCCGCTCCAGCGCGCCTGGATCGAGTTTCAGCCGGAACAGCCGAGCGTCGCGCTGAGCGACATTTTGACGCACTTCGCCGGCGGCCGGCCGTGGTGGCAGCCGGTGCCCGCCATCCTCGATGAGGACAAATGCACCTTCACCGTCGATTTCGCGCCGACCGTCAACGGCATGTACGCGCTGCATTTCGAGGACGAAATCGGACTGCGAAATAGTCGTCTGTTCGAGCTGCGCATGCACCCCGACCCGGCGCCGACGGTGAACCTGGAACGTCCCTCGCCGTCCCGCGATCTTCTCAGCGTGCTGCCCACCGCCGAGTTGGTACTGGAGGTGGCCGTCGGCGATCCGCAGTACGCGATACGTTCGGTGTTCCTAGAGTATCACACCCAGCGCGATTCGCAGCCGCGGCGGATGTACCTCTATGATCCCGTCACCGGAGCCGCGTCGCTCTTGTCGATGGGGGCGGGACCGGCGGTGTTGGGGGCGTCCTTGCCGCTTCGGCCGACGCGCCTCGATTTCAAACAGAAACTGCCCCTGGCGTCGATCCGACACGCTGACGGCAGCAGTTTGAAGGAGGACGATGCCGTCTTCCTCCGCGCCTGCGCCGATGACTTCGACGATGTCAGTCCCGGCAAGGAAATCGGCCACAGTCAGGAGATCGAGATCCGTATCGTCGGCCGCAACGCGCTCGATCTGGCGCTCAACCAGGAGCAGGCCAACGTGCAGCAGGAACTGCTGCGCCTGCGCGAAAAGGAGCGCGAGGCGCTGCAAAAAGTGACCGAGGTCGAAAACCGGCTGAAAAAGGGCGAGAAGCCCACGCCGGAGGACCAGGAGAAACTGTTGCAGGCCGAGCAGCTCCAGCAGCAGATCCGCGAGCGCGTCGGCGATGAGAAAGAAGGACTCCGCTCGGACCTGAAGCGCATTCAGGACACGTTGAAGCAAAACGGCATGGAGAAAACGGCCGCGCAGGAGCGCATGCGCGACGTTTCCCGTGAGATGGATCGGCTGTCCGAGAACGAATTGCAGCAGATCGAGCCGCGTTTGACGAACGCGCGGAAGTTGGCCGAGCTGATGGACGAAAAGGCCCGCGCGGAGCGCAAGGCCGGGCTGGAAGCTCAGGCCAAGGACGCGGAGCAAGAAGCGCGTGCGTCGGAGGACGCGGCCGGCAAGAGAGAACGCGAGGCCGCCGAGTTCGAGAAAAAGGCCGAGCAAAGCGCCGACGCCGCCGATAAGGCCCGTCAGCGTCAAGAGGCCAAGCGTCAGCGCGAACGGGCCGAGGAAATGCGGCAGAAGGCCCGCGAACTGCGGGAGCAGGCTGAGCGCCATCGCCGCGAAGCCGAGCAAGCGCCCGACCAGGCCCAACCGCGCCGCGAGTTGGCCGAGGCGCGCAAGGCGCAGGAAGAGGTTGAGAAGACGCTGAACGATCTACTCACGCGCCGATTGGAGCCGTGGACGAGTTCGCACGAAATCAAGGGCGAGGCCAATCGCCTCCTTGAGGAGCAAAAGCGACTGCAAGCCGAGGTCGAGAAGCTGATGGACCCGGAAAAGGGGTTCATGGGCAAGAACCCCGATCAACTGGACAGGCGGCAGCTTGCGGAGTTGGAGAACCTCAAGGACGCTCAGCAAAAGCTCGAAGAACGCACTCGGCAATTGCTGGACAAAATGGACCGCGTGGCGCAGGAACGCAAGGAGAAAGATCCGGAGACAGCCAAGGAGTTGGCCGAAGCGTTCAAGCAAGCCCAGGAAAAAAACGTCGGTCGGCAGATGCAGGAGGCCCGCGAGCAACTCGAACAGAACAGATTGAACGACGCGAACAAGAGCCAGAAACAAAGCGTCAACAATCTGAAAAACCTGGTCAAGAACCTCGAAGACAAACGTGCGGCGGAGCTGGAGCGGTTGGCCAAAAAACTCCGCGAGAAAGAGAAAGAGTTGGCCGAGCTAATCAAGGAGCAGGAGGAATTGCAGAAAAAGGTCAAGGAGGCCGGCGAGATCGGCGACAAGGCCAAGCGCGAGGAAGAACTCAAGCGCCTGGGCAAGAAGCAGGAGGAATTGCGAAAGAAGACCGAGGACATGGTAAAGACGCTGACGCGGATGCGAGCCTCGCGGGCCGGTCAGGCTCTCAGTCGGGCCGGCGAGCAAATGCAAGGCGCGGGCCAGCAGATGAACGGCGGACAAAAAGGCGAAGACGAGCAGGACGAAGCGCTCGAACGGCTCAACGAGGCGCAGGAAGAACTGCAACGCGCCCGCAAGGAGGCTGAGGAGGAGCTTGGCCGCGAGCAGGTCGAGCGGCTCGCCGATCTCATTCGGCCTTTGAAGGAACGGCAAGAAGCCCTTAACAGCGAGGTAACCCGCGCTCAGGAAAATGTGCAGCGCAGGGGACAATGGAGCCGTCCGCTGCGAATCGACTTCAGCAATAAGGGGAAGGCGCAGGAAGGACTGGCGGAGGAAACCAAAAAAGTGGCAGACGAGAAATTGACGAAAGCGCCGGTGTTCTCCCGGCTGATGCGCCGCGCCAGCGAGGCGATGGAGGAGGCCAAGGAGCGAATCGACACCGTCGCCAAGGATGCGATTGAACCCGCTCAGCTGCCGGACGCGGAGACGGCGCGCTTGCAGCGCTTGGCCCTCCGACGCTTGACGCAGGTGGTCGATGCCTTGAAGGAAGCCGCCGAGAAGATGCAGCAGGCCAAGGGCGGCGGAGGAGGAGGCAGCGGCGGCGGGGGAGGGGATGGCGAGGGCGGCAAGAGCAAGCCGCCGGGCGACGGTATTCCGCCGGTGGCGCAGCTCAAATTGCTCCGCGATTTGCAGAAGGACATCAATCAGCGGACCGAGACGTTCAAGAAGCAGCATCCGGATCTGAAAAAGCTGCCCGACAAGGACCGGGCCGAATTGGAGGCCATCCGCAAGGACCAGCAGGACGTGGCCGAACTGATCGACGAATTGAACCGCCCCGCCGACGAAGCGGGCGGCGCGGAAGGAGACAAGAAATGAGCAAGCGTTTGCTAGTCGTGTTGCTCGCCGGTCTGGTTTTCCTCGCCGGCATGGCTCTGGCCCAGCCGCCCGCCGAGCAGGACGATCCTCCGCCGCGCCTCAAAAAGAAGAAGCCGCGCGAAGAGAAGCCGGCCCCGCCGACCAAGCCCGACGAAAAGAAAAAGGACGACAAGAAAGACGAAAAGAAGACGGAGAAGCCCGAGCCGGGCGACGACGAGCCGGCCGCGCCGCAGGAAGACGAAAAGGAAGTTCTGCAACGCGTCGTCAAGAACGTCCACAACATCGAAGACCGGCTGGCGAAAAACGATCTCGGTGAGGGAACGCAACAAACGCAGCGCGACGTGCTCAAGGACATCGAATCGCTGATCCATCGCAACGAGAATCCGCCGCCGCAGTCCGGTGAGCAGGAACAAAACCAGGGCGGGGGCGGAGGCGGACAGGATCAGGACGCCAGCCAGAACAAAGACTCGAAGGGCGGCGGGAAACAGGGCCGGGGAAAAAGTGGCAAAGGCGGTCAGAAATCGCAGGGCAATTCGGGTGGCGGCGGTGGCAGCGGCAGCGGTCGCGGGCAGAAACCGGGCACGAAACCCGGCAGCGGTTCTAGCTCCGGCGGTCAGAAGCCGGGCAGCGGTCAAAAGCCAGGTAGTGGTCAAAAGCCAGGTAGTGGACAGAAACCCGGCGGCAAGGACGGCGGTTCCGAGGGCGACGGCAACAAGCCGGGCGGCCGCAACGGCACCGGCGGCCAGGGCGGTGCGGGCGGCGATAAGTCCGATCGTCCCGCCAAGCACACCGGCGACCTGTACAAAGACGAATGGGGCCACGTACCTGCCAGTCTCCGCGCCCAGATGGACGCTCACTCGAACCCGCAGCCGTTTCTGCCGAAGTACGACGATCTGATCAAGCGTTATTACCGCACCATCGCCGAACAGGGGCGCCGCAAAGGAGATTGAATCATGTGGACGCGCCGTCAATTTCTGTCGCGCAGCGGCCTGGCCGTGCTCGGCACGGCCGGCACTTGCTTCGCCCTGCCCGGCGATGGCCGGGAGGGCGGCGGTCCCGAGGCCATTCCCGACGGATCGGCCTCGCGCGGCATGATTACCGCCAAGACCGACGAGGCCATCGATCGCGGCCTCGCCTATTTGAACGGCCACGTCAACCACGACGGCTCCTTCGGCACCGGCGGCTACACCGGCAACGTCGCCGTCACCAGCCTGGCGGGGTTGGCCTTCATGGCCGGGGGCAACCAACCCAATCGCGGTCCCTACGGCCGCAAGATCACCAAGGCGCTGAAGTTCGTCCTCGACCAGGAGAACCGCGAGCACCGCCTGCGCGGCGGCGCGGACCATCCGGGTTTTCTGCACAATCCCCAGGCCTCGCCGCACGGGCCGATGTACGGGCACGGCTTCGCCACGCTGTTTCTGGCCGAGGCGGCCGGCATGGTCCACGATAAAACCCTGCGCGACGACCTGCACAAGAAACTGCGCCTCGCGGTGAAACTTATCCTCAAGAGCCAGAACCAGGAGGGCGGCTGGCGCTACACGCCCGAGCCGCGCGACGCTGATTTGTCGGTGACGATCTGTCAGATCATGGCCCTTCGCTCCGCTCGCAACGCCGGCATCGCCGTTCCGAAGTCCGCGGTCAATAACTGCGTCAAGTACGTCAAGGATTGCCAGGATAAGACCCAAGGCTGGTTCCGCTACATGAAGCAGGGCGGGGGGGGCGGCGGCGCCCAGGGCTTCGCGCGCACCGCCGCCGGTGTCTGCGCCCTGTACAGCGCCGGCATCTACAAGGGACGCGAGATCGAAAAGGGTTTGGAGTTCCTGCGCCGTTCGCGGCCGATGATCGGCGGCTTCGGCCGGCCCGACATGCACTATTTTTATGGCCATTACTACGCCGTGCAGGCCATGTGGACCGCCGGCGGCCGCTACTGGAGCGAATGGTATCCCGCCATCCGCGACGAACTGGTCGGTCGGCAAGGACTGGACGGCTCGTGGATGGATCAGATTTGCAGCCATTACGCCACCGCGATGGCCTGCATCATCCTGCAGATGCCAAACAATTATCTGCCGATCTTGCAAAAGTAGGGGCGAACGGCCGGCGTAAGCCGGCTGGTGGAGACCGCACCAGCCGGCTTACGCCGGCCGTTCGCTTCATCGCGACCCAATCAAAATCACCGCCGAGCGCGGCGACATGATGTAGTGATCCGCCGGATGCAGCGCGACGGCGTGTGCCTCCTCGACGATGTCGTCCGGGGACGGCAGGTTCGTGTCCACCAGTCGCCGCCAACACCAGCGGCCGTCGTGCGGTAGGTTGAAGCGCTGGCTTTCCCAGTGCGAATTGAAAATCACATAGAGATCGGGATGGTGGTGCCAGCCGTGCAGGTGGAAGGCCAGCGTGCGCGACTGGCCCGTCCAATCCGGATCGCCGACCTTGAGTCCGTGCCAGCTCACGCGGTTGACGAACTGCTCGCGGCTGAGGGCGAAGTGTCGCTGCCGCAGGGCGATCATCAGGCGCACGAAACGCACCAGGCCGGCGTTCTTCCGCGTCAGGCCCCAATCCACCCAGGCCGTGTCGTTGTCCTGGCAGTAGACGTTGTTGTTGCCGCGCTGCGTGCGGGCGAACTCGTCGCCGTGCGCGATAAACGGCACACCCTGCGAAATCAACAGCATCGTGAAGAAGTTGCGCATCTGCCGCTGGCGGACGGCGTTGATGTGGGCGTTGTCGGTCGGCCCCTCGTGGCCGTAGTTGGAACTGAGATTGTCGTCCCAGCCGTCGCGGTTGTTCTCGCCGTTGGCCTGGTTGTGCTTGACGTTGTAACTGACCAGATCGTTCAGCGTGAAGCCGTCGTGACAGGTGATGAAGTTGACGGAATGATAGGGATGGCGGGCCGAGTCGCCGTAGAGGTCGAGGCTGCCGCAGATGCGCTTGGCGACGGCGGCGGTGGAGCCGGCGTCGCCGCGGATGAAGCGGCGCACGTCGTCTCGGTAAACACCGTTCAGTTCGGCCCAGCGGCCCCAGGCGGGGAACTTGCCGATGCGCGACAGCCCGGCCGCGTCCCACGCCTCGGCGATCAGCTTGGCGCCGGCCAGCACCGGATGCTCGGCGATGTGCTGGATCAACGGCGGATCGTCGAGCACCTTGCCGTTGGCGCCGCGACCGAGGATGGCGGCGAGATCGAAGCGGAAGCCGTCCACGTGCATCTCGACGACCCACTCCGTCAGGCTGTCGAGGATGAGGTCACGGACCAGCGGATGATTGCAGTTGAGCGTGTTGCCGCAGCCGGAAAAGTTATAATAGCGACCGTCCTTGTCCAGCATGTAATAGATGTCGTTGTCCAGTCCGCGAAAATTGTGGGTCGGTCCGTTCTCGTTGCCCTCGCAGGTGTGGTTATAAACCACGTCGAGGATGACTTCGATGCCGGCCTTATGGAAGGCCTTGACCATCTGCTTGAACTCGCGCACTTGCCCGCCGGGACCGGCGGCGTAGGCGGCCTTGGGCGCGAAGAAACCCAACGGCGAATAACCCCAGTAATTGAGAAGCAACTCGCCCGTCCGCGGATCGTGGCGGGCGTGCTCCAACTCGTCGAACTCCAGCACCGGCATCAGCTCCACCGCCGTCACGCCGAGCGATTTCAGATAGGGGATCTTCTCGATCAGTCCGAGATAGCTGCCGGGATGGGCGACGGCGGACGAGGCGTGGCGCGTGAAGCCGCGCACGTGCAGTTCGTAGATCACCGTGTGCGACATGGGCGTGCGCGGCGGCACGTCGTCTTCCCAGTCGAAGTCCTCGACGACGATACGGCTGCGGCGCGTCAGGCGGCCGGCGGGCTGGTCGCGCGACGTATCTGGTTGTCCCCAGCGGGCGTTGCCGCTGATGGCCCGCGCGTAGGGGTCGAGCACGACCACCGAGGGGTTAAAGCGATGGCTCCCCTTCGCGGCGTGAGGTCCGTGGACGCGATAGCCGTAGAGGTAATCGGGAGTGAGACCGTGCAGGAAAATGTGCCAGATGTCGCCGGTTTTGTTGACGGCGGGATCGAGGGCTATCTCCGCGACCTGCTCCTCGCGCCCCTCGCGGAACAGTACCAGAGTGACGGCGTGCGCGTGGCGGGAGAAAACGGCGAAATTGACGCCGTCGGGGCGGGGCGTGGCGCCGAACGGCCGGCAGGCGCCGCGCGAAGTCTTGAAAGCCGGCGACGACGGCGCCATCCGCGCCACCGGCAAACTTTGACCCGGTTGCTGATCCGACCGCGGCGAGACTTTAACCTGGCCGAACATGACGGACCCCATTCTGATAGGCGAAGAACCTCATGGCGGGACGAGGCCCGCGCACCCGGTTCTTTTATCGGAAATCGTCAGGCAGAATATCGGACCCGCGCCGGCACATTTCCTACCTGGGCTCCCTTCGAGATGTTCTGTTCTCCGGATCGCTTACAACTCGTCTCCGCGACGTATGGGGAGAACGGGAGATTTCGGTAAGCCGGGTTGGACTTGTCGATGGTGCGGTCCGCCTCCTCCCATTTGAGGATAGCAAAAACCGCGCCTTGCTCGCCACGGGAATTGCGAACCGAAACACGACGCCTCTCAGGCGAACAGCTGGTAGTCCAGTTTGGGAAACAGCGCGTCCATGTATTCGAGTGCCTGAAGACGAGTCGGGTCGATCTCACGACGATCGAGACTCGACAGCAGATCGTGAAAGCGATGCAGGTGATCGTGGAAGCGGCGACGCGCGTATTGCTCGGTGGTGCCATTGGTGATGATGAAGGGCCAATCGGAGGACTGCGCCAGCATCAATTCGCGGCCGGCCTGTCGCAACGCGCGATCCTCAAGGCTTCCCAGCGATGCGCATGGATGTGCCCGCACGGCTTGCCGCATCCGCGACGCGGCCTCGTGCAACGGACGCCACATCCACTCCGTCTTGGGATTGACCCAATGCTCGCTATTGCCGTTGCGGCCCCAGCTGCTGGCGGCCGGCGTGCTGCGATGCTGCACCGGATGGGCGGCGAGGTAAGCGCCGGGCGTCGTCGGTTCCAGATCGCCGCCCTGCGACAACTCGCGCAGAACGTGGTAAATCCAATGCGGTCCCTCGAACCACCAGTGACCGAACAGCTCGGCGTCGTAGGGCGAGACGATGGTGCAAGGAAAGGGCATTCCGCCGCCGGTGCGGCGCGCCTGGTCGCGGCAGCGGTTGACGAAATCGCGCGCGTGGCGGACGACGGCGTCCGCGGCCCAGTCGGGGTTGTAAAGGGTCTTGTGTTCCGTTTTGCCGGTGATGCGGTGGTACTTGATGCCGGTGTTCTGCCGAACGCCCTTGGCGTACTGGTACGGTTCGAGGTAGTCCTGGTCGAGATCGTAGCCGATGTCGCGGTAGTATTCGCGATAATTGGGATCGGCGGGGTAGCCGACGCTGGTGCTCCACACCAGCTTGGACGTCATGGCATGGCGGCCGAAGGCGGCGACGCCGGAAGGGCAATAGACGGGAGCATGGACGCCGAACGCCGGGGCCGGCTCGGCGTGCTCGATGCCGTGGCTGTCCACGAGAAAATAGCGGATGCCGGCCTGGGCGAGCAGTTCCTCAAGCCCCGTGTAAAAGGCGCATTCGGGGATCCACATGCCCTTGGGCTTGCTGCCGAAGATGCGAGCATGTTCGTCCACGGCCGTGAAGATCTGGGCCCGCACGCTGGCCGGCTCCGAACTCAAGAGCGGCAAATAGCCGTGCGTGCCGGCGCACGTGATCAGCTCGACGCTGCCCGTATCGGCGTATTGCTGGAAGGCCGTCACCAACCGGGTTCCGCAGCGCTCCACGAAGATGGCGCGCGCCTCCTCGAACAGACGACGATACATCTCGGCCAGCGGCAAAACGTCCGGCCAGCCCTTCGTCCGCTCGCACTCCTTTTCGGCCAACTCCAGCGACAGATCGAGGTGGCGCAGGCAGCGCTGGCGCAGCAGCGGATCCTCCATCATGTTGGCCAGGGTCGGCGAGACGGACAGCGTCAGCTTGAACGGCGTGTTCTCGTCGCGCAGGCGGTCGAAGAACTTGACCAGCGG
>DATBGU010000293.1:0-24009 GCA_036557825.1 Gemmataceae bacterium
AAAACGCTATCTCGAACGGCACGGCAAAGGCACGCGCGGCGACGGCTGGTACAGCTTCGACTTTCGCGGCGTCCATTTCATCGGCCTGGTCAACGCCCTGAGCGTGAAGCCGGGCGGACTCGGCACGCTGGGCGACGAACAGCTCGCCTGGCTGAAAAAGGACGTGGCCGAGTTGGCGGCCAGCACGGCGGTCGTGGTGTTCGCGCACGTTCCGCTGTGGACCGTGTACGAGAAATGGGGCTGGGGCACGCGCGACGGGGCGCAAGCACTGGAGTTGCTCAAGCACTTCGGCAGCGTGACGGTGCTGAACGGCCACATCCATCAGGCGATGCAAAAGATCGAGGGCAAGCTGACGTTTCACACCGCCTGCTCGACGGCGTTTCCGCAGCCGGCGCCTGGAAAGGCGGAGTCACCGGGTCCGGTAAAGGACGTGCCGGCCGAGAAGCTGCGCCGCCTCCTCGGCCTGTCCACAGTCAACTACGTTAGCGCGAAAAGCTCCCTGGCGATCGTCCATCCTACCTTGGAGTAGTTCGGCCAAATTGAAGACAAGCGGAAGCATTGTATCTCCAATGTGTAATACTCTATTGTCGCATTACTCTACGGCGACTATTGGAGTATTGAGATATTGATATTCGGTCCTTTGCCCATCGGGAGAAATATCACTTTGCCTCTCTTGTTTCTCCGCGCATCGGCTCCGGCAGAAGCCTTGACGGCCGAGAGGGTAGTGGCTTAACCTGGTCATCGCAGCCACGACACCATCGGGCTTGCGAGACAAAATCGGCCACTACCCGATTTTCACTTGCTTTCATGTCTTTTCTTCGATATACAATAACACGAACCGCTTATCGACTCCGTTGATCGGTAAGATTCCGCCTGGAGGCGGTCCCACCCAACCCACCCTGCTCGCCCACCCCGCAGCAGAGCTTACCCACGAAGGAACGTACTGGTGGACTAACCCAAGAAGGCAGGGCTATCGCGCTACCTCCGCTGTGATTCCTCGGAGAACCAGCGGCGGGTAGTCATCATCCCAGCCCGCTTTGCGTTGTTTTGTCGGGGTAGTGCCTTTGACCGGCGCCGCGCGCCCAATCCAATGGGCCCCGCGAGCGTGAGCGCTCCCTTCGCGCGCTCACCCATGACCTGTGGCTCCGGAGCGCTGCCGGATAGAGGAACTCAACGGAACAACCGTTGTAAGAATTCCACTATCCGGTCCGTATCTTGCGCAGGAAGGCACTAACCGAATCAACGACCAGCCCGGAGCGCCGGCGACGGGCTGAAGCGTCCATCGTGCGCGCTTCGGGGCAGTCTGCAAAAAAGTTGGTTTCTCTCGGTTCGACGATCCAGCGTAGCGTTGTTGCTTCGGGCATTCATCGAGTTATCTTCGCGAGAACCTACCATGCCTCTCTCAACCTGGCGAAAGTGGTGGCGTCGAGTTTCCATTCCTCGAAACGCGCCCAACAACAAAAAACACTTCCGAAAGTGCTTTCTGGAGATCCTGGAAGATCGTGTTCTGCTGTCGAACACCTACGTGGTTGATCTCGCCGGCGACGCGGGCGCGGCGGACCCGACCAACCCCCTGGCGGGCGACATCCGCTACTGCATTAACCAGGCGGATCAGAAGGCCAACGCCGGAAGCACCATCACCTTCGATCCCACCTTCGTCAAAGGCAACAAGACCATCACCCTCAGCAACGGCGAGTTGGAGATCGCGCAAAGCACTACCATTACCGGGCCAGGCGCCAGCAGCTTGATCGTCAGCGGCGATAACAGCAGCCGCGTCTTCAACATCACCTCGCAGTTCGCGGTCGTCACCATCTCCGGCCTGACCATCATGGACGGCAACGCCTCGCCGGCCGTCATCGGCTCGCCGGGCAACCAGGGCGGCGACATCTTCAACGGCGGCAAGACGCTAACGCTCACCGGCGACATCGTCGAAGACGGCCTGGCTCAGGGGAACTCTGTGGGGCCGCAAGGACGCGGCGGCGGCATCTTCAACGCCCTGGGCGCCACGCTGGTGCTGAACAACACCACCGTCCAGAAAAACATGGCTGTGGGCATCGACGGCACGCTGACCACCGCCGGGGGGCTGGGAGCAGGCGGCGGCATTTACAACGATACCAGCGCTACCCTCGTCCTCAACGCCGGCAGCCAGGTGAGCGGCAACAAGGCCTTGGGCGGCAACGGCTACAACGGCCTCAACGGATTCAACGGCGTACCCAGTCAAGGCTTCAACGGGGGAGCCGGCGGCGCGGGGCAGCCCGGAGGCACCGCCACGGGCGGTCAAAATGGCACGGCCGGCGGCGCGGCCGAGGGCGGAGGCATCTACAACAACGGCACCCTCACCATCGCGGGAACCAGTAACCAACCGGTTCAGATTTCCCAGAACTTGGCCCAGGGCGGTCTGGGCGGCAACGGCGGCAACGGCGGCAACGGCGGTGCCGGCGTCAACGGTGCCAACGGCGGTCCCGGCCAAGACGGTGGTTCGGGCGGCGCGGGCGGCGCGGGCGGCAAGGGCGGCGATGCCGCCAACGGCGGCAGCGCCCAGGGCGGCGGCATCTTCAGCGACAAAAGCGGCACCTTGACGGGCATCACCCAGGCCACGTTCTCCAAGAACAACGCTGTGGGCGGGGCGGGCGGCATCGGCGGCAAGGGCGGCACGGGCGGCAACGGCGGCAACGGCAACAACGGCGGCAACGGCTCCGACGGCTCCGGCACCAACGCGGGCGGTGCGGGCGGCATGGGCGGCGCGGGCGGCACCGGCGGCAACGGCGGACTGGGCGGCAACGCCGGTAATGGCGGTCTGGCCCAGGGCGGCGCCATCTACACCATCGCCGGCATCACGTCGGGATTAACCAACGTCCAGTTTGCGGGCAACATTGCCCAGGGCGGTATCGGCGGCAATGCCGGTGCGGCCGGCAACGCCGGCAACGGGGGATTCGGCGGAATCGGAGGCGCCGGCGGGAAAGGCGGTTCGCCCAACACGGGAAACGGCGGCGCCGGCGGTCCCGGAGGCGACGGCGGCCCCGGCGGCAACGGCGGCTTCGGAGAAGCGGGCGGCGTCGCGGGCGCGGGCGGAGCGGCCATGGGCGGAGCCGTCTACGCCCCAACCACGCTGGGAGTGGTCGGACAGTCCACCTTCAGCGGCGACAGCGCTCTCGGCGCCGCGGGCGGCACCGGTGGCGCGGGCAGCAACCCCGGCAACGCCGGAAACGGCGGCGCGGGCGGCGGCGGCGGCGCGGGCGGCACCAACGCTCCTGCGGGCCTCAATGGCACCGGCGGCGATGCCGGCACCGCGGAAGCGGCCGGCATC
Source organism: Gemmataceae bacterium (assembly GCA_036557825.1). Taxonomy (GTDB): domain Bacteria; phylum Planctomycetota; class Planctomycetia; order Gemmatales; family Gemmataceae; genus JAJPHU01. Next base: position 3,308 of record DATBGU010000293.1, read on the forward strand.
GGCGGCAACAGCGGCGCGGGTGGGGAGGCCCAGGCCGGCGGTCTGCTCGTCAACATCGTCACCAACGGGATCAGTCAGACTCCGTTTACCGGCGAGACGGCCACGGCCGGCAACGGCGGACTGGCCGGCAACGGCGGCAACGGCGGCAACGGCGCGAGGGGCGGCGCCGCCGGCACGGGAGGAATCGGCGGCGCGGCCGGACTCAACACCAGCGGCAGCGTCGGCGGACAAGCGGGGATTGGGGAGGCCGGCGGCCTTGTCCAGGGCGGCGCGCTGGTCAACCTGGTGGGGCCGCTCGACCTCAGCGGCGAATCCTTCAGCAAGGACACCGTGACGAGCGGCGCGGGCGGCACCGGTGCCATCGGCGGCGACGGCGGCTTCGATTCGTTCGGCTTCGAGAATCGCGGCGGCGATGGCGGCGACGCTCGCGACTCCGGCAGCGCCGAAGGCGGCGCGGTGTTCAATCAGGGCAGCGATGCGACCATCTCCAGCAGCACCTTCACGTCCAATCAGGCGACTTCCAGCATGGGCGGCACCGGCGGCGCTGGGGGCGCCGTGGGAAATCCGGGCGGCAACGGCGGCGACGCCCTCTTCGCCCGAGGCGGCGCTATCTCCGACACGGCGGGGAACTTGACCGTGTCGTCCACCACCTTCGGGGGAAGCGCCGCCGGCAATCTTGTCACTGGCGGCGCGGGCGGCGCGGGCGGAAGCTTCGGCGGCATCGGCGGCAACGGCGCGCCCGCCTACGGCGGCGCCATCTCCGCCAGCGACAAGGTGGGCAACGTCACCCTCAACGGGACCGCCGCCAACCCCATCGCCTTCGCCAACAATGCCATCCAGTCCGGCGACGGCGCCGGCAGCGGCGGCAGCGGGGTGGCCTACGGCGGCGGCCTGTCGTACCATCTGGCTGCCGGTGACAGCAACACCGCGACGAAGGCGGTGACGATCGGCTTCGTCACCTTCAGCAACAACACGGTCGTCACCGGCACGGGAGGAAACGCGGGAGCCGTGACGGCGGACGCCGGCGGCACCGTCACCTTCGCTTCCAACGCCTTCACGGGCGGACGCGGAGGCGGCTTGGCCATCGTCAATGAGGTCGGCACCACGAACCTGACGGTGACGTCCAGTTCGTTCACCGCCAATCAAGTGACGGGCGGCAGCGGCGGCAACGGCTCCGCGGTCCTCGGCGGTGGCATCGACCTCTCGGCCTTTACGGAGGGGAACGCGACGCTGACCGATACGCCGATCGCGAACAACGTCGTCGTGGCCGGCGCCGGCGGCAGCAACGGCGGCTTGGCCGAGGGCGGCGGCATCGCCACCGACATGTACAACCTGTCGCTGAGTTCCATCACCCCGCCGGTCAGTGCGGTTTCCGGCAACAGCGTCACCGCCGGCGCCGGCGGCGACGGCGGCGCGGTCGCCGGAGGAGGTATCAGCGACGACAACGGTTCCTTGACGCTGAGTTCCGTGCCGGTGACGGGCAACCAGGCCACCAGCGGCGCGGGCGGAGTGGGAGGAAATGCGGGGGCGGCGAACGGCGGCGGCATCGCGGCTGCTAACAGCAATAGTTCAAGCGCGCCGGTTGTTTACTCGCTCACTTCCAGCGACGTGACGAACAACGCTCTCACCCAAGGCAACGCCGGCGACGCCTTTAGCTTCGGCGGCGGCAACGGCGGCGATGCCGGCTCGGCGTCGAACCCCCTGATCGGGGCCGACGGGGCCGGCGTCAGCTTCAGCTTTTTCGCCGCCAGTGCATCGGGGAGCGGCGTCCAGGTCAGCGACAGCCACCTGGACGGCAACACGGGCACGGCCGGCAACGGCGGCGCGGGTGGCCAAGGCTTCGGCGCGGGCGGCAACGGCGGTCTGGGCGGCGCGGCCGTGGGCGGCGGACTCTTCTTCAACAACAGCGCCAATGCCCCCTTGTCCTTCGCGTTCAGCAACAGCACGGCGTCGAACGAAACCCTGGTGGCTGGAGCGGGCGGCGCGGGCGGCAACGCCGGCATCGGCGGCGGCCTAAACGATGTTCCCGCCGGCCTGGGCAACGTCGGCGGCGCGGCGCTGGGCGGCGGTCTCTTCCTGTGGGCCGGCAACGCCAGCGGCAATATCAACACCGGCACCATCAGCAACGCCTCGTTCAACGACAACAAAATCACCGCCGGCACCGGCGCCGTGGGCGGCGCCGGCTCGTCCAACGACATCCCCGGCGCGGTCACGGTCGGTCCGTTTGCCGCCGGCGGCAACGGCGGTCAGGCCGGCGGCGGCGGGTTGTACAACAACAGCCTCAATGCCTCCGCCGCCGGCAGTCTCTTCGTGTCCAACGTCACGCTGGCGGGAAACGTGGTGACGGCCGGCGCGGGCGGCATCGGCGGCACCGGGACCACAGCCAACGGCGGACCCGGCGGCAACGGCGGCAGCGCGGGGCTGGCGGCCGGCGGCGGACTCTACGAAGGCGACAACAACCAGTTGACTGTCGTCAACACCACCATCGGCGGGCTGTCCAGCGATCCCAAAAAACCGGACATCAATCGCAACCTCCTCATCGCCGCCAACGGCGGCCGCGGCGGCGACGCCGGCACGGCCGGAAAGACCTTGCCCAAGGCCGACGGAGGCAACGGCGGCGCGGGCAGCACGCTGACCGGCGCCGGCGTCTTCGTCAAGAGCGGCACCGCCACCTTCGTCAACGATACCATCGCCGCCAACCAGGCCTTCGTCTCTCTGGCCAAGGGCGCCGGAGGAGCGCCAGGAGATGCCGCTGGCAACGGCGGCACGCCGGGCACGGATGGCGCGGACGCCACCGCCCAGGGCGGCGGTTACTTCGCCGCCGGCAGCAGTGTCAACAACGTCGGCAACACCATTATTGACCTGAACAATGCCGGCTCGACCATCTCCGGCTCCCTGGTCACCACCGATCCCGATGTCGCCGGGCCGTTCGCCAGCGAGGGCCACAACGTCATCGGCGTCCAGAGCGACGCCACGGGATTCGTCGGCAGCGATCAGCTTGGCGTCACCGCGACGGACTTGAACCTCGGCCCGCTCCAGAACAACGGCGGACCAACCTTGACCGACGCCCTCCAGACCCCCAGCGCCGCCCTCAACATGGGCGACAACAATCTCGTTACCACGGCCCTGTTCGGCGCAACGCCCACCGATCAGCGCGGCACCGGTTTCCCGCGCATCGCCAACAACACGGTGGACGTGGGCGCCTTTGAGCTTCTGGTGCCGGCGATTACCAAGATGACGCCGAGCACGGCCGTCGAGCAAGGTTCGTCGTTCACCCTGACCATCACGGGCACCGGCTTCGCCGGGGGCGCCACGGTGTCCTTCGGCGGCGTCATCCTGACGCCCTCCAACATCACCGGCACGCAGATAACGGTAACGGTCCCGGCCAGTGCCATCCCGGACGACGGCCCGGTCAACGTCACCGTCGATAATCCCGATGTCAACGGCCCGCCGGGACAAACGGTGAATTCGGACCCGGCGATCTTCACCGTCACCGAATCGCCCTCTTTGACCCTGAACAGTCCCGGCGACCAGAGCAGCCACGCCGGCGATACGGTATCGGTGGGTGTCACAAGTTCCGAAGCGGACGTCGCCTATTCGGCGACCGGCTTGCCGCCGGGCCTGGGCATCGACGCCAGCACCGGCCTGATCTCCGGCAGCATCGCCGCCAACGGCGCGGGCACCTATTCCGTCACCGTTACCGGCTACGACGACGGCATCTCGGCCAATGTTTCCTTCACCTGGAACGTGGGCGCTGGCGTGCCGCCGACCCTGACCAATCCCGGCACCCAGAACAACACGGAAGACGACAAGGTCAATCTGACCCTAGGCGCCGTCAACGCCGATCCGGGCACGTTCAGCGCCACCGGCCTGCCTTCGGGCCTGGGCATCAACGCCAACACCGGCGTGATCTCCGGCACCATCAACCTGGGCGCCGCAGGCGTCCATTCCGTCGTCGTCAGCGCCAGCCACGCGGGCCAAACGGCCAGCGTTTCCTTTACCTGGAACGTGGCCAAGTTCCCGGCCCCGACCTTCACCAATCCCGGCGGCCGGAACGACAACGAAGGCGACAAGGTCAATCTGGCGATCGGGGCCGTCAATGCCGATCCGGGCAGTTTCAGCGCCGCCGGCCTGCCGCCCGGCCTGAGCATCAACCCCGCCACCGGCCTGATCTCCGGCACCATCTTCGCGCCGGGCGGCACCTATCAGGTCACGGTCAGCGCCTCCCATCGAGGGGTCGTCGGCAGCGCCACCTTCGCCTGGGTCGTCAATCCGGTGGCCGACGCGATCGTCGTGACCAGCGTCCAGAACACCTATGGCTTCCTGGCCCAGTTCGAGACGGTCACGGCGCGCGTCACGGGTCCGGGCGGCATCCCGCTCAACGAGGGCGTTGTCACCTTCCAGGTCAACGGCGAAGAAATGAGCGCTCCCGTAATCAACGGCTTCGCCACCGTCACCTTCGTCACTCCCTTGCTGGTTTTGGACCTGACGATCTTGCTGGACGATCTGTTCACGCATCCGCTCGACGCCGTCTACAGCGACGGGGGCGGGATCTTCGGCGCCACCAACGGTTTCGTGCCGTCGCCGGCCATGCTGATCGATATGTTCATCTTTTTCATGAGCCAGGAGAGGCAGCAAGTGGCGCAACTCTAGATACGGGGAAACGGACCAGTTGCGGAAGCCTCCTCGCCGAAGGCGAGGAGGTCTGGAGCGGATCGACGCGGCGGAATGGATTGAGGTTCACGTCGCGGAAGGGAGGTTGAGCGGAGGTTGGATTGAAGGCGGAGCGAGCGCGTTCCTCGCGGGACAGCACCACCGGCAACCGCTGCGAACGCCTCGCCCGCACGGCGTCCAACTCGGTCGATTGCAGGTGCAGCACTTCACGGTAGAGGAAGAGCAGCGCGCCCAACGCCTGGTGTTGCGTGCTGGGCGCGACGTGTCGCTCCAGGGCGAGATGGCTGAGGAAACCTTCCACTTCGGCCGCGCCGAGCAAGGCCGGATGCCGAAATCCTTCGGCGTTCTTGTGGAAGCGAACGTACTGTTCGATCCATCGAGCGCTTGACGCGGAGAGCCTGGCGAACCTGTTTGAGGAGCTTCATGGCGGTCCTCCCGACGACGCTTTTCAACCATTGTCTCGGGGGTGAAAAATGCCGAATCTTTTTATATTCGAAGGATTTGCGTCACGGACCTTTCTTGTCTGTTGTCCCGTTTATGCGGCGTTTGGCGGTGATTATCGTATTCTCCCGCTTTGCGCTGCATTTCGAGTCAATTGTATTAGTGAACAAGTTTATATATACACGCGCCTCGATGGTCAAGGAATAAGCGAGAAGAAAAAGAGCAATTGTCCCTAAACCATGATCACATCGCTGATTACGATAACGAAAGCATCTCCACCTGCGAGTGGGGTTTTCTTGACATTTCGATTCCGTTCACCGAGGATAGGCAGCCAGGAACGAGAGAATAACTTGTGAACGTGCCAGACGAGTTGCAGTTTACAGAAACGGAAGTGCAGAATGCCGGATTTTACCGAATTGAAGCAGAAACATCGAGCCACCTGGGCAGCCGGCGACTACGACCGGATCGCCCAAGGCATCCTGACGGTCGCTGACCATGTCGTGCGGAGCGGGCACATCCGCGCCGGCGAGAGGGTACTCGACGTTGCCTGTGGAACCGGAAACACGGCGCTCATGGCCCGCGCGCGCGGCGCCGCGGTCACGGGACTGGACCTCACACCCGAACTTCTCGCCGTCGCTCAGAAGCGTGCCGCGGACGAAGGCTATGGCGACATCACCTGGAAGGTAGGGGACGCGGAAGATCTTCCATTCTCAGACGGAAGTTTCGACGTTGTCGTTTCCTCGTGCGGTCTGATGTTCGCGCCCGATCAGCAGAAGGTGGCCAACGAAGTCGCACGGGTGACGAAGCGGGGGGGGCGCATCGCGATCCAGGCATGGACGGGTGAGGGCGGAATCGGGCGCATGTTCACGGTCACAGCCGCGTACGTCCCGCCGCCGACCGGCGTTCCGAGTCCGTTCGAGTGGGGCGACGAGGAGAAGGTGAAGGGGCTGTTCGGTTCGTCGTTCCGGGACTACCAGTTCGAACGGTACGACTGCCCGGAATACGCGGACACCCCAGAACCGATTGCTGATCTGTTCATCGACCGATACGGGCCTACTCACCGCGTCTATCATGCGCTTCCACCTGAGAAGGCGATTGCCTTTCGCAAAGATCTGATCGCCCTGTACCGCGGTTACGTTACGCCTGCGGACGGCAAGGTGCGCTGGGGCCGTGAGTACCTCATTACGCTTGCGACGCGAGCCTGAGGAGGCGACTCTCAACTACGGCGATGGGGTCCGCTAACCAGGCGCCGCACCGGACCGGACCGGCAGGGCGGCTGTTCGTGGGATACTAGACCTCCCGCCGGCCCGGCAGGTGAGCGTGGCGTTGGGTGAAGGAGGGCGCGGGTGGTGACGATCCATGCTACGGATTCAGCGGACTTTCTCCGCCTCGTCCCTCTCCGTGAGATCAGCGATCAGAGTTATGAAGTCACCGCGTCGCTCGGGGGACGGGAGGTATCCAACGGGTCGGTGGCGATCCTCGGGGTGCCCGCGTTCTTAGCCGCACTCGCCTCTTTCACCGACACTCGGTCGGGGCAGGCGGTTCTCACCGGAACCTACGACTTCCAGTTGTCCGTCGGCTCGCACGGTCGTACCGGGGCGGCGTGGGTGGGGTTCGTGGTAGCTGAGTACATTTGGCTGGGCAACCGGACACAAGGCCGGCATCTGCTGGAGGGCGGGTTGGTGGTAGATGGCGAGCATGTGGGGCAGATGGTCCGGGAATTGACTGCTCTGCTCGCCAGGCGTTAGTCCAAACGCTAAACCGTCATAAGGCTCTTGGTGTCAAGAGAAAATATTTTCCACGGGAACGGCAATCGACGGCGTTTTCTTGCCGGATTTCCGAACGAATGTAACAGCGGCAGCCAGGAGTTCTCCTCGGCGATTCGGCTTGGCTATCCGCGGCGGACGCGGCTCACGCAACCCTAACGGCGGAGGCGGCCGGCGTCCCCTCAAATTGGAATGCGTCAGACTCAGCATGGGAGAGGCCCTGTAGACGATGCCTCCGATCAACTCCCACTTCTCGTCTTCCTCATACGCCGCGTAGCGGCGGTGGAACTCCGGTTGCTTCATTCGCTCGCCGTTCACGAGCAGGCCGAGGCCGTTTTCCGAGCGAGGCGACCGTCGCTGCGACAGAAGGCTCATGGTTGAATTCCTCCCCCCGCGATGATAAGCCGATGCGGAGGACGACGAAAGATCAGTTGCGAAGCGGGCACTTGTCGCTTGCTATCCGAACGCGGACCAACGACAATCGCCGAGATTGAGGCGCTTTCTCTGTCGTGGACGCGCTGAATCATGTCCACCGTCCCGTCTGCTTCCGAAACACAAACCGCCGCCCGGCCGGCGCTGGACGCGCTGCTGCCGACAAGCATCTGGCGCGCGCCGCTGGTGCCGGCGGCGCTGGCGATCACCGCCGGCATTGTGCTGGATCGTCATTTCTCGATACCGATGCCCGTCAGCCTGATCGTGGCGGCGCTCGCCCTCCTCACCTGGGTATGTTCGCGCGGCAGTCCGAATGCGGGGCTGCCGCTGGTGTACCTGGCGCTCGGCGGGGCGGCGCTGGGAGCGGCGTATCATCACTATCGCCGCGACGTGTACGCTGCGGATGACATCGTTCCATACGCCAAGGACGAACCGGCTCCCGTGCAAGTGCGGGGTTTCCTCGACGAGGAGCCGATGCGCAACCGCGCGCCGGCGAATGATTCGCTGCGCTCATTGTCGCCTGGCGGCAGCACGACGACCGTCTTACGCGTGAGCGAGCTGCGCCGCGGTGACAACTGGGTGTCCGTATCGGGGCGCGTGCGCGTGGTCGGCGTGGAAGGTTGGCCGGACTTGCACGTCGGCGACGCCGTCGAGGTGGTGGGGCAGTTGGTCCGCGTGGCGCCGCCGGGCAATCCGGGCGAGTTCGATTACGCCGCCCAGCTGCGCGATCAGAACATTCGCACGGTGCTGACGGCGAAGAAGACTCCGGCGGCGGTGACGCGCATCGAGCGGGGCTGGACAACGTCGCCGAGCGGCTGGTTGGCGGTCGTTCGCGGCCGGGGACAACAGATCCTCCGCGAGACGCTGCCGGCGCGGACGCAGGGATTGGCCAGCGCTCTGCTCTTGGGCGAAGGCGCGGACATGACGCGGGCGGATTGGGACAAGTACATCCGCACGGGGGTGATCCATGTGCTGGCGATTTCGGGGCAGCACCTGGTTATTCTGGCGGGGTTTCTGTGGTTCTTGCTGCCGCGGCTGGGTGTGCGGCAGCGGCGAGCGGCGTGGATCGTGGCGATCGTGCTGCTCGCCTACGCCCTGTTGACCGGCGGGCGGCCTCCGGCGCTGCGTTCAGCCGTCGCCGTCTGCGCCGTCTGTGGCGGGTTGGTACTGCGCCGCCGCGTGCTACCGGCCAACCTGTTCGCCCTGTCCTGGTTGGCGGTCGCGTTGCTCAATCCGACGGACCTATTCACGACCGGGTGCTTGCTGTCGTTTCTATCGGTGGCCGTGCTGTACTGGGGCGCCCGCTTTCTTTTTGAGCGCGAGGACGACCCGTTGGCGCGGCTAGTCGCGGAGAGTCGGCCGGCGTGGCAGCGCAGCCTGCGCTGGCTGGGCTGGCGGACATTCCAGAGCTACGCGGTCACGCTGCTGATCTGGCTGGCGATCACGCCGCTGGCGGCATCGCGCTATCAGATGATTTCGCCCATCGGCTTGTTGCTGGGACCGCCGCTCGTCGCGCTGACGACGGTGGCGCTGTTCGCCGGCTTTTTGCTCCTGCTGGCGGGAGCGCTCTGTCCGCCGTTGACGGGACTGCTTGCACCGTTCGTCCACGGCAGCCTGACGGGCTGCGAGTTTCTGGTCGATACCGGCGAAGGCTTACCGTATGCTCATTTTTACATGGGGACGATCCCGAATTGGTGGCTATGGGTGTTCTACGCTGGATTGCTGGCGGTGCTGACGCAGGCGGCCGTGCGGCGGCGCTGGCGCTTGGTCGGCGTCGCGGGGTTGGGTTGGCTGTGCGCCGGCTTGGCCGCCGGCGCGGCGCGGATGCCCAGCGACGAGCTGCGCTGCACCTTCCTCGCCGTCGGACACGGCGGCTGCACCGTGCTGGAGACGCCGGACGGCCGCACGCTCCTCTACGACGCCGGCTCGCTGGCCGGACCGGACGTGACGCGCCGCCAGATCGCGCCGTTTCTGTGGCAGCGCGGCGTTCGCCGCATCGACGAAGTCTTTCTGTCCCACGCCGACCTCGACCATTTTAACGGCTTACGCGATCTGCTGGACCGCTTCACCATCGGGCAGGTGACGTACACCCCGACCTTCGCGGACAAGAACACGCCGGGCGTCCAGCACACGCTGGAAATACTGCATGCGCGCCATGTCCTCGTGCGCATCATCAAGGCGGGCGATCGGCTGCGCGTCGGCGAGGTCGCGCTGGAGGTGCTTCACCCACCGGCCGCCGGACCCGAGGGCAATGAGAACGCGCGCAGCCTAGTGCTTCAGGTGCGGCACGCGGGACATGCGATCCTGCTGACCGGCGACCTGGAAGGAGCGGGCCTGCGGCGCGTTCTCGATGAGTTGCCGCCACGAACGGTTGATGTGCTGATGGCGCCGCATCACGGCAGCCATCTGACGAACACGGCGGAGCTGGCGCGGTGGGCGCGGCCTCGCGTGGTCGTCTCCTGTCAGGGGCGGCCCGGTCCGTCGAGGGAAGTGCGCCAACGCTACCGCGCGGCGGGAGCGCAATTGCTCGACACGCATCGCCACGGGGCCGTCACGGTTCGCAGCGGCCCGACCGGCCTTGTGGTCGAGACGTTTATCACGCGGCAACGTCTAGCGGTGCGTCTGCCGGAGCAGCGGGATTGATCCCTCGTTGGAAGCGTCTGAAGTTTTTTTTTCATTTTTTTGAAAATTCTTGTCCACTTTCGAGCCTGAATTTCGATGGTATAGATAGAGGGGCTGTGGTACGCCTGCGCCAGCGGCCCTCCGATCGCCATGGCTGATGAACGGCCGTGCGCTTCTTGTCTCTTCGCCCACAACCTCTTCGAGGAAGATCAGCACATGAGTGATGTCCTCACGCGCTCCCCGTCCGTCTCGTGGTACAGCGAAAACGCCACCCTAGCCGTCCTCGCCCGTCTGCTCGGCAATTATCGCTGCGCGCGGATGCTGCGCTGTTCGCCGTGGAAATACGCTCTGCGCGCCGCCGAGTTGCGCGAGGTCGGCTTGGCGGAAGTTCTGTTGCGGCAACTTGTGGAAGGAGGCACCATCGAGTATCGCTCCGATCTGCCGGTGGAAGCGGAGATCTTCACGGCATCCCTCGGCTTGGGGCGTGGAGATGGCTATGTCGTCCTTACGCCGGCCGGCGCCCGAGCGGCGCGGGAACGACTGCTGGCGGTCCGCGACGAGCAGCTCGCAATTGGGGAGAACCGCCTCGATCGCGCCGGCGCCGCGCAGAGGCCGCGCTGGGACGGATTGGTCCGGGAACTGACTCTCGGCCGCCGGCTCGTCAAGCGTTTCCGCCGGCCGGGGCCAAACCAGGAGTGCATCCTGACGGCGTTCGAGGGCCTGGGTTGGCCGGAGCGCATCGACGATCCGCTGCCGCGCGAGCACGGCGTGCCTTCCCTCGTCCGTCTGCGCGAGACGGTCAAGAGCCTCAATCAAGGACATGTGCAACCACTCCTGCGTTTTCGCATCGAGCCGAGCGGCCGGGGGATTCGCTGGAAGCTCGTCGAATAGTTGGACGCGGAGGTCGGGAGGTGTATGCTGGCATGATGCCTATGCGCCCCGCGGAGAGTGCCTTCATGTCCGACAAGTTCGTGACCGTGCAGAGGTTCAACAATTCCTTCAAGGCGCAGCTGGCCAAAAACCTGCTGGAAAACGAGGGCATCGAGTCAATAATATCCGGCGAATTAGCGCAGGACGTGATGCTGGGCACGGGCCTGTCTCAAATCGCCTTGCAGGTACATGAAGATGAAGCTCAGCGTGCGACCGGCATTCTGGCCGCCGTGGAGGCCGAGGCGGAACTCGACGACAACTGGGAGGAGCAGGCCGAGTCCGGCGTATGGCTGTGCTCCATCTGCGGCGAGCCGGTCAGCAACCTGCTGTCGGTTTGTTACGCGTGCGAGACGCCGCGCGAGAGCATTCGTGCCGGCGAGCCGCGCGAGCCGACGGCCATTCAGCCGGACCCGGCCACGCTGCCCAGCGGTGAGAAAGTGCAATCACGCGACGAAACCGTCCGCGCTCCGGCGCATGCGCCGCTTCTCCCTGCTCCGTCGCCGCCGGCTGCCGAACCGGACGAGGAGCGTGAGGAGGCGTTGCCGACAGCGGCCGGCGACGAGCTGGCCCGGCGAGCGTTCCTGGCGTCGTTGATCGGCTTGCCGCTGCCCTTTCTTCTGCCGGTGAGCTGGTATTATCTCCTCCGCGTGGTGGTTTTCAGTGGCGAACTGAGCGCCAAGGGCGTTCGCTGCCAGTACGGAGCGCTTCTCGTCAACGGCTTTGTGGTGTTTCTCATCCTCGTGCTGTGCACCGGGCGGATGATTTAGAGGAAGTAATCGAAAGCCGCTTGCGGCTTAGCGTATCCAGTCGCTAAGCTGCAAGCGGCTCATTCTTTTCGTGGCTTTCCGGTCGCGGCTCAACAACTTGTTAGTACCTCAAAGTCATTCCGTTAATTCCTGTAAGAGGTTGAGAGCCTCAAAAAAGCTGAAATTAATGACCTCCTGTCCCAAGAGCGTGTGGACCTCGGGATTAGCGTTGATGGCGTTCGTGTAGGCCGCGATGGAATTTGCTAGTGCCGGGTCCGGCACGAGACCGAGAACCCTATCGGCCAATGAAACAACCTGGTTGAGGATCATGAGGAACTCGTCCTGTGCCAGCAGAATAAGCTCCTGAAGTGCCGAAGGAGTGCTGCTGGAGTTGACGCTTCCCCCTGGCGGGCTGCTGGACGGCGGAGGGCTGGGCGGCGGAGAACCGAGGGGCGGCGGAGGGCTGAGCGGAGGGCTACTCGGTGCACCAGTAAACGTGAAGGTGCCGCTGGTTGTTTGTAAGTTTGGTATTTGCGTGTTCAATACCAACATCAGGCTATTTAAGTCCCCCCGTTGTCTGACCGTGACCGTTGTCCCTTGTGGTATACCCGGCCCTGAGACGTACGCGCCAATTTGCCCTGCGGTGAGATCGGGATTCGTGATTTTATAGTAGACCAGTGGATTCGTAAGGGTGATGATGGTGAATTTGGCATAGGGCCCACCTGTTGGATTGGATATTATTCCGGTGTCGGAGACGGTGCCCCACGGGACACTCGGAAACCATTCGTTCTGGTTGAAGGGAGTGGGCTTAAGCCCTGAGAAAACAAATTGAAGATTGTTTGGCAGAACCTGTTGGTTTTGCGGCGTGTAGGGACTGGCCGATGCATCCACATCCGATGTATCATCGTCGACGGAGAAGCCGTACCCTGACAGACCGAGCACGGTGTGAACGAACCATACGTAGGGATCGAGGTTATAGACGTTGAATTTCTGGCCTCCCGTCGGCTCGCCTGTTTTGGGATCGTAGCTCGGGTTTGGATACCATTGCGACGGATTCGAGTACAGCGGGTTGGTAAAATCAGGTACGCCGCGCAAGATGGATTTGATCAGGTTGGTGACGAGAGTGCCAACCAGACTACCTCCCCCATTCGAATTGGGAAGATCCAACGTGTCCGTGCCGAGCGTCGTGTATACCAAACTATAGGCTCCGGGAAGCAAGGGATTCTTCGCCGTGTAATTTGGGATCGCGGACTCGGCCTCCATCGCTTCATAGACCGATCCCGCAAAGGCCTGCGCGTATGCTTGCTGATCTGTCGGGAACGTCAGGCTAAATGTTTTGACGAACGACCCAACAGTGGCCGCGGCGGTCGCGCCGCTGCCCCCCCCGCCGGTAAAGGTAACGCTGGGCGGGTTATTCGAATTATAGCCGCCGCCCGCGTTGATAACCTTGACATTCGTGATACTGCCGGTCGTGGGGTCAACCGTGGCGATGGCGCTCGCACCACTGCCGGTTGGGCCGCCGATGTTGACTGAGAGATACCCCGAACCCCCGTTGGTGATGGTCACGCCGGTGACCAGGCCGGTTTTGCTATTGATGGCGGCGGTCCCGCTGGCGAGCGTGCTGCCGCCGTTGAACGTGACCGTCGGCGCCGAGGTGTAGCCGGAACCATAGTTCGTCAGTACGACCCCCGTGACCTGGCCGTTGGAGGTAATCACCGTCCCCGCGGCGCCGGAGCCGCCGCCGCCGCTGAAGGTGACGGTCGCCGGCGTGTAGCCGCTGCCCGGGTTGGTGACGGTAATGCTCTTGATCCCGTCCGTGTTCGCAAAGGGCAGCGCTTGCGGCGCGCCGAATGTGTAGGAGGTGCCCGAGGAACTTCCTGACGCAGAGAGCTGGCTCAAGTAGATTTGATTAACATTATCGGGATTGAAGCCCAGGATGGTGACCGTGGTCCCCGGAGCCGGATCGATGCCCAGACCGCTCACCGTCATTCCGACAGCCAAGCTCGAAGGCGCGGGGCTGTCGAGAGTTAGTACGTTGGTGCCGGCGGCGATGCTGCCCGTAACCCCCGGCGGCGGCACAAAATTCGTGAACTGGTTGACGTAGTATTGGGCCCACGAATACCAGAGGTTGGTGATGGCGGTGGACGCATAATCCGTGGCCGGCCGCGAGAATACATACGATAAGGGTTGGTTGGTGGGTAGATTGACACCAGAGTTGAGCTTCACAGTGGCCGTCCCCCCAAAGAGGTCAGCCGTGGCCGTCGCGCTCTGGTTGGTGCCGCTGAAGCTGATGATTGGTGGCAAGTCATAGCTGCCCCGGTTGTTGGGGTCAATGCCGATAGCCGTGATTTGGCCGCTGGCATTCACGAAAGCGGTGGCGATCGCACCACCGCCCTTGCCGTCGGCCGGGGTAATGATGACGGTGGGCGGGTGATTCGGATCATAACCGCTGCCCCCGTTAGTAACATTGATGGCCTGGATCCCGGCAAAGGGATCATACGCCGTAACCGTTCCCACCACCGGAGAAAGGGGTTGGCCTGCGAGTGCGTACTGCAGATCAACCTCCTGGTTGTTCGCGAGCATCGCTTCCATATTCGAGACAAAAGCCGCTCGCTGGTCCGTGGTTAAAGTCAGAGGAAGCTGCGTCGGCTGCGAGTTCGTCAACGGCGCTCCACCCGAACTTGCCGAGACCGGTCCCGTGCCGCCACTTGTCAACATAAAGGCGTTATTCGGACCATAAGTGGCGTAGGAGGAGAGCTGGCCATTCAGGGGGCTGTTGGCAAAGAGGTTGGCGCCTCCGGGAATCTTGAGGATCCCATCGGGATTGTAGTAGCTGGGCCAACCGTTGCCGCCAAAATACTGCCCAATACTGGCAGACCCCGTATTGTTTATGAAATTCTGGATCAGGTTCTGGATGGTACCCGACGTCGTCGGCGGACCATAAATCAGGCTTGACCCGGCCCAGCCGTAGTTATCGGCCGGCGGCGTAGGGTTATTGGCAATAGGAATGGGGACATTGTAGGCCTCCATGGCGATCGAAGATGTCAGATTATCGACATACGAGACATCGTAGTTAAAGAGAACTTTTGTCTGGGCACTGTCCGTCAGCCACCCCTGATTTGGCCCCATCCCCCCCGTATTCAGGTAGGGATCTCGAATGGTGAATTCGGTGAGCTGCGAGGGGGAATCTAAGGACGGTGTTTGGGATGTCGCGGCATGATAGAACATGACCAATCCAACGGAATCCGTCCCAGTTGAGTCGGTGAAGCTTGTCACCCACGAATTACTATCCGTCGAGAGGGAGACGCCGCGGGCCGAACTTGGATTGTAACGGAATGGATTCGATTGGGTTGTTGGGTTAGCAGGCGTCAAGTCCGTGCCGTCTGTCGCAATGTACGTGTTCTCCGCATCCCAGAATACAAGCGGAACCCGAATGGTGATCGTCGCCCCAGCAGGCAGGCCCAAATACTCCTTGCCGTCCGGACCCACGTAGCCAATGTAGGCCCTGTACTCCTGGCCGATGGGATCTTCGGGATCGTAATAGTTTTTCGGGTTATTCGGATTGGTATTAGCTGGATCCTGTCCCGTATTGGCGTCTCTGAGTATCGGATAAATGGTTTGGTCCGAGTTGTTCGTGATTGTGATGGTCTTCACCGTCGGTGCGGCAGTAACGATCGGGCCCGTATAAGGGGCTCCTTGTTGGGGCGCCCCGCCATTCCAGAATAGGTCTTTTAGTGGGGTGTTGCTGTTGCCTGGCACAAGGACCCCGCTCAGCAGACAGCGGTCTTCCAGCAGCCAGTCGCGGATGCCGCCCAGGGAGTCGCCCCGGCGGCGACGGGAACGATGGATGGAACGCGATCGGGGCTTCAGCCAGCCGCTAAGTAACATGGCAACTCCCGCAAAATCCATGGTCGGTTATACGGTGTGAGCGTCACCAAATCGACACTCAACGGTCGGCCTCACCCAGGCGCCCTCGCTGTCGCTCTTGAGATCCACTGGAACAGAAAAGGGGACGTGGAACCAGAAAAGATGGGAACATTAATCCGATCTTTCCCAGAAGGCTCGTTCCCGGGTCTCGGCTACGATATCAGCGGTTAATTCTAACCCCAGAACGTACGATTGCAAGAATTTCCCGAATAATGTGTTGTCGTGCTACCAGCTGTCGCTCCCACCCAGACTGAACCCTCCGCACACTCTTCAATGCCCTTCAGGATAAGAAACACGAACGCAATGTTGAGCCGCTCCCGTCAGGAAGCGGCTCAACATTGCGTTCGTGTTTCTAAAGCGGCGTCTCGGAATAAGGTGGGTGGGACCGGCGTCTCGCCGGTCTTCTGCTCCCTGGACCGGCGAGACGCCGGTCCCACCAGCTCTGGAAGTTAGTCGGGGACGCGCGCTAAGGATTCTCCTTGGCGAGCCGCGAGTCTC
Source organism: Gemmataceae bacterium (assembly GCA_036557825.1). Taxonomy (GTDB): domain Bacteria; phylum Planctomycetota; class Planctomycetia; order Gemmatales; family Gemmataceae; genus JAJPHU01. The sequence continues at coordinate 19,344 of DATBGU010000293.1, forward strand.
AGCGACGCGAGAACTCCCGACCGTCCGGGGCTCACGGCTTCGGCGCTTCCACGCCTTGCAGCTTCAAGGTGCGGACCTCCTTCGTATCGAGATCGATCACCTGAATGCGATGCGCGTTGGTGTCGGCGACATACAGCTTGCGATCAGCGTAACTGAGGCCGCCCGGCTCGTCGAACAGCTTCGCCTTCCTGTCGCCGCCGACGAAGGTCGTGCAGAGACGCTTTCGTGGGTCCATCACCTTGACCTTGCTGTTGTAGGTGTCGGCGATAAACAGTTTGCCATCGACGAAGACGACGCCGAGGGCGTGCTGCAAGCGCGACTTCGGATAGACGCCATCCACATCGCCGAAGTCGAACAGGCCAGTACCCGACAGGGTCGTGACTTCGCCGCCGTCGAAGGGCACGGCGCGGACGGCGCTGACCTCGCTGTCGGCGACGTACAGTTTGACGCCGTCGGTGGCCAGGCCGCTCGGCTGGGCGAAGCAGCTGCTCGCGGGCGAACCGTCCATCAGGTTCTCGAACCCGTTGCCGGCGAACGGCACGACCACGTGCTTGTCCAGGTCCATCTCCCAAATCTGATGGTGCCCGGCCATGGCGATGTAGAGCCGGCCCTGGTGAAGCAGCAGATCCCAGGGACTGTTCAATCCTGTGCGCAGGGCAGAGCCGCCGCGACGGATGTCGGTGCCCTGATGACCGGCGACTCCGGCGATAGTCCGCACCGTCTGCTTCTTGAGATCCAGGGCGCGAATCAAGTGGTTCTTGCGGTCGGCCACATACAGCGTGTCCCTATCGAGGGCTAGACCTTGCGGGTCGTTGAACGAGGCGCGGTCGAACGGCCCGTCGGTGTGGCCGGGCTTGCCGGTGCCGGCGACGGCGATCTTCTTGCCGTCGAGATCGGTGACGACGAGGCGGTGGTGCGTGCTGTCGGAGATGAACAAGCGTTTGCCCGCGCCGTCGGCCAGCACCTTGCCGGGGAACCACAACGGACTGCTCGCCGCCTTCTCGGCCTGCTTCTTGGTGAAGTAGATGGGCTTGTTGTTGAGCGTTCGATTGGCGCGGTGCGTGCGGATCAGCTTGGCGATAACCTTGTCCGCTTCGGTGTAGATGTGCTCGGTGCCGGGATAGACGGCGACGAGGTAGCCCTCCGGGTCGATGACGCCGACCGACGGCCAAGCCTGGACGTTGTAGGTTTCCCAGATTTTGCGCTCGGCGTCATTGATGACCGGATGGTTCAACTCGTAGCGCTGCATGGCCTTTTCGATGCTGGCCGGATCCTTTTCGTTTTGGAACTTGGCGGTGTGGACGCCGAGGACGACCACTTCGTTGGGATATTTCTTCTCCAGCCTGACCAGGTCGGGGAAGAGGTGCAAGCAATTAATTCAGCACAAGGTCCAGAACTCGAGGACGACGATCTTGCCGCGCAGATCCTTGAGCTTGATCGGCTTGTCGGCGCCGAGGGTGCCAACGGCGCCGTCGAGTTCGGGCGCCTTGATGCGTTGGGGCAGTTGCGCCCGCGCCGGCGTCAGCATGGAGGGGGACAGTCCGGCGAGGGCCAAGCCCATGCACATGGGCAGCGCGACGGCGAGGATGCGTCGGCGCATCCGCTTGGGCGAGGCAAGGGTCAACATGAACGCTCTCCCAGGAAGAGGGGCGAAGAGGCAATTCGGGCACTGGAATGACCCGGACGGTTTCCTCTTACTGTACCCTGAATGCGCCGCCGATGCAATTTTGCGCTCGGTGCCGGCGATGATGGCAAAGGTTCAGGCGAACGGCGGGCCGTTGTCCTGCTTCGGCGCATCGTCTGGAGATTGCTGCTTCATTCCGGCAACACGAGGACCACGCGGAAGCCGCTATCGTTGCCGTGCCGATCTGCGGCGGCGGTGAAGCGGCGGGCGGAGCGGCAATCGCGGGGGAAGCTGTCCCAGAAGCCGCCGCGCAGTACGCGCTGCCAGCCGCGCGCCGGCCCTTGCGGATCTTCGAGGACGATCTTCTGATAGAACCGCGCATCGTAGTAATCGCCGCACCACTGGAGCAGGTTGCCGTGCATGTCGTGCAATCCCCAGCGATTGGGCCGGCGCTCGCCGACCGGATGCGCCCGACCGCCGGAGTTGCCGCGGTGCCAGGCGTAGTCGTCGAGCTTCTTGGGGTCCGAACCGAAGGAGTAGGCGGCGTTGGACTCGGCCCGGCAGGCGTACTCCCATTCGGCCTCGGTCGGCAAACGGTAGGTGCGTTTCTCCTTCTTCGTCAGCCATTCGCAAAACGCCTGCGCGTCGTTCCAGCTCAGACAGGCGACGGGATGCTTGTCGGTCTGCGGCCAGCCGGGCTTGCGCCAGTAACGACCGGGCCGCGTGTCGTTGTCCTGCTCGGCCTCCGTCTTGTAGTCGGTTTTCTCGACGAACTCGTTGAAGTTTCCAACCGTGACCAGATTGGCGCCGAGGTAGAAGGGGCGGGTGATCGTCACCTCGCGCTCCGGCGTCTCATCGGGGCGATGAGTTGGCTCTTTCGTCGGCGCTCCCATGAAGAACTTGCCGGGGTTGATGCGGATCAGCTCCATCTTCAGCGAGTTCGTTATCTTGGAGCCGTCGGCGGCACGGCGGCGGCTGTCCACCGGGCCGCCCGCGGGCGCGGGCGGTTTGTCGCCGCGAAGGAAATGCACGAGCAGGCCAATCAGCAACGGCGCCAGAATGACGGCGGCTGCGGCAAGCCAGATCTTGCCCCGCCGGGCCGAGCGCGTCCGCCGCCGTTGCGCGACCGGAACGGCGAGCGGCGGCGCGACGGCTGGCGCGGCCAACGGCGCAACGGGCTGCGCCGGCGGAGGCGTCGCGATCGCCGTGGGCGAAGGAGTCGGGGTCGCCAGAGCCTGCACCAATTCGGCCGGGGTTTGGTAGCGGTCCTCCGGATGTCGCCCCATCAATTTGCGCACGATCGCCGCCACGTTCGCCGGCACGTCCGGCCGCACCTGCTCGACGGGATCGGGCTTGTCGCAGGAATGGGCCAGCAGCTTGGCCATCGGCTCCTCGACCGGAAACGGCACACGTCCGGTCAGCAGAAAATAGAACGTGCAGCCGAGGCTGTAGAGGTCGGAGCGAATGTCGGCCCGGTGCGAGTTGAGGGCCTGCTCCGGCGCCAGGTAGTCGAGCGTGCCCATGACGACGCCGAGGCGCGTCAGCTTGAGGACCGTCCGCTCGCTCGATTCCTCGTCGAGCAGGCGGGCCAGTCCCAGATCGAGAATTTTGATGGTCCCTCCCGGCGCGGCGCGCATCAAGTTGGCCGGCTTGATGTCGCGGTGGACCATGCCGATGTTGTGGAGGTGCTGCAAGCCGACGGCGGTTTGGCGGACGTACTCGCACGCCTGCGCCATCGCCAGTCGGCCGGACTGCTTGACCAGCCGCGACAGGTCGATGCCCTCGACGTATTCCATGGCGAAGACGTGCGTGTCGCCGATCTGCTCGGCGTCGTAGGCGTGAACGATGTTGGGGTGCGACAGGCGGGCGGCGGCCTGGATTTCGTGATGAAAGCGGCGCAGAACGTCCGGTTTGACCACGCACTCCTTGCGCAGCACCTTCAAGGCGACGATGCGGCCCAGCCGCTGCTCGCGGGCCTTGAAGACCTGTCCCATGCCGCCTTCGCCCAGCCGTTCCAGCAGCAGGTAATGTCCCAGCATCAGATCGCCGCCGTTGCCCTGGAAGAGTTGGTTGATCTGATACGGTGTCAGCCAACCGCGCTGCATCAGCTCGCGGGCCAGAACGAGAGGATCGGCCGGCCGACCGGCCAGACCGCGGCTCAGCTCGTCGAGCTGGGCCGGTTCGAGCAAACGGACGCGGTTGAGGGTTTCGATCAGGTTGCGCGCGGTTGTGATGGCCATCAGGACTTCCAGCGAACGGTGTCCGAATGAATTGTAGGTCAGGATTTCCAGCCTGACGTGGTTGTCGCCGTTGTCAGGCGGGAAAGCCTGACCTGCGATCTTGCACGTCGATAATAGCTCGCCGTGAAAATCGCCGCAAGCGAGGGTGCATCCGCCGATCTGTCTTCTCTCGTGTTTTTCGCGCCTGGGTGGGTTATCCTGAGTGTATGAGCCGAGCCAAGCCGACGCCGATTCCGTTGTGCGAGCTGACGCCCGGTCAGCACGCTGACTTCTTCGCGCTCTTGGCGGAGAAGACGCGGGGCACCACGCGCGAGGGCAAGCCGTATTTCGCCTGCCGTTTCCGCGACGCCCGCCGCGGCGTCGCCTTCATGGTCTGGCAGGACAGCCCCTGGTACGAGCCATGCGAGCGCGACTGGCAGGTCGGCCAGTTTTACAAGCTCCGCGCCGCCTACGGCGAGCACGAGCGCTACGGCCCGCAGCTGATCGAGGTACAGGCCATCCGTCCTGCCGGCGACGACGACCGCGCCGACGGCTTCGATCCGCTGCTGTTCGTCGAGCATTCGCGCTACGCCGCCGCGGCGATGCTCACCGAGTTGAAGGGCTTGGCGGAAACCAACATCGCCGACGAACCGCTGCGCCGCCTGGTTCTGACGCTGCTGGAGCGCCACGCCGAAGCGCTCCAGCGTCTACCGGCCACGCGCGATCGTTTCTATCCGTTCGCCGGCGGTCTGCTCGAACACACCCTCTCGGTGACGCGCTCGTGTTTGCATCTGGTGGAGCGTTACACGGCCCACTACACGGA
>DATBGU010000294.1:0-41141 GCA_036557825.1 Gemmataceae bacterium
CACGATTGGCGGCCAGCGGCCGAGAAATCTGCGGCGCCGGCGGACTGATGGACTGGAACCCCGATTTCCGCAAGATCGGCATGGAAGGGCTGGTCCTGCTCATCAACGGACCCGATGAGGCCCGCCGCGCCGTGCGCAAACTGGTCAAGGACGGCGTCGAATGGGTCAAGACCTATCCCACCGGCGACGCGGCCGCCCCGGACACGAACGATCATCACACGCTCTGCATGACCTTCGCCGAGATGCACGCCTGCGTCGAGGAGGCGCACAATCACCGTCTCAAGGTGACGGGGCACTGCCGGGCGACCGAGGGCATCAAGAACGCACTGCGGGCCGGCTACGACACGCTCGAACACGGCACCTTCATGGACGGCGAAACCTTGGACATGCTGCTGGAGCGCGATACGCCGGTGGTGCCGGCCTTGCAGTTCGAGCACGCCAGCATCGAGCGCGGCCGCGAGTTCGGCATGTCGCAGCGCGTGATCGACGGACACAAGGAAACCTTGGAGGGAGGAGCGAAGAGCGCTCGCATGATCCTCGAAGCGGGCGGGCGGCTCGGCATGGGCGGCGATTACGGCTTCGCCTGGAACGCGCACGGCGACTACGCCAAGGAACTGACGTTCTTCGTGCGCCACGTTGGTTTCTCTCCGCTGGAAACGATCGTGTGCGCCACGAAGTCGGGGGCCGAGATCATGGGGTGCGGCGACGAGTTCGGCACATTGGAGGCGGGCAAGCTCGCCGACGTGCTGATCGTGGACGGCGACGTGCTGGCGGACATTTCGATTTTGGAGGACCGTTCGCGCTTCCTCGCGGTGCTGCAAGGCGGCGTCCTGCGCGGGGCAACTCGCCAAGCGCATCGAGTAGACGAACGGCGAAAAACGCCGGATGGACTTGCCGGGAGCCGGTCCGCGCCCCAACATGGCACGGACGCCCGCGTTCATCCCGATTTGCCTCACGAGGACATCATGCGACTGGCGACCATTCAGACAGCGGCCGGCCCGCGAGCGGCCGTGCTTCAGGGCGATGCCTACGTCGATCTGCACGCTACCCGGCCCGATCTTCCCCTCAGCGTGCGCGAACTGTTGGCGGCCGGACCCGCCATGCTCCGCGCCGCGGCCGAGGCAGTCGTTCGGCCCGACGCCGTGCGGCACACCGCCTCGTCGGTCCAGCTGCGGGCGCCGATCCCCGATCCACCGAAAGTCATTTGCGTCGGGCTGAACTACCGCGATCACGCCGCCGAGAGCGGCGCTCCCATTCCCAAGGAACCCGTCCTGTTCAGCAAGTTCGCCACCGCCATCATCGGACCCGAGGAAGCGATCCGCCTGCCGGCCGTCAGCCGCGAAGTCGATTACGAGGCGGAACTGGTCCTGGTCGTCGGCAAGAAGGGACGTCGCCTGAGCGCCTCCGCCGCGATGGACCATCTGGCGGGATACACCGTCGGCCACGATGTGTCGGCGCGCGATTGGCAGCTCAAGAAGGACGGCAAGCAGTGGTTGGCCGGCAAGACCTTCGACACCTTCGCGCCGATCGGTCCCGTTTTGGTGACGGCCGACGAGATCGCCGATCCGCACAACCTCGCCATCCGATTGCGGCTCAACGGCAAGATCATGCAGGACAGCAGCACGCGGCAAATGATCTTCACGGCCGGCGACATTCTCAGTTACGTCTCGCAGATCGTCACGCTCGAACCGGGGGATGTGATCTTCACGGGCACACCGCCGGGCGTGGGTTTCGCGCGCAAGCCGCCGGTGTTCCTCAAAGACGGCGACCGCGTGGAAGTCGAGATCGAGGGTCTGGGCGTGCTGCGCAATCCCGTCGTGCAGGAAAAATAAGGGCCGGCGGGAAAAACTCCACCAGCCCGCAGCGCCAGCAAGGGATAGATTCACCCTTGCTGGCGCTGCGGGCTGGCGCAATCCCCCTCAATTCCACCGTGCCACCGAGGCCTGCGCCTGCGTCAGCAATTGTTTCACCACGTCCGCATCGCCGGCTCCCGGCGACGCCGTCAAATACGCCTGCAAGTGATCGATCGCCCGTCCGGCTTGGCCGGCCTGGAACAGCGTCGCGCCCAGATCGCGGCGCTGCAAAGGATCCTCCGGACTCAACTGACGCAACCGCTCGATGACCCGCGCGGCGCGCGTGTAATCGCCGGTACGAAGGTAAACGCCCTTCAGATTGTTCAGCATGCGCAGCACGATCGCGCCAAGCGGCACTGGCCGCAGCGCCTCGGTATCTACCTCGAACGGCATACCGGTCGCCTGCTCGACCAGCCGCTTACACTTCTCGGGCGTCAGCAGCCGGCCGCCGTGGAACGGATCGAAAAGCACTTCCTCGTCGTCCTCGACGGCCTTGGCGACGAAGTGCCCCGGCAGGCCGACGCCGACGACGTTCAGGCCGGCGCGGTTGCCGACCGCCATCGCCACCGCCGACAGCGTGATGGGGATGCCGGTGCGGCGATCGAGAACCTCGTTGAAGTAACTGTTGCGCGCATCGTAGTAGTTCTGCTGATTGCCGCGAAAACCCATGTCATGAAACAGATAGCGGCACAGGCCCTTGACGCGCTGGCTCAGGCTGCCGCGCAGGTGCGGCCGCGCCTCGTGGGCCATGCCGTCCAGCTCGCTCAGATACGCCTCGATGTCCAGGGCGGGATATTCCTCGCGCGCCAGACAAAGGGCCAACTCCGCCAGATCCAGCGGAGCATCCGGGGTGTGCGACAGAAGGGTTAGCGCCAAATCGAGGTCCATGATGGTATTATAAGGCGAGCGGGGGGCGTCAGCCCCCTGTTGCTGGCTCAACAGGGGGCTGACGCCCCCCGCTCGCCAGTTCAGCAGTTGAGGGCGACATGGAACTCACGGTACAGAATGTCTACGGTCTGCTGCTGCGCAGCAAGCTTCTGTCCTTTGACGAAGCCAAGACCATGTACGCCCGCTGGCAGCAGGAAGCCAAGGACGGGGCCAACAACCTGGCGAAGTTCGCCTCGTGGATGGTGGCCAACAAGTTCCTCACCGAGTACCAGGCCCAGTTGCTGGCTCGCGGCCACGCCGAGGGGTTCTTCCTCAACGAGTACAAAATCCTCGACCGCCTGGGCAAGGGCCGCATGGCCGGCGTCTACAAGGCCCAGCACCAGCTCGGGCAGGTCGTGGCCATCAAGGTGCTGCCGCCCTCCAAGGCCAAGGAGCCAAACCTGCTCGGCCGCTTTCATCGCGAGGCCCGCCTCGCCCTGCTGCTCAAACATCCGAACATCGTCCGCACCTTCCAGACCGGGACCGCCCTCGGATTGCAATTCATCGTCATGGAGTACCTGGAGGGCGAGACGCTCGATGAGGTTATCGCCCGCCGCGGCAAGATGCTGCCCGGCGAAGCGGTGCGCCTGGTCTACCAGGCGCTGCAAGGGTTGCAGCACATCCACACCCAGGGACTCGTGCATCGCGATCTGAAGCCCTCCAACCTGATGCTGGTCGGGGCGGCGACGGATTCGACGCTGCGCGCCACGGTCAAGATCCTCGACATCGGCCTGGGCCGCACCTTGTTCGAGGAGGGGGCCGGCGAGCCGGGCGAACTTGGCCTGACCACCGAGGGTGTCCTGCTGGGCACGCCGGACTACATGTCGCCAGAGCAGGCGCGCGACCCGCGCCACACGGACATTCGCTCCGACGTTTACAGTCTCGGCTGCGTCCTCTATCACCTGCTGGCCGGTCAGCCGCCCTTTCCGGACACCAACATCATCAGCCAGATGATCCGCCACGCCACGGAGACGGCCAAACCACTGAAGACCTACAACCCGGCGGTGCCCGATGGTTTGCAGCAGATCGTCAACTGGATGATGGCCAAGGATCCTGCTCAGCGCTATCCGACGCCCGAACGCGCCGCGCAGGCGTTGCAGGTGTTCCTCGTCGCCGGCAACGAACAGCTGGCCGCCCCGGAGTCGGACCCGCGCATGCGGCCGTATCTGACCTGGCTGGAAGTGGAGAGCGGCAAACATCCGGTGTTGCCGGCCACAGCCGCGGCGCCAGCGGCCAAGCCTCTCTCCGGCACGGTGCCCTCGGCCGGCAAGCCGCCCACCGGCACGCAGCCGGCCGCCGTCAAACCGCCGTCCGGGGTGCCGCCGGCGGCGGTCAAGCCGCCGAAGCTCCCAGAGAAAACACGCCCCGCCCGCCCGGCCGATCGCACACGATCCTCCAAGCGACACAAGAAGAAACGGCGTTCCTCTCCTCGGCTGCCCGATCTCAAGCCGCCGCCCGCGCCGCGCCCGGAAGCCGCGCCCACGATCGACGTGGAACTGGTGCCGTACACGCCGCCTCCCGAGGCCAAGCCAGCCAAGGGATTTCGTTTGAGCCGGCGCGATGCGCTGGTGTTCGGCATCGGCGCATTGCTGGGGGCCATCGTTACCTTCGTCGGCGCCCTGATCGCCCGCCTCGGAAAGCACGAGTGAGGAAGACCTGGTGAGCAGCGAATCGAACCTCTTGCGGCTCCGCGCCCGCCACTACGCCACCGGCGAACGACTGGACATCCTTTGTGAGCAAGGTCGCATCGCCCGCATGGAGCCTGCGGGAGAGGGTCGCGCCGATGTCGAGGCGGACTGGATCGCGCCCGCTCTGTTCGACCTGCAAATCAACGGCTGCGACGGTATCAGCTTCAATTCGCCGCGTCTGACCGAGGAGGACATCCGTCGGGTCGTCGGCGTCTGCCGCCGTCACGGCATCGGCGCGCTCTGCCCAACGCTCGTCACCAACAGCGCGGAAGCGCTGACACACGGCTTCCGCACACTGCACCGGGCCTGCGAAGCGGACGCCGATCTCGCCCGCGCGATCCCGGTCTTGCATCTCGAAGGGCCATACATCAGCCGCGAGGACGGCCCGCGCGGCGCGCATCCCCTGCGTCACGTCCGGCCGCCCGACTGGGACGAGTTCCGCCGGTTCCAGGACGCCGCCGGCGGCCGTATTCGCCTGGTGACACTCGCTCCGGAGCATGAGGGCGCGCTGCCGTTCATCGAAAAACTCGTCGCCTCCGGCGTCGTCGTGGCGCTGGGCCACACCGCCGCGACGAGCGCGTGCATCCGCGCCGCCATCGCCGCCGGCGCTCGGCTTTCGACGCACTTGGGCAACGGCTCGCACGCTCTGCTGCCGCGCCACGACAACTATCTGTGGGAGCAACTCGCGGCCGACGAGCTGTGGGCCAGCGTCATCAGCGACGGCCATCATCTGCCGCCAGCCGTGCTACGCTGCATCCTGCGCGTCAAGACACCGGCGCGGACGATCGTCACCTGCGATGCCAGCAGCCTCGCCGGTCTGCCGCCCGGCCGATACGGCGAGTGGGACCAGGAATTCGAGGTGCAGCCGAGCGGCCGCATTGTCGTGCCCGGCACCTCGTTCCTGGCCGGCTCCGGCGTTTTCACCGACGCCTGCCTCTCTCATCTGCTGTCCCTCGGCGTCGCGCTGGCCGACGCCGTGGACATGGCGGGAGCGCGACCGCGTCAACTGCTCGGCCTGGAACCTAGGCTGCTGCAAGTCGATGCTCCGGCCGATCTCGTTCTCTTTGATTGGCAGCCGAACGTCGCTCTGGCTGTCCGCGCGACGGTCATTGCGGGCGCCGTCGTCGTGAGGATAGAATAACCTTGTTTGTATCCGGTCGTAGCGCCGCATCATCCGCCGACAGTCCGGCGTTAGGGTGAACCACACTTATCAACACGGTGTCTGACGCATCATGAACACCCCACTCAAGCAGTACGCCGCCGACCACCGTTTTCTGCTCGAAACCGTCGCTCGCCAGGTCGGTTTCGCCTCGCCCGTGGCCGTGGACATGGACGAGTTCTACACGCCGCTGGTCAAGGCCGCCCGCCGCGGCGCGCTGCTGCCTCTCGACGGAGTTCTGGTGCGCGACTGGGATCCGGACAATCGCCACTCCGCGCCCGGATTGCAGCTGGGTATGCGCCTCTACGACATCGAGGGCATCCGCTTCGTCCGCGTCCGCTTCGCGCACAGCGACCATCTCAATTGCTGGGGAGTCGATTTCGCCGTCGTCGATCGCAAGGACTATCTCCCCCTCTACAAAATCGCCCTGCGCTGCCGCCGCGACAACGAACCGCCCTGCGCGCCGCCCATTCTGGCGCAGGACCAGCTCGATCTGCTGTGGAAGAACACCATCGGCTATCTGGAGAGCGGCAACCTCGAACGCATCAAGGCCTACGGCGGCCGCGCCAAGCGCGGCGTGCTGCTGACCGGCCCGCCCGGCAACGGCAAAACGATGGCCTGCCGTTGGATCTGGGAGGCGTGCCGGCAACGCCGCTGGGAATATCGTCTCGTCACGCCCGACAACTACCGCGCCGCCCGCGCCCACGAAAGCATCGAGGCGCTGTTCACCGTCGAGCGCCGCGGCATCGTCTTCTTCGACGACATGGATCTCGCCCTGCGCGACCGCGACAAGATCGCCGAGACCGAGGACCAGGCCGTTTTCCTCAGCGCCATGGACGGTATCGAGATCAACGAGGGCGTCGTCTTCGTCTTCACTACCAATTGCTCGCTCGATCTGATCGACCGCGCCTTCAAGCGTCCCGGCCGGCTCGATCTGGTGCTGCACTTCAAGTCACCCGACGCCGAGCTGCGCCGCCGGCTGATCGAGCGCTGGCACCCGGACATCCGCGGCCACCTCGACATCGACACCGCCGTCGCCTCGACGGACGGCTACAGCTTCGCGGAGATTGAGGAGCTGAAAAATCTTCTGGTGATGCACTTCATGGACACGGAAACGTGGAACTGGGGCTGGGCGCTGAAGCAGTTCGACATCAACCGGAACGAATTGAACAGCCGGCCGCGCCGCCACGTCGGTTTCGGCAACAACGTCCCTGAACGGGAAGGCTACGACGTACACCTCTAGGTTGTAACGGAACTCGTGAGCGTTCCGCGGGAAGTTGGAACGGAACTCTCACGAGTTCCGCTACATCCGCCGAAAAAGCTTTAGAAGTACGGCAATGCCGTGCGACTCGACGAACCCGGCGCCGCATCCATCTTCATACCTTCCGATTATTTTCTCGATTTCGATTGCAATTCTTCCACGGCCGGACAATACTATCGCCATTTGATCGCCCGGTTCTTGTATTCACTCCCTCATCAACGACGGTGAGGGCCGAATAACTCGGGCTGGTGACGAATCGAATCGTCGGCAGCTCCTATCCAAACAATTCCGTTTCACATTCAGTCGCCATCGCGGATGACACGAGATCCGCTGCGAGCACTCACGTCTCAACGGGTCTCAAGAGTCCGTTATCGGGATCGCGTCCGTTCGTCTGGGAACCTCCATCATGAAAGGGCCCTTGCGATGAGCAGCGTCATTGAGATCGAGGGGATTGGCGAAGTGTACGCCGGGAAGTTGCACGAGGCGGGCATCGCCACCACGGAGAGCTTGTTGGAGAAGGGGGCCACCCCCCGAGGCCGCAAGGAACTCGCCGAGCACACGGGAATCAGCGAAACGCTGATTCTCAAGTGGGTCAACCGGGCCGACCTGTTCCGCGTTCCCGGCGTCGGCGAGCAGTATTCGGACCTGCTGGCGGCGGCCGGCGTCGAGACCGTGCTTGAGCTGGCCCAACGCCGCCCCGACCACTTGCATGAAAAGCTGGTCGAGACTAACGAGGCCAAGCGATTGGTCCGCGTCGTGCCGAGTCTGGAGCACGTCACCGATTGGGTGGAGCAGGCCCGCAAGCTGTCGCGCGTCGTCAGCTACTGAGGAATCGCGGAACCGAGTCGAGGCGGGTCGAACTATCCTGAACCGCTTCTTTGGAGGACCGAAATCATGAGGAAGGTCGTTCGCGTTCTGCTGCTGTCGGCCGTATGCCTTGCCGTGGTGGGCCTGGGTGGTCCGCCGTTCGCCTCCGGACAGGCCAAGAAGGACAAAGAAACGAAAGCCGCCGCCGGCACGGTGGTTTTCCAGGTCAAAAAGAGCGAAAAGGACGGCAAGTTCCGCTTCAGCCTACGGGACAGCGAAGGAACTCTCCTGGCCCTGTCCAGCCCCAGTGGCTACGAAACCAAGGCCGAGTGCCAAAAGGTCATCGAAACCATCCGCAACAACGTCGCCAAGGCCAAAGTCGAGTTTGTAACCGCGCCCGCCGAGGACAAGAAGCCGACAACCGAGGACAAAAAGAAAAAGTAGCAATGGTTGACCCGCGCCCCGAGGCGTGCCGCGCCGGCATGGTCGTCGCGGTGATGCCGCGGCGCGCGACGCCGTTCCCCGGCAGAACCCGCGTGTTTTGTCTCTCGATCTGAACCTCACAACTTAGGAGAGTTGACCATGATCGACATCGTAACGGAGTTGGCGAACAAAACCGGCCTCAGTCCCGAGCAGACGAAAAAAGCACTGGGAGCTTTGCTCGGCCTCGTCAAAAGCCATGTCCCGGCCGAACAGTTTGCCCGGCTGTCCCAGGCGGTTCCGGGCACCGACGAGATGATGGCCGCCGCCCAGGCGGACAGCGGTTCCTCCGGCGGCGTCCTCAGCGCCGTCGCGGGCATGGCCGGCAAGCTCTTCGGCGGAGGAGACGCCTGCGCGGCCCTGGCCGACAAACTTGAGAAGTCGGGCCTCTCGGCCGACCAGATCAAGACTTTCCTCCCTCACGCCCTTGAGTTCCTCAAGAGCAAGCTGCCCAGCGACGTCGCGGAGAAACTCGGCGCCCTGCTGCCGGCCGAAGCTCCGGCTGTCTAGCAACCCGCATCCGTATTTCCCAACTCGCCTCGCCGGCAAGGGCACCCCTTGCCGGCGCCGCGAACTGGTGAGAAAGTGTTTTAGCCGGCGGCTTTCACGCCTCCGTGAAGCAAACCGCCCGGTATGCTTCTTCCCCGGAGGCTTGCGCGGGCGGAGGCTCAACCTCTTCGCATAAATCCAGGTAGCATTTCACCAGTTCCGCCGATGCGCCCGCTTCCACGAGTTCGTCAACCGACACGCGATGATGCACCAGCGACGGCTTGATGCGTGTCCGAGCGTGTTCCAGACGCTCCTCCGTCGTGGGCATGTCGAGCCATGCCAGCACACGCCGTAACTCAGTGCGCGCGTCGTGGAAATAACTTTCACAGTGCGTGACAAGCCGTTCGCCGGGCGGGACTGCGGCCAGGACACGCCGGTTGTAGGTCAGCCACAAGTCGAGCGTGTGGGCGAACGGCACGCCGTCGCGCGCCCGCAGCGATTCGGCCACGGCCAGCGGATTGCGGACGCAGATCAACACTTTCAGATCCGGGACGACGCTTCGCCATAGCGGCAACGTGAGGCAATTGCGCGGATCCTTCCAACCCCACGGTTCGCGGCCCTTGAAGCGCCGCGCCAACTTGCGCGCCTGACTGCGAAAACGGTCGAGGGCCGGCCCGTTCTCCCCGCTGGTGGCATTCATCCGCGGCGGCCGGTCCCAGCTTCCCTCCAGGGCGTTGAGGATGGTGTCGTTGAGTCGCAGAAAGGATCGGTTCTCCCAGTATCCTTCGGGGTTTCCCGTATTGGCGCGCAAAAGATCGTCCGCCGGACCCAGATCGAGTCCGCACTCATGGAGGACATTCGCGATCATCGAAGTCCCCGAACGATGCATCCCGGTGATGCACAACGGCATGGCTCACCCCATTAGAAGACGCGGTGAACATCCGGGGGAGTGATAGCATGTTGGGAATGCGGAGGTCAACACGGACAGAGGAGCAAATGAAAAGGCGATGAGTTGAATCACTAGCCCGGAGCGCCAGCGACGGGCGCCCGTCGCTGGCGCTCCGGGCTAGTAGCAACCCGAGCAACGCCGACCCGATACGATCTCAGCGTTGGCTCGCGGCGCGGGGGCCGATGTTCCAGAGCTTGACGGTCTTATCCGCTCCGCCGGACGCCAGGAACGCACCATCGGCACTGTAGGCCAACGACAGGACGTTGCCGATGTGACCTCGCAGCGTCAATCGCTTCTTGGACGTCGCTGTGTCCCACAGCACGACCTCGCCCGGTTCGATGTCCTGGGAGCTTCGCGGCCCCACTCCCACGGCCAGCGTCTTGCCGTCCGGCGCGAACGCCAGGCAGGACGCCGTTTGCGAGTCGCCGTGCTGAAGGGCGGCCTTCTCCTTGCCGCCGGCCACGTCCCACAGGTGAACAGTCCCCTGGTAATCGCATCCAGCCAGGATTTTGCCGTCCGGCGAAAACACCAGCTGCCGAACGTACGTCTTGTCGCCGCCCAGTTTGCCGCACTGCCGCCTGGCGGCCACGTCCCACAGCATCACGCCTTCGCTGTTGCTCAGGGCCAGGGTCTTGCCGTCCGGTGCGAACGCCAGCGCGAAGGCAGTGTCGTTCAAAGTGTGGACGACCTTGCGGGATTCGATGTCCCACAGGGCGACGCCGCGCTTGATGTCCTTTACGTCGTTCTCGCGCCAGGCCTCCACGGCGGCGAGCGTCTTGCCGTCGCCCGACAGGGCGATGTGGGTAACGCCGCGCGGCGATTGACGTTGCAGAACGCCGCGTTCCTTCCCGCTCTCCGCGTCCCAGAGCTTGACTCCGCCACGATAGCCCTTCACGTCGGTCCCGCGGTAGGAGCCGGTGAGCGTTTTGTCGTCCTTGCCGAACGGCTCAAACCAGGACATCGCCAGCGTCCGGCCATCGGGCCGAAACGCCAGGCCGAGGGCCGTGCCCGACTGGCTCAGCGTGCGCCGCTCCTTCGCGGAGTCCACATCCCACAGTTTCACCTCTCCCCGCGACGAGCAGGTCGCCAGCGCCTTGCCGTCCGGCGCGAAGGCCACCGACGATACGGGGTCCGCATGGCCGCGCAGCGTGGCGTGGATCTGCTCGGAGTCTTTCACGTCGAGGACGGCGACCGGCATCTCGACCGTGGCGGGAGCCACCCTCCCGTCTTTCCAGGCGTCAAACGACAACTCGATCCGCGCCATGCCCTTGCCGGCCGCTTCGGGGACCTGAACCAGGTCGTCCAGGCAGTTCCCTCAGCAGCGTTCCTTGAGCGTGTACTTGCGGCGAATCGGCTTGTCGCCGGGCGCTTTCGGCGGGAAGGTGATGTCGGCCACCGGATAGGCCTCGGTCGGGATCGTGTCGGGGTAGAGGACGAAGCTGAAGGTGCCCGGCCCGATGCCCTGCGTGCCGACGCCGATCGGCAGCTGCGATTTGTAACCGGCCGTCAGACGATGCTTGACATCTTGCAGTCCCAGGCTCCACGGGCCGTTGAGATGAATGACCGGCGCATCCGCGGGCCGATCGCCGAACACCAGCATTCCGAGCCCGTCGCCGTTGATGACGTACTTGATTTGTTTGGGCAATGAGCGCTTATCGTCAGCCGACCGCTCGGCCGCGATGCGCACCGTCCAGACCCACGGATCATCCCCCTGCCGCTTGATGCGTTCCATCTCCTTGGCGTTGCCGACCAGCGCCGGCGTGGCGCGGAACTGCGTGACGACAAGCCCGGTATGGGCGAGACCATCGGCGTGGATGTCGCCGGCCTCGAACGTGCGGTAATCCTTGTCGCCCGGTTTCAGCGCGACGCGCTCGTCCTTCTCGGTGAGATCGCCGTTGGCGTTGCGGTCCACGTACAGCACGTCGCCGTCCTGCACGAGCCAGACGCGCGTTTTGGCCTGCTCGCCGAAGGCCAGCAGGCAGTACTTCGGTTTGTTCTTGTAGGCGGGTTCCTTGGCGATGGCGCGCTCGATCTTGCTCAGATCGGTCGCCCCGGCGCTGGCGGTCGCGCAAGCAGCCGCAAGGGCGAGCGACAGACGCACACGAAGCATGAGGTCTTCCTCCGTGTCGGGATGAGAGGGCGATCACCGCGGCGAATGGAAGCACCGGAGACAGCATCCGGTGCGTTGCCTTGCGCAGATGGGTAGGCGAGCGCCCTTCAGTATCCCGCCGACCGAATCGCAAGTCAAGCGCGCGAACGGCGGCAGCACTATTGGCCGACTTTCGCCGTCTGCTCGGCCGCCCAGAAGACGAGGTCGGTGAACGGCGGCGTGACACCGAGGCGGCGGAGCTTTGAAGCGATCTGGCCGCGATGGTAGGTGGCGTGGTTGACGACGTGGCGATAGACGCTCCAGAAGGGCATCTTGCGTACATTCCCTTTGGGATCGGTTTGGGTCCAGATGGCGGCGAGCTTTTCGGGCGTCGCCGCCGCCACAAGCGCGTCGAAGGCGTCGTGCCCCTCGGCCAAGAGACGCACGGCATCGTCGAGGGTCGGCACCTCGGTCTCGGTGAGCAACGTTCGCACGTCCTCTCCCTGAAGGCGGCGCGCCCAGAGCGAGGTCGCGGCGGCGATGTGGACGAGCGACGAACGCACCGACGCCCAGCCCGGCACCGGTTCCTGCATGTACTGCTCCGGCGTTAGTTGCCGGATGGCCGTCACGATCCGATCGTCGGCCCAGCGGTTGAAAGCGAAGAGAGAAGACAGATCATCGTTCATGCGTGCGGAACTCCTTTCCATCTCAAGATAGGAAGCAACTCAACTTGGGGAGCCGGAATCGACCGTCACTCCCAACCCCGGCCCTTCCGGCACAAACAAGCGGTCCGCCTCGTACCGCAGCGGTTGCCGCGACAGTGGCTGCTCGAAATACACCGGGCCGATGAGATCGCCCGGAAAGCGCTCGCACAGCACGTTCGGCGTGGCCAGCGTCACGTGGGCCATCGCGGCGGTTGCTACCTCGCGCTCCAGGTTGCTGCCGATCGTGCAGGGGATGCCCGCCGACTCGGCGAGACGGGCGATGGCCTGCATCGGACGCATGCCGCCATGTTTGCCCGGATACAAACTCAGCACGTCCGCCGCGCCGGCGCGGATCACCTCCAGGGCGTCGCGCAGCGTGAACACGCTCTCGTCGGCCATGATCGGCACGCCGCTGCGGGGACGCACCTCGGCCATCGCCCGATGATCGCCGCGGCGCGTCGGCTGCTCGAACAACGCCACGTCCAATTTCTCGAATCGGCTCGCCGCCCACACTGCCTGATCGACCGTGTAACCGCCGTTGGCGTCCACCGACAGGAACACATCCGGCCCGATGGCGTCGCGCACCGCACGCAGGCGCTCCACATCCACGCGCGGATGCTCGTGGCGTCCGACCTTCACCTTAATCGCACGCCAACCGCGCTCGACCATGCGGCGGGCGCGCTCGGCCGCCAGGGGTGCCTCGACGGCGCCGACGACGAATTTCAGACGAATGCCGCGATCACCGTCCGTCGCCGGTACGCGGCCGCCGAGAAGTTGATACACCGGGACACCGAGAATGCGGCCTTGCAGATCGAGCAAGGCCATCTCGACGGCGGCGCGGGCGAAGCTGTTGCCGAATGCGGCCCGCTCCATGCGCCGCTCGATCCATTCGGTATCGAACGGCTCGGCGCCGATGACCAATGGGGCCAATTCGTCGCGGACGAGGGCGAGGACGCCAGCCTGCGTTTCGCCGCTCCAAACACTGGTGACGCTGGCCTCGCCCAGGCCGACGCGGCCCGCGTCGTCGGCGACGCGGACCAGCACATAATTGCCGACCGCGTGCGCCCCCAGTGAACTGATGATCGCGATGTCCGGACGGACCCGCCCCACGATCGGCTCGGCGCAGACGGAGACGATGGACATGATACGTTCCTTCGCGCGGGGTCGCTAAGCCGCAAGCGGCGAGTCAAACCGAGTAGCGGTGTCCCAGGCGGGCGCTCAACATCAGATGGCCGCCGTGCAGAGCGAAGATGGCCGCCATCAGCATCAGCAGCAACTTCGTCGTTCGCAGGATGTCCGAAGCGCCGCGAGCCGCGCCGGGCAGGGTGGCGTTCACGTCATTGATGCTGTCGCCGAGGTTCGTCAACGCCTGCTCCTGGTCGTCCAGTTCCATCTCCAGTTGCTCGGTCAACAGCGGCAGAGCGGCCGTGATCGACTTGCTCAACACCAGCGTGTGTTGCAGCGACGCCTCGTACTCGCTGCGGTGGGTCAGGACGTTCTTGAGCTGCGACTGCGTATTGCGCAGCAGGACCGACGAGCGGCCGAGGTTTTTGCGCAGCTCCGGCCAGCGCTTCACGGCGACCTCGACGGCTGTCTGCGTCTGCCGCAGGAGTTTGCCGATCTCCTCCAAACGAGAAGTGTCCCGGAGGATCTTCGACAGGGACGAGGCCAGGTCGGGCAGTTGATCGGCCAGACGAGCGGCGTTCTCGGGCACGTTGCGCAGAAGCGCCTCGACCTTGTCTTGCTGCTTCAGAGCGGTGGCCAGGGCGTCGCGCGTGGTGAGGGCGGCCTTGCGGCTCTCCTCCAGCGATTGCCGCAGTTTCGGCAGATCCTTCGACAGCATTTCCAGCTCCTCGGCCGCCGCTTGCGTGCCCTTGGACGCCTTGCGCATGCCGTCGGCGATCTTGTCGCCCTCCGGCCAGAACGCCCGCTGCTCGACCGACGGTTTCAGGCCGTTGAACGTCACCACCGGATAGCTGTAACCGGAGAGGCGCTCCACCTGTTCGGCGCCGGTGGTCAGCGACTGCTGCAAACCCTTGAAACCCTCGCGCATGGTGTCGATACGCTCGCCCTTGAGCAGCTCGGCCATGCGTTCCAACCCCTGATCGAACTTGACCAGGCTGTCGTGGATCTCACGGGCGGCCTTCAGATCCGGCGGAGCGGTCTTCAGCAGGGCGCTGAGACGCTTGGCGTCGGCGCGCAGGTTCTCACTGGTCTTGTCCAGGTTGTCGGCGGCCTTGCCCGCGGCCGGGCCGACGTCTTTTTCGAGGAAATCGGCCGCCGCCTTCAACCCCTGTCCGAACTGCTCCATGCCCTTGGGATCCATCGTGTCGGACAGCCCGTCGAGACCGGACGCCGCATCGCCCAGCGAATCGCTCAGCGTTTTGACGGTATCGTAATCGACCTGCTGCGATTTGAGCTGGTCGTTGACGACGTGCATTTCCTCCTGCAAACGCAGGGCCAACGCCTGCATCTGCGGCCGGCGCTCGCGGAGGCCGCGCAGCTGATCGCGAAGCCGCTGCACCTGCTCGCCGGTGTGCTTGGTGACGCGCTCGGCCCGGGCGGCGGTGTCCTCGACCTCGCGATGACCGGGCAGCTGCCAGGAGAAATATACCAGGACGGCCGCCGACAGCAGCTCCAGCACGCCCAGCGATAGAAAGATGATGCGGCGCATTCCGACGACCTCATGCGGATGGAGTCGCCGCGGCCCCTCGCCCCGTTGCGATGCGCGGCAGAATGCCTCCCACTGTATTCTACCATCGAACTCGGCGGCAGAATCATCCCGAACGTCAAAGTTGTGTCCTTCGCGGGAATTTCTTTCATGGACGCGGCCGGTTCCGACTGGTGCGCTTCGACTCCGTCTTGATTTTCGGATCGGTGTTTGATACCCCCCTCCGCGGGCATTCGATCGAGAGGGCATCCTGATGATCGAGCGTCGTTATTGGCTCGCTCTGCTCTGCCTTCCGTTGCTAGCGGCGCCCGCCGTGGGTGCGGACGGACTCGACGCGCCGTCCTACGACCTTCTCACCCTATGGCGGACCTTCTCCACCTCCGGACGACAGGCCGCCCCATCCGCATCCGCCGACGCCAACGGTCTCTCTTCCTGGCTGACTCCTCAAGCTTCCGAAGACAGTCCGCCGGAAGTCCTCCCGCCATTACCCGACCCGCTCCCCGTCCTCGGCCGGGACCGGCTCGCGGACCGCCCCTTCGCGCCGGAAATCAACCCGTGGGACGTGCCCGACACGAAGCCGCGCAAGGTCAGTCAAAAGAGCGAAGGACTGCTGGGTTCGCTGAATGCGCAAAGTGAAGTGACCGATCTGCCGGCCGCCAACATCTGGGACGATCCGTCGTGGAAACGGAGTTGGAAGTCCGATCAGTCGTGGCAAATGGGACTCGCCGGCCCGCTGTCGGCCTTTGGGGAGGTCGGCGCCAACAGCGATGAAGCGGGACAGTCGAACATGAAGGTCAGTGGGCGCACCGGCTTGGCCTGCAAGGTTCCGGTCGGCTCGCTGGCCGAGTTCACGCTGCGCAGCGGACCCGGCGTCAGCTACACCGACCCGCTGCATCCGCTGCGCACCCAGGGACGCTCCGACTGGCTGCTGGAGGTACAGGCGCGCTGGCCGCTGCTGTTCGGCCTCGGCCTGGAGTACCAGGGCAGCGCCTTGCCGTCGATGACGCCGACGCAGCAGGACATGCTCAACCAGGATCTGCGACTGGCGCTGACGCTCGGCAGCGCGGGCAAATTAAAACTCGGCGCCAAGCACCAATGGTCGGGGGTTTTTGATCAGCGGGCCGCCTGGACCGACAGCACCCAACTCTATCTTGGACTGGAACTGTCCCACTGACGGCGCGAAAACGCCAGGGCCGGGAGCGTCCGCGACCGGAGGACGATCCCTTCAGTCGCGGACGCTCCCGGCCCTGGCGTGCGGATTTTTTACTTCTTCTTCTGCTTCGTCGTCGAATTCTGCGGCGCATTGCCTTCCTGAAGGATGACGATCACCTTGACCTGCATCTTGTGCTGGATGGAAGCGTCCGTGTCCTTATCTTTGTCCTTGGGGGCATCCTTGTCCTTTGCGGCATCCTTCGCCTTGGGAGCATCCTTGTCCTTGTCGGCATCCTTGTCTTTGTCTTTGTCGGCGTCCTTGTCCTTATCGCTGGCGACGGGGTTGGTGACGGCGGGTGTCGGTTTGGGCTTTTTGTAGGCCCGCAGCATCACCAGCACGGTCTGGCCGGCCTTGAGAGCGTCGGGCGAGCTTTCGTAGCCAGGCAGGTTCTTGTCCTTGCCTTTCAACTCGGCCTTCTCCTGCGCGGTGTATTTTTTGATGTTGCCCTTTTCGTCGAACTGCTCCGGCAGATCCTTGACGCGCACCTTGAAACTCTCGTCGGCCTGGAAGTCGAAGTCTTGCTTCACCTGGACGATCTGGTACATGTTCAGGATGGCCTTGACTTCTTGTTGCAGGAGCCGCAGTTCCTGCTGTTCGGCCCGCGCCATGGCCTGGGCCATCCGCTGCTGGCCCTGCATGTAGGCGTTTTGCATCTGCACCATGTTGTTGATGGCGTTGTAATGGTGATGGCCCCCTCCGCGGAGGGGGGGCATCCGCTGCGCGCGGCTCAGCTGCTGATACATTTGCTGCATGTTGCGGGCGTGAGCGCTGCGCAGATTGGGCATCTTCGCGCCGGGCTTGAGACGGATTTCCGGATAGGTGATCTTGAGCGTGAACATGCGGTCGCTGTCGGGCACGCTCATGAGGACGCCGGCGAACTGTCCGGGGGGCAGCTTGTCGGCATCGACGGAAGGTTGGTTCGGAGTGGGGTTCGCCTTGGGTTTGGGAGGCGCCGCTTCCCCCGGCACGACCCAGAGCAGACCGAGCAGAAGACCGATTCCCAAGCTGCTTCGCCGCATGGTCAATCTCCCTCACCAGAGATGATGCCGTGCCATCCGCGGATGCACGGTCGTCCAATCGCGCTGTGATTCGTCAGTTGCCCTACTATAAAAGATCCCGCGCCGCCGGAAACAGGACAATCTCCGAGGGGCGTGCGAAAAGGGAATGGGCGCGGTGTTGCGAGCGTTCTTCCCATTAGACCCGCGCGGCCCAGAAAAGTTCCGGCCGGTGCGAAAATTGATCGAGATTGCCTCATTCGCCGAGACGGGCCGCCGATTGTCCGGCCAGCCAGCCGTTGCTGAAGGCGGCCTGAAAGTTATATCCGCCGATCGGTCCGTCCAGGTCGAGCAATTCCCCGGCGATGTACAGCCCCGGCACGCGCTTGCTGCACAGGCTGCGCGAATCGACCTCCTCCAGGGCGACGCCGCCGGCCGTCACCTCCGCCTTGCCGAAGCCGAGCGTGCCCGTCACCGCCAGCGACAACCGTTTGACGCAGCCGACCAGCCGGACGCGATCGGAGCGACTGAGGGCAGCCGCCTTGCGATCGGCGGGCAACTCGGCCGCCTGCAATAGTATCTCGCACAGACGGCGCGGCAGATGGACGGCGAGCAATGCCGCCAGCTGCTTCTTGCCCGCCGACACCGTCTCCACTCGCAGATGCTCGTCGAGCGCCGGCTCCGCGAAGGCCGGCAGCAGATCCAGTTCGAGCGTCAGCGTTTGAGGTTGGGGGTGTCCGCTGATGGCCCGGCTGACATCGAGGACGACGGGGCCGGACAGTCCGAAATGAGCGAACAAGAGCGATCCGCGACGCGCCGTCAGCGTCTTGCCCGCCTCGACGACGCGCACGGCCACGTCCGGCAGAGTGATGCCGCGAAGATCGGCGACCCACGGCGCCGCCACCGTCACCGGCACCAACGCCGGTCGCGGCGGAACGATGGTGTGCCCCAGCCGCGCCGTCAAGCCGTAGCCGTCGCCGGTTGTGCCGCTGCCGGGATACGATTGTCCGCCCGTCGTCAGAATCACGGCGGCGGTGTGGACGACACGCTGCGGCGTCGTCAGTGCGAAACCGGGCGAGGCGGTTTGCAAATCGAGCAGCGGTTCCGCCAGTGCCAGCGCGGCACCGCTGCGCCGCAATCGGCGCAGCAGAGCGTCGAGCACATCCAGCGCCTTATTGCTGACGGGGAAGACCTTTCCGGTTTCCTCGATTTTGGTGGCGACGCCCTCCGCCTCGAAGAGTTCGATGGTGTCCTGAACGCTCAGCGCGGCCAGGGCCGAGTGTAGAAAGCGGCCGGGCGGTCCGAAGGCCTCGACGATGCCGCGATTATCGGTGGCGTGCGTCAGGTTGCAGCGTGTGCCGCCGGACATGAGGATCTTGACGCCGGCCTTGCGGTTCTTCTCCAGCAGCAGCACGCGCCGGCCGCACTCCGCCGCGCGGACCGCGGCCACCAGCCCCGCAGCCCCCGCGCCGACGACCACGATGTCCCAGACCGCATCCGCCATGTCCGCACCGTTCTTCCCGGATGAATGACCAGCCCGCCGTGCCAGCAAGTGTTGCGCCCTTGCTGGCACGGCGGGCTGGTCATTCATTATGGATTGGGGCGATGAAGGATGGGATAGCAATCGAGTCCCAAGGCGGTTTCCAGCCAGGACATATCGGCGAGTGGGTCCAGCAAACGGCCACGGTCATGCATCAGGCGCACGAACTTGCTCGTGGCCGCGTCGCCGCTGCGAAATTCCGAAAACGTCGAACGGCCGTCGGCGCCGTCCACGTCGGTGAGGGCGTGAATGCAATCCGTCGTTCGCGCGCCGCGTTGGCGGGAGTCGATGGCCTTGTAGGGAAACGCGCCGCTCTCGATTCGCGCATATTCGCCGTACACGCGCTGGAAAAAGTCCGGCTCGATCGCGTACGGACCCCATTCCGAAACGTGCATGTGGTGGCCGTATGCCCAGCATAAGGTTTCTTGCAAACTCAGATTACGGTCTGGCTCGTCATGAAGACGATACGGCCGGATTTTCAGCGTCTGCGGCAGCCAGCTGATCGTATAGGCTTCGATCCACGGAGCGCAACCCGGCGGCCCATCCGTGACTCGGACGAGTGTGGCGAAGATATGCGTCAATCGGGGAACCTTGGGATGCGATTGCGACGCGAAGATGATAAGGTAATGGCGCTCCGCCGTGCGGGCAGCGGGCGGCGACGACAGCAGCCCCACCGCGCCGAGGACGAACAACAGGCATCGAGAAGATCTGGGGATGTTGCGCATGTCCGATTCGCGAGGTTCGGGGAGTGGACTTGGACACTTGAATTATCCCCCGAATAAAGTTGACTTGTGACGAATCGCGCCGTGTAGATCGTTCTGTCCTGATACGATCGTGCGCGAGGGTCGAATTGGGAGGATTGTCCCGCGAATGCCGGCCGCGGGACTCCTCAACCGTAGGGAAGAAGTACCTCATCATGGCGGACTTGACGCGCATCAGTATTTCGCTGGAGGACGTCCTGCTGACGGCCTTCGACCGCAGCATCGCGGCCCGCGGTTATGCCACGCGCAGCGAGGCCATTCGCGACCTGATCCGCGATCACCTCATCCGCGAGGAGTCCAAGGGCGCGTCGGACGGCCCGGCCGAGCAGGTGGCCGTTCTCACGCTCGTCTACGATCATCACGCCCGCGAGCTGGCGGCGCGCCTGATCGACAAGCAACATCACCACCATCACCTCGTGGTGTCCAGCCTCCACGTCCACCTCGGCG
Organism: Gemmataceae bacterium; assembly: GCA_036557825.1. Classification (GTDB taxonomy): domain Bacteria; phylum Planctomycetota; class Planctomycetia; order Gemmatales; family Gemmataceae; genus JAJPHU01. Next base: position 20,034 of record DATBGU010000294.1, read on the forward strand.
AGCGGCACTGCCTGGAGGTGTCGGTGCTGCGCGGCCCCGGCGTCGAGGTGCGCCATCTCGGCGAGGAACTGCTGTCCATCCGCGGCGTGCTGCACGGCGAGATCACTTTCACCAGCGGCGAAAGCGCCTTCAGCCGCTGGCACTGATCGCCCGCGTTCCCTGGGAGCGCGGCCGTCTCGGCCGCACCAGGCGGGCGGGACGCCCGCGCTCCCAACGAGGACGCTACGCCCGCGCTATTTACTGGACAGCGGGCAATTCAGTTGGTATGGATACGGTTGAAGTTAACGCCTGCTCCCGAGGGGAGTCCAGGTTCTTGTATTCGCTCCGACATGACGGCCGGCATCCGAGCCGGCCGTGGATTGAAACCAACAGAAAGGACCCGATAGCAATGACTCACACCGTCTGCCAGCCGTGCTACGACTGCAAGTACACCGACTGCGTGGCGGTCTGTCCGGTGGAATGCTTCTATCAGGACGACAAGATGCTGTACATCGATCCGGCCGACTGTATCGACTGCGAAGCGTGCGTGCCGGAGTGTCCGGTCGAAGCGATCTTCGCCGAGGCCAACGTGCCGGCCCAGTGGGTGAGCTTCACGCAGCTCAACGCCGAGCGCTCGACGGCGCTCAAGGACAGCGGCGAGGGCCACATCACCGAGAAGGGCGACGCGCAGGAAGGCCCCGAGTGCCAGAAGAAGGGCTGATCTAGTCCACAGTCCGTAGTCCACAGTCCACAGCAAAGACAGCGATTCTTTGCAGTGGACTGCGGACTACGGACTACGGACTGCGGACTAATGCGTACCGGCGTTCTCCTCATCCAACTCGGCACTCCCGACGCTCCCACCGTTCCGGCCCTGCGCCGCTATCTTCGCCAATTCCTCGGCGATCCCCGCGTCATCGAGGCGCCGCGCCTGACGTGGTGGTTCGTCCTCAACCTCTTCATCCTGCCGACCCGTCCGCGACAATCCGCCGCCAAGTATCAGCGCATCTGGGATCCCGCCACCGGCTCGCCCCTGTTGCACTGGACGCGCCGACAAACGGCGGAGTTGCAAAAGGCGCTGCCGGAGTTGCCGGTGGCGTTCGGCATGCAGGTCGGTAACCCCTCGCTGGCATCGGCCGTGCATGAACTAATCGAGCGCGGCGTCGAGCGACTGATCGTGCTGCCGATGTATCCGCAGTACTCGGCGACGACGACGGCGTCGGCCACGGACGTGCTATTTCAGGCGCTGATGCGCGAGCGGCGCGTGCCGGCCCTGCGGATCGTGCCACCCTATTACGAGCATCCAACCTACCTCGACGCGGTGACGGCCGTCATACGCGACGATCTCGCCCGTCTGCCCTGGCAGCCAGAGCACTACCTGCTGAGCTTTCACGGCATCCCCATCCGCTACGCCAAAAGCGGCGATCCCTACGCCACGCACGTCAAGCGGACCACGGCGGAACTGATTCGCCGTCTCGATTGGCGGCGCGAGATGTGGACGCAGAGCTTTCAATCGCTGTTCGGCCGCGAGGAGTGGCTCAAGCCGTACACCGAACATACACTGGTGCGGTTGGCGAAGGCCGGCGTCAAGCGCGTCTTCGTCGCCACACCGGGTTTCACCAGCGACTGCCTGGAAACGCTCGATGAGATCGGCCGCGAGGCGCGCGAGGCGTTCCAGCACGCCGGCGGCGAAGAACTGCGACAGTGCCCGTGCCTGAACGATCATCCGGCGTGGATCGAGGGGATGACGACGCTGATACGGGAGGAGGGGCGGGGATGGTTACAGTAATTCTACCAGCTCGAAGCGCCAGCGAGGGCGGCCCTCGATGGCGCTTCGGGCTGGTCAATCGCCGACTGGAACACGGCGATAGGTTCCGCCGTTGACGCGCGCCAGCCGGGCGAGCGGGCCGTCCGTCCGCGCGGCGCGGCGGTGCGTCAATTCGACGATGTGGATCGCGGTGACGGAATTGCCGCGCGTGGCCGCTTCGATCTCTTCGTCGGGCAGGTTGTCGGCGTCAGTAATCAGATAAATCACGTCCGGGCTCAGGGCGAGGCCGCGGCGCAGCGCGTCGGCGTGATTGGAATTGCCGGAGGCCGTGATGGTTTGCAGGACGCGCGCCGCCGCCTGAATGTTCGCCGGCTCGGCCGAGAGCAGGCCGATTCGATTGTTTATCGCCAGGGGCGCGGCAAAGCTGCTGTAGCAGATGATTTGGAAGCGCGCCGACGGTGGCAACCGCCGCAAGCTCGCGAGTAATTCACGACAAGCAAGGTCCAATTTATCCCCAATGCCCATGCTCATGGAACGATCGAGAACATAGACCACGCTGCCGGCCGTCGCCGGTAGGGGGAATAGACCGCCTGCGCCGTGGCCGTCGCCTGCGGGACCGCCAGCCGCAGATGGATTCGACCCATTCGCCGCCGGACGAACGGGATCGCCCGCCGGCACCGTCGGACCCGTCGGGGTCGTCGTTTCCGGAACCGCCGGCGGAGGGTCCAGCAATCGCGATTCCATCGTGGTGCCGACATCGGGGCCGCGCAGGTCGGGAGGGAGCGAACGCGCCGGCTGGAGGGTGGGAGAGCCGATGTCGAGGACGCACGTCTCCAGGGAAATGCGGGTGGACGAAACGACGCCGCCGGCACTGCGCGACGGCGTCGGCCAGATCCACAGCACCAGCAACAGCAGGCCGTGAACGAGCAACGACAGCAGCAGCGGCGCCGAGGCGGCGCACACCGTTCGACGCAGGTTGACGGGACGGCGCATAATTGCCTCTTTTCGGCAGTTTGCTCAAGACCGGAGGCTTTCCCGGTCGATAACAAATCTCGTCGAGAGGTGGTGAGCCAACCAAGACCTGCCCCTTGAGCCGTTCACCCTGAAGAAGCGTCGTTGTCGTGTGGTGTTGACCCACCTCAAGAGGAGCGGTGGCGCAAGGCAGCGCCACCGCTTTTTTTGCGCGCTGGCCCGGCCATCGTCTCCCGACAAATGGCCGCGAACGATAGCGAGGGCGGACGGTGGAGGCAAGGGCAATTTCTCCTACGGAGAAGACATGGCTCTTTCGACCAACGGCGTCGCCTCGGGCAATGGGCCCGCGCGTTCGGCGTCCGAGCCGCGCTGTCCGCGACGCGTGGTGCTGCTGCGCGGCGGCGAGGACGGCGACGTGGAAAAAGTGCTGCTCGAATACCAGGGAGCGGAGGTGAGCGGCAAACGGATGCACGCCGACGTGCAGCGCCTGGCGAACGAGCATCGAGGCCGGTTCATCGCCGCCGAATGGCTCGGATCGCTCGGCTGGACGCGCTTTCTGTGGTGTCGCAAATAAGTACATACGGCGAGCGGGGGGCGTTAGCCCCCTGTTCCGAAGCAACAGGGGGCTGACGCCCCCCGCTCGCCTATCACGTTCGCTGACGATGGTAGGGCAGGTGCCGGCCACAGTAGCCGATCAGCACGCGCCGCGACGCGTCGTCGAAATCGAAGTAGATTTGCAGGCAGTTGTTCGTGTCGCCGCCGCCCAGCGTCAGATGCCGCTGCATCTGCCGGCTGTCGTCCTCGTGATGAAAGACGCGCTCCGCGCCGTAGAGATGCAGCGTGGTTTGACTCTCGAAACCGCTGTACTTGAACGGCACCCGGCAGGCGAAGGCGCGTTCGACCGGACCCAAGGGCGCGCCGCCGTCGCGGGCCTGAAAATAATCGCGACCCACCTCAGCGATGGACTCGAGCGCTCGATAGACCTTGCCCGGCGTGCGGAAAGGCGACTGCTCGGCAGAGCGTCGGGCATCCTCCCAGACGACCAGCACGTCGGCGAAATCCTCGGCGGCGGCCTGCAACGCGCCGGCCGCGTCGGCGAAGGTGCGTTCGCTCGGAGGAACCGGCGCGGGCGCCCTCCCTTCCGTGCCGCGCGACGCGGCGAACAACGTCCAGTTCTCCTGATGAACGCGCAACTCGTCGCGCAGTTCCGCCAGGCGTTGCCGCTCCGCTTCGATGTCCGCCGTCAGACGGCGGTTGTCGTCCCAGGCGCGCTCCAGTTCCACAGCCAACTCATCGAACGAGGACGCCCCTCTCTCCTGGGCGGCATCGCGGAGAGAAGACAGATCGGCCTGCAACGAGCGGATGACTTGCCGGGCCGTGTCGCACTCTTGGCGGAGGCGGTCGCGTTCCTCCTGGGCCTGTCGCGCCTCGGCCGTCGCCGATTCGACCTCGCGCTCGAAGGTGTTCGCGAGCCGGCGCCAACCGGCCCGTTCGCGGTCCACCGCCACGCGGGCGGTGCGGATCAACTCGCCCTCGCGGTAACGGGCGGCGCTGTATTCGATGAATTTGTTGAGCAAAAACTGGTCCAGCGACAATCGCTTCATCGCCTCCTGAATTTCCGCCAGCAGCGACTCATTGGGGATGGCATAGGCGTCGCCGGGCAAACGAGGCCAGTAGATCCGCGCCGGACAATCCTGCCAGGATGCCTCGTCGGGCATAACCTGCTCCAGACGCTGGGCGGCGGAGGCGTTGGTCAGAACCGTTACCTGGGCCAGTCCCACCAGTCGATCCTGGGCGGCCTGCAAACCGCCTTCCTTGACCGTGACCGGCCCCGCCAGATTGATAAAGATCACGGGCAGCACCCGCGCCGTATTGTGCAGCGTTTCCCGGACGAAGCGCTCGACCGCGTTGGCGCGCAGCATGCGCAGCTGCGTGGGAATAGGCCAACCATCGATCTCGCCGGGCCAGAGACGCAGCAAACGCCTCACCAATCCCGGCAGGAACGATAGGGGATTGTTCGCCGTCAGGGCGATGTGCAGCGGCCGCAGCAGGAACGGCCGGGACACCAACTGAATCACCAGGGCGACTTGCACCGCCTTGTCGTCGCAGGCAACGGCGCAATCGAACATCCAGGCCAGCGTCGGGTCCACTCCCTCCGGCCAAACCCATTCGATCGTCGCCAGTCGGTGCGTGGGACACTCGCGCTGATCGGACCATAATTCGTGCGTGGGGTGCGGAGCGAGGCAGGTGCCGTCGAAGGGAATCGCCACTCCTTCCATGCCGACGGAACGATAAATTTCGCCGATCCAGTCGGCGATCTCGTCGCGCACGGCGTCGAGACAATCGTGACTGCTCTGCCCTTCTCGCGGCCGAAGCACGAACTGATACGCACAGACAATGGCCATGGACGCTGCCGGGTTTGGACATTTCCTTGGTGAATCGTCTTCTCTCCTGTATAGTCAACACCATCGCCCGTCTCGTTTCAACATCGCGTTTCCCGCCGGTTTCCGCTCCCTGTCTCGCGCAGACGGCGCAGCCCAGAAACCCTTCCACCGCCGGCCTCGATCGCCGGCAGGAGGGCTTTCGATGGCGCCGCGCCGATATTTCCCCCTGCTTCGTCGCTTTTCCGCGTTTCCAATCTCCCACCCCTTGAGGTGCAACATGACCGACCGTGACAACGGACCCGTGGACGATCCGTTCGCCGACACGCGCATGTCGCTGGGCGATCACATCGAGGAACTGCGCACGCACCTGTGGCGAGCGATCCTCGGTTTCGTCGTCGCCTTCGTCGTCGGATTCTTTCTCAGTCCCTGGGTGCTGCGTTTCATCGCCGCGCCGGTGGATCGGGCGCTGGCGAAGTTCCACCAGCGCCGCATGGATCGTCTCCTCGGTCGCCTCCACGCGGGCGATCCCCAACTGCTCGACGCCAACCAACCGCGCGACATCGAACTGCTTCTTCCGGCGCGGCGCGTGGCGGAGATGTTCGGCATCCCGTTCGAGGAAACCAAGCCGGAGTGGGTGCCGCTACCGGTGCGCGTGCGGCCGCTCGATTGGGCGCTGTTGACCGGCGAAGCGACGCGGCTGGTCAATCGCCCGCCGAGCTTGATGTCGCTGACCGTGACAGAGCCGTTCACGGTTTATTTCAAAGTCAGCGCCTGCTGCGGCGTCGTGCTGGCGAGTCCGTGGATCTTCTATCAACTCTGGCTGTTCGTCGCCGCGGGACTGTATCCGCACGAGAAACGCCTCATTCACGTCAACCTGCCGCTCAGCATCGGCCTCTTTCTCGGCGGCGTCGCCCTGTGCGAACTCGTCGTCTTGCCGACCGGAGTGGATTACCTGCTGAGTTTCAACGACTGGCTCGGCTACGAACCGGAGCTGCGCCTGAGCGATTGGCTGAGCTTTGCCCTGCTGATGCCGCTGGTCTTCGGCGTCGCCTTTCAGACGCCGCTGGTGATGGTCTTTCTCGAACGGATCGGCGTCTTTAGCGTGGACGGGTATCGGCGCCATCGCCGCCTGGCAGTCTTCCTGCTGGCGGTGCTGGCGGCGGTCATCTCGGTGACGCCGGATTGGATCAACATGGGGGCGCTGGCCGTGCCGCTGTGGGGGTTGTACGAGGTGGGCATCTTGATGTGTCGTTGGTCGCCGCGACAACCGACCGAGCCGGAAGAATCCGAATTCCTCGCCGTTTAGCTAGCCCGCAGCGTCAGCAAGGGTGCATCCCTTGCTGACGCTGCGGGCTGGTAAACTCAGCGCGCCGGTTTCTCGACCTGCTCGCGTGTGATGACCACGCTGGCAGCGATGCTCTCCACCTCTTTTTGCAACGCCGTCAGGTCGCGCGGCTGTAAACGAGCCGCGAGCGTGGCACCGCCTTTGTTTTGCCGCGTCACGTAGTAATCCATCACGAACGTCTGCTTTCCCGCCTCCGCGTGCAGGGCGAAGTGCTCCAGGATCGGCGAGGCGCGCACCGTGCGCGGCCGTTCCGTTTTCTTCACCTGCACCTTCTGCTGGACGAGATAATCGCGCGATTCCGTCAGAAAACGCTCGCCGGTCGTGGCGCGGATCAGCGGGTCCAGTGTCAAAAGCAGACCGCTGCCGTCGGCGCTGTCCAGCGCCACCTGCGTGCCGCGCACCCCGGCCACGTGCCAGCGACGCGGGTACAGGAAACGCACGCCCAGATCCGGATTGTCGTACAACAGCCGCGTGTTGTCGGCGTTCGGCTCCAGGGCCACGCTCTTGAGGGACGAATCGCTCAGTTCCGGGCAGCGCGTGTGGACCTGCCGCGTCAGCACGAACCGCCCTTCGATGTGGCCCACTTCCTTACCGTCCTTGTCGAGCATGGCGTGCTTGCCCTTGAGGAACAGATAACTCAGGTGGTTCGATTCCAGGTCGAAGAAGTAGTAGCCTTCCAGTTCCTGACGATTGGGTCCGTCCTCGTTGGAGCCGCGCACCGTGCCGCGGAACGACACGCGGGCATGTCGCCGCTTCTCCACGGTGGTGAACTGCTCCAACCGGCACTCCAGCGAACCCTCGTCGATGCGCTCCAGGTCGGTCAGTTCCTGGATGGCGGCCTGCGTCGCCGACCAGCGGTCGCCGCTGCGGACGGCATGATCCGCCAGCAAACCCCTCAACGCCGGCGTGAAGACGTCGGTCCGCACCAAGTCGATCTCACCCCACGTCAGCGGGCCGTCCGGCGAGAACGGCACCTCCTTGTTCTGATGGCGCAGCAGGATGAGCCGGCGCACCTCCGGCCGCAGAGCGTTCTCCTGCGGGCGGTCGCCGACAGTGCGGCGGAAATCGGTGCGCCGGCATAATCGCGCCGTCTTACGCACCTGCCCGTCCTTCTCCACGTCGAGAATACGTTCCTCGTATTCGACGGCGCTGGTGCCGCGCACGCTCAACGGCTTGGGCGCGGGTTTGTTCTTCTCCGGGGGCAAGGTCAAGGTGCCGGAAAGGTCCACGCGCGTGCTGACGTGATATTCGTAGCCGACCGAGAAGCGCTCTTGCAGACGAACGGTTTCCTCCGCGGTCAGGAAGGAGGGGCAAGCGAGGCAAGCCAGCCAGACGCTGACAAGGGCATGACATTTCCCAAGAGCTGTCTGCATGGATCTGCTCCGTGGCGGGAGCGCGGCCGTCTCGGCCGCACGAGGCGGGCGGGACGCCCGCGCTCCCAAGGCGAGGCGTCTGCCGGGATGACAGATCGTCCTCTGTCACGATTGTACCCGTCCGCTTCCCCACGCGCGCGGCGCCGGCGCGCCCATCGACCACACTTCCGGCCCGGTGGTAGAGCTTCTGCCGGCTGCGCAAACAAAAGTGGATTGACGGACTTTCTCGTTCTCCAGCTCTGCCTGGAAACGAGAAGAATGACGGATGTTCGTCCTTGTATAATGACGGCATGGACTCCTACGACCCTCGGTACCTGGCCGGCATTCTGTTCTTCAACGCGCAGGACTTTTTCGAGGCGCACGAGGTTTGGGAAGACCTGTGGGCGGAGAGCCACGGCGACGAACGCCGCTTCTATCAGGGTTTGATTCAGGCGGCTGTCGGTCTGTTTCACTTCGGCGGCGGCAACCTGGGCGGGGCCGTGAAACTGTATCGCTCCAGCTTCGATTACATGAAAGCGTGCGGATCGCCGTTCCTCGGCCTGGACGCGACGGAGTTCTGGCGGCAGATGGGGCGATGCTTCGAGCCGCTCCTGAACACGCCGGAGCCGGATCGAAGTTTGCGGCCGGCGCCGGAAGCGATGCCGGTCATCACGCTCGACCCTCCGCCGGAGGCATGGCCGGACCCCGTGGCCTACCTCCGCGAGGAAGAATAACATCGCACGAAGGCAGGCCTCCATGAGCGGTGATGCTTCGCTCCCGGATGATTTCAGCGGCCAGGTCCGCCTCTTTCCCCTGCCCAATCTGGTTCTGTTCCCTTACGTCCTTCAACCGTTGCACATCTTCGAGCCGCGCTACCGCGAACTGATGGCCGACGCCTTGGACGACGATCGCCTGATCGCCCTGGCCACCCTCAAACCGGGCTGGGAGGACGATTACCATAAAAACCCACCTATTTATCCCGTTCTCTGCGTCGGCCGGATCTTCAAGGAAGAACGCCTTCCCGACGGCCGTTATAATCTGCTGCTCCACGGCCTGAGCCGGGCGCGCATCGTCGAGGAGGTGCGGACGGGCAAGCTCTACCGCGCTGCTCGTGTCGAGGTTCTGGAAGAGGTGCCGGTCGTCCCGGCGGATTTGGAACAAGACCTGCGCCGCAAACTGGGCGAGTACGTCAACGCCTGGTTCGCCGCGCAGAGCGCCGCCCTGGCGCAGCTCCGCAAATTGCTTGAGAGCAGCCTGACCCTGGGAACGCTCTGCGACATCTTCAGTTTCAGCCTCAACATGGAGATCGAGTTGAAGCAGCAACTGCTCGAAGAGGTCGAGGTCGAGCGGCGCGTGCGTCAACTGCTGGATTTCCTGGGGCCGCATCTGCCCACCAAACTGATAAGGGAGGAGACGCGCCGCTTTCCACCGGATTTCAGCTCGAATTGATCGATTTTGTTTCCGCCTCGTTTCGCAGTTCGCGGCGCAGCAGGGCGTTGAACGTCAGCAGTCCGGCCTCCTCCCAGGCGCGCTCGATCCGTTCCTTGATTTGACGATTGCTCGTCTGAAGTTCACTCCATCGGCCGGCGTCGGGATGCTGCGGATCGAGAGAGAACGCGTCATGCGTATCGACGCTGAAGACGCAGCCGGCGTCGGGGTGCTCCACGATTTGCAGTTTGAGATGCGGATGCGCGGCGCTGCCCAGCCGCAGCGCGTAGCCGCGCAGGCCGCCCTCGCGGGAGCGCAGCGGCTGACACAACGGCGGCGCCAGCAGTTCCTCCAACGGCTGGTCGGCGCGGAGGGACAGGTAGGCGTTTTTCGGAGGCGGAACCGTGTGGCCCCCCTCCGGGTACGCCAGCTGCAAGAAGATCCGGCAGGCTCGATCCAGCAAGGTGGTCGTCAAACCTTTCATGGCGAGACGGTCTCACGAAGCTCTGATAGAGACAAAGCGGAGGAGATGCGAGATAATTTCTCCAGTGTTCCACCGGCGCGGACGCCTGTCAACCCTCCGCGGAGCGATCCGGTATGTTTCGCCGTCACACGCTATTGGTCGTCGATGACGAAGTTGATGTCGTGCAGAGCTTGCAGGATCTGCTGCGCCGCGAGTACCGCGTCCTCGGCGCCACGCGCGCTCGCGACGGTCTGCGGCTGCTGCACGAACAGCCGGTCCACATCGTCATGACCGACCAGCGCATGCCGGACATGACCGGCATCGAGTTCCTCCGCGACGTTCGCCGCGATAGGGCCGACGCCATCCGCCTGCTTTTCACCGGCTACGCCGACATCAAGGCCGTCATCGACGCCATCAACGAGGGCCACGTCTATCGCTACATCACCAAGCCGTGGGATCCCGATGAACTGCTGACCATCCTCCATCAAGCCGGCGAACAGTACGACCTGCTGCAAGAGCGCCGGCAACTGCTCGACGACCTGCGCCGCAAGAACGAAGAGCTGGAACGGAGCAACGCCGAGCTGCGCCAGGCCAACGCCTTGAAGGAGGCGTTCATCCGCGTCGCCAGCCACGAACTGCGGACGCCGTTGACCATCCTGCTCGCCCTGCCGGAAATGGCCCTGCGGATGCAAGGCGAGCCGGGAGCGTTAGCGACCGGAGACGCGACGACGGCGGATTGGTTCCGGCGCATCCAGCAGGCGGGGCTGCGGATGCATCGGCTGGTGGAACAATTGCTTCAAATGCTGCAAGCCGGCCGTTTCGAGCGCCCGCTCGACCACCGGCCGACCGACTGCGCCGCCCTGGTCCGCGAGGCCGCCGAGGACATTCGTCCCTTCGTCGAGCAGCGCCGCCAACGGCTTGTCCTGGATCTCGCACCGGACCTTGGAACGATCGACGTGGAAGCGGGCAAGATTCGCGTCTGCCTCGATCATCTGCTCATCAACGCCATCAAGTTCACGCCGGATGGAGGAACCATCGAGGCGATCGGCCGGCGCGACGGCGAGACGGTGCGGTTGCAGGTGCGCGACAACGGTATCGGCATCGGTCCGGCCAATCTGCCGCACATTTTCGAGCCGTTTTTCACGGAGTTGGACGTTTCCCGGCACTCGTCGGGACAATTCGAGTTCGGTCGCCGTGGTCTGGGTCTGGGACTGAGTCTCGTTCGCGCCTTCGTTCGGATGCATGGCGGCAGTGTGGACGTGGCCAGCACTCTCGGTCAGGGGACGACGTTCACCCTGACTCTGCCGGGGGCGAACGGTAAGGAAGCTATTACCTGATCGACTGGCCGGTGCGTGAAGGTGTTTTCGTTATGCGCGGACACCCGTGTACTCCCGCAGACACCGCACGATGATCTCGACCGCATCGGATAATGGCATCCAACCGGCGTTGGAGTACTCACCCTCACGGTAGAACCCATCCGAGTTCTGATACCCGTCCGACGGCAAGTTGCCCGCATGGTCCGCCACGTCGAAGCTCCAGCGATCGTGCCGTGCGCGAAAGTACAGGTCACGGCCAAGGACGGTCCCGAATCCCTGCACAGGGCAGTTGCCGTATACCTCGAATGAGGCATCGAATTCGGGGGCCGCGACCGTGACCAATTCAAGGCCATCGGGGGACGCTTGGACTTCCACCGCTGGAGCCTCCACTGTCGCCTAACAGTTACTTCTTGAACATCGGATTGTTGCGATCGCCGTGTGACAGCAGATACGCAATCAGGTCGAGCGCCTCCTCTTCGTTCAACGCCTTGAGCAGACCGTCCGGCATCACCGAAGTGGGCGAGGGCTTTTTCTCGTCCACGTCGCCCTGTTTCACCTCGACCACCTTCGTCGAATCCTCCGGATCGAGCAGGATCGTCAGCGCGTCCTTCGTCTCGGCGATGATGCGGCCGACGTACTCCTTGCCTTTCTTGGTGCTCACGACGGAAGCGCGGTACTGGTCGGAAATGACCTTGCTCGGTTCGACGATGGATTCGCACAGATCCTTGAGGTTGAAGCGGCCGGCGACCTGGCTGAGATCCGGGCCGGTGGCGCCGCCCTCGCCGTTGAAGCGGTGGCAGACCACGCAGCGCGCCGCCGCGTACATCTTCTGCCCATTCTTGAAATCGCGGCCCTTCAATTTCGGCTCGGCGAACGAAACCAACTCGGCCAACTTCCAATCGCGTCCCGGTCCCTTCGGTTTGGGCAGCTCCTTCAACTGGAATGGTTTGCGCAAGCCGGCCGCCTCGATGGCGAGTCGGTCCGCCTCGCTGGCGTTGTCGAACGCCTCCTTCTCGATGTTGTTGAGGAAGTTTTGGTAGCTGGCGCCGCCGCTGTGCTTGCGCGCGTCGGCGAGCCACTGGAAGTAGAACTTATGCTGCTCCAGCGTCCAGCCGTCGCGCACGTTGCGCAGCACGAGCAAGTAGTGCAGCTTTTGCAGGTCGGCCCCGTTGGCCAGCACATTGGCGATGGTGCCGCCGTAACCGCGGTTGCGGGCGAGCAGTTCGTCCATGCGCTCCTCGTTGGTTTTCTTCGACGGCTTGCGCATCTCCTCGATGGTCTTGGCGAGGACCGTCGGCGATTTCAGATAGATGAGCAGCGAAACCAACTCACGATCGAGCGATTCGCTGCCGGACGGATAGAAGGCGTCGAACGTCTTCGCCAGGCCCGCCGCCGTCGCCGCGTCCGGTTCGCCCATGCGGACGAAGACCAGTTGATAGGCCCGCAACAATTCGACCTGTTGCACTTCGGTCAGCTTGGCGAAATCGAGGCGAGCGAGCGCGGCGAGCAGGCGTCCTTGCAGGGACTTGCCGCCCTGACGCGCCAGCGCGACGGCGCCCGTGATGAGCGTTTCCGCGTCCTTTTCGTCCAGCACGCGGTCCTGCCAGAGGTCCGGTTTCTGATGCTCCAAGGCCACGCGGGCGGCGTGGCGGATGAAACGATCGCCGTGGCCGAGATGCGGATAGACGAACTCGACCGCCTTGGCCGCATCGCTTCCCGGCTCGTGATACTTTTCGATCTTGTGGCGCAGGGCGCGCAAATCGGCGTTGCGCGGGTCGCGGACTTCGACCGGAGCGGTCGCTTCCTTGCCGACGTAGGTCACGCGGAACAGTTCCGACTGCGTGCCGCGGCCGCCGATGGTGAAGTACAACGCGCCGTCGGGTCCGATGGCGATGTCCGTCAACGGCAGCGGCGTGCGCGACAGGAACTCCTCCTTGACCGCCTTGTAACTGCTGCCGTCCGGAGTCAAGTGCAGGGCGTAGATGGTGCCGAAGGTCCAGTCGAGCAGGTACAGCGCCTTCTGATACTTCGCGGGGAACTTCGTGCCGTAGCCGAACGACATGCCGACCGGCGAGCCGGGTCCGATGTTGAGCAACGGCGGCAGACTATCGACGTAGTAGGCCGGCCATTTGCCGGTGCCGCTGCGCCAGCCGAAGTCGCTGCCGCTGACGGCGTGCATGGTGCGCGTCGGCCGATACCACGGCATGCCCATGTCCCATTCCATGTCCGAATCGTAGGCGAACAGTTCGCCGTCGGCGTTGAAGGCCGTGCGGTAGGCGTTGCGGTAGCCGATGCTGAACACCTCGAAGCTCTTGCCCTCGGCGTCGGTCCGCGCGATCCAGCCGCCGGGCGCGAGCCGGCCGCGCGCGAAACCGTTGCCGTCCCACTGGCGCGGCAGCAACAAATCCTCGCTCCAGTTGCGGGGAACGCGGCTGCCGGTCAACTTCGCGGGCAGGTCGGTGAAGTTGCCGGCGACGAGGAAGATCGACTTGCCGTCCGGCGACCGGACCACGCCGTGCGGGCCGTGCTCGCCGCCGCCGGCCAACGGCCGCAGTTTCACGACCTCGTCGTACTGGTCGTTGCCTTTGGTATCGCGCAGACGGTACAGACCGCTGCCCGGCCCGCCGTTGACGCAGACGTACAGGCTATCGAAAGCGTAAAGAAGCCCCTGCGCCGCCGTGATTTTCACGTCGAGATGCTCGACCTTGACCTCGTCGGAACTGCCGATCGGCGGCGGCGTGATGCGGCACAGGCCCTTGCCGCCCTCATCGCTGGCGATGAGACGGCCTTTGTTGTCGAAGGTGATGCTCACCCACGAGCCGAGCGTGCCGCGCGGCACGGTGAAAAGCCGCTCGACCTGGAAGCCGGGCAGGACGTTGAAGACGTTCGAGGCGGCGGTTTGCGCGAAGCCCGCGAACATATCTCCCCACGGCCCCTCGCCGAGCTTGCCGATTTTGCGGACGGCGACGGGCTTGTCGTCCTTCTTCTCGCTCGCCTGCCAGCTGTCGTCGGAGACGAGGTAGCGCTTCTTGCCATCGGGCATCGTCAGGACCAGTTTCAGAAGGAAGCCGGCCGGCCCGCCCTCGTTCGTCACCCTGGCGACGAGGACATTGTTGCCCGGCTTCAGGTACTTCTGCACATCGACCTCGACCGGCGTTTGCCAGTTGTCGCCGGAAGCGATCTCCTTGCCGTTGAGAACCAGCGTCATGCGGTTATCGCAGGTCGCCTTCATGCGGGCCGCGGTCGAGCCGCCGGGGAACTCCTTGCGGAGATCGTAACGGCGATTGTCGTCCGCGCCCCAGATCCACAGGGGTTTCGGCCCTTGCGTGAAGATATCGCCGCGCGGGCGCGGCGTCTCCTTCGGCTGCGTCGCCGGTTCGCCGCGTACCTGGGAGGGCGCGATCTTCGGTATCTGCGTGAAGGTCTTTTCTTCCGCCGCGTGGAGGAAGGAAACGGAACACACAGCCGCGAGGAGGCTGCAAACGGCCGGTGCCAGAGGGTTGCGTGAATGGGTGAGCATGGGGTGGGTTTCTCGCATTGCGGGTTCAGGCGTGAATTCGGCGGCGTGTACCACGACGATGTTAACTAATGTCGTGCATCCGCGAGCCGGCGTCAAGCGGCGCTTCCCTACTCCGCGCCTGGGGCCGGGAGGACTACCTGCTTCGGAAAGCTGTACTGCCGGCCCGGTCCAGGGTAGCGGCGGACTCGGCGCCCTCCTCATACCAAACCGAAAGAAAGACCTTGCTGGTATCGAAACTGCCGCCGTTCGACGATTGGGCAATGTGGATGATCTTGATTTCGGGGTGGGCGGCCAACCAGATGTTAACCTCCTCTTCGAGGGCCGCCAGGAAGCGGCCCCAGCGACGGAATGGAGACTTGTCCTGGACGAATAGCTTCACCTTCACGATCCACACCTCCGCGTCTCTACCATGAGGGGGCTTCTCCGGGAACTCGGAATGGCGCTCGAACACCTCACCATTCAATCCTGCGGCGTTCGCCAGTCAAGCGAAATCGCAGCGCGTCGCCGATGCCGGGATTCGCTTCAGGGAAGCAAAGTCGCCATACAAGCCTCTGCCTCTATTCTCCGCCGCCGCAATCGGCTCGCGTCGAGTGGAATCGGCGGCTGTCCGCTTGCATCGGCCCACGATTCCCTGTACGACAAACCACAGGGGTTCCCCACTCATCCGCGGAGGAATTTCGCCGTGAAACGTGTCCTGCCTGCCGGTCTGTGTCTGCTGGCCGTCGTCCTGCCCGCGCCAGCGCAAAGCGACGCGCAGAAGAAAGCCACCGTCGCCTATCTCCAGAAATTACAGAGCGAGGACGGCGGCTTCCGGCCCGACGCCCGCACGGGCAAGTCGGAACTGCCGGCCACGACGGCGGCGCTGCGCGCCCTGAAGTATTTCGGCGGCGCGGCACGCGATCGGGAAACGTGCGTCGCGTTCGTCAAAAGCTGCTTCGACAAGGAGGGCGGCGGCTTCGGCATTCATCCCGATTGCCCCTCGCGCTACCGCTCCACCGCCGTCGGCATCATGGCCGTCGTCGATTTGAAGATGTCCGCCGAGCCTTATGCCCCCACCGTCATCAAATACCTCGATGAAAACTCGAAGGCGTTCGAGGAAATCCGTTTGACGGCCGCGAGTTTCGAGTCGTTAGGCAAGCGTCCACCGCGCGCGGAGGCATGGCTGGAACAGATCGCGAAGATGCGCAACGCCGACGGCACTTACGGCAAGGGCGACGGCGTGGCCCGCGACACCGGCGGCTCCGTTTGCGCCGTGATGCGCCTGGGCGGCAAGGTCGAACATGCCGATAACGTCCTGAAGGCGCTCAACGCCGGCCAGCGCAAAGACGGCGGCTTCGGCAAGCCCGGTGCAGAAGGTTCCGATCTAGAGACGACCTATCGTGTCCTGCGCGCCTTCCACATGCTGAAGGCGCAGCCGGAAGGCGCCGAGCGCTTGCGCGCGTTCATCGCGCGCTGCCGCAACGCGGACGGCGGCTACGGCGTCGCACCCGGCCAGCCCTCCAACGTCAGCGGCACCTATTTCGCCGGCATTATTCAGCACTGGCTCAATGAGAAATGACCACCGCGTACATCGCCCTGGGCAGTAACCTCGGCGAGCGCTCCGATTATCTGGAGCGCGCACTGACAGCTTTGCGTCAGTGCGAAGGCGTCGAGGTGATGCGGGTGTCGCCGATGTACGAGACGCGGCCGGTCGGCGGGCCGGCGGGGCAGAGAGATTACCTCAACGCTGTCGCCGAGGTGCGAACGGAGTTGTCCGCGCACGACCTTCTCGATGCGCTGCTGGCGATCGAGCAGCGGCTGGGGCGCAAGCGCCGCGAGCGCGACGGGCCGCGAACCATCGACCTCGATTTGCTGCTGTATGGCGATCTCGTCCATACCGATGAGCATCTGACCGTCCCGCATCCGCGCCTGCACGAACGGTTGTTCGTGCTGCAACCGCTGGCCCAGATCGCGCCGGGACTCGTTCACCCCGTTCTGAAACGCTCCATCGCCGATCTGCTGGCCGAACTGCAAGGACTGCGGCCGTATGGGGCGACGCCGGGGCGCGAGCTGGCGGGGCGCCGGGCCGTCGTCACGGGTTCTACCAGCGGCATCGGTCGGGCCATCGCCCTGGAGTTGGCGGCTGGCGGCGCGGACGTGATCGTGCATGGTCATCGTTCGCGCCAGATCGCCGAGGAGACGGCCGCCCAGATCCGGCTCGCCGGCGTGCGCGCGGAGGTACGGCTGGCGGATCTGTCTGACGCCGAGGCGTGCCGGCGATTGGTCGAAGAGGCGTGGACGTGCTGGCAGGGTTTCGACATCTGGATCAACAACGCCGGCGCCGATACGCTCACCGGAGAGGCGGCGCACTGGTCCTTCGAGCGCAAGCTGCGCGAACTACTGGCGGTCGATGTGACGGCGACGATGTTGCTGGCGCGCGACGCCGGGCGGCGCATGCGCGAGGGAGCGGGCGGTGTCATCCTCAACATGGGTTGGGACCAGGTCGAGACAGGCATGGAGGGCGACAGCGGCGAGTTGTTCGCGGCGAGTAAGGGAGCGATCGTGGCCTTCAGCCGCAGCCTGGCGCTAAGCCTGGCTCCAAAGGTGCGCGTCAACTGCCTGGCTCCCGGCTGGATACGCACGGCGTGGGGCGAAGAGGCGTCGCAGCGCTGGCAGGAGCGTGTGCGGCGCGAGACGCCGCTGGAGCGCTGGGGCCTGCCGCAAGACGTGGCCGCCGCGGCGTGCTGGCTGGCGTCGCCCGCGGCCGATTTCCTCACCGGGCAGATCCTCCGCGTCAACGGCGGCGCCGTGCGCGGGTAGGATAGAAGAAACGAACCACAGAGTCACAGAGAACACAGAGAAGAAAACACAGAGAAGACAAAAAGAGACAGAAAGAGGATTGGGTTCAGGTTCTGGTGATCTTGTGAATTTTTATTATTGTCTCTGTGTTTTCTTCTCTGTGTTCTCTGTGACTCTGTGGTTAGTTCCGTTCTTCGGAGAATGCCGATGAAGTCCTCGCGATGGCCGGCGCTCGCGCAGTACGGTCTGCTGATACTGGTGCTCCTCGGTCTGGGTTACTGGGCCTGGAAGCGCTATCACCGGCCGTCCGCGCCGACCTACGAAGGCAAGACCCTCGCTCAGTGGACAACGGACCTCGACGATCCGGATTACGCCGTCGGCGAACGCGCCGCCGACGTCCTCGTCCGCGTCGGCGTCGACGCGGTGCCGGCCTTGCTGGAGGCGCGCGAGAAGGGCGACATTCGCTTGCATCGCCGCGCTGCCGCCGTGCTGGTGCGCATCGGCGCTCCGGCCGCGCCCGGACTCATCGCCGCGCTGAAAGACAAACCCAGCGAGCAGCGCATCGAGATTCCTCTCGTGCGCCTGGGTCCAGCCGCGGTGCCGGCGCTGATCGAGGCGCTGCGACAGGAACAGGAGAGCAAGGAAGCGGCAGGCGTTCTCGGCCTGATCGGCCCGCGCGCGGCCGCGGCCGTGCCGGCGCTGATCGAGATCCTCAAGGACCGTCACGTCTCCGCCGAGCGGCGCGACGCCGCCGCCGTCGCGCTGGGCCTGATCGGTACGCCGCCGGAAGAGGTGGTTCCGGCCCTGGCCGCCGCGCTGAAGGACGAAAAGCCGGACGTGCGCCGGCGCGCCGCCGAGGCGCTAAACTGGACCGGACCGCCGGCCCGCGCGGCGGCGCCGGCCCTGGTCGCCGCCGTCGCGGACGACGACGAGAAGGTGGCCGCCGCCGCGTGCCTCGCCCTGTCTCGCCTCGACGCTCCCGGCGTCACGCCGACTCTGCTCACCGCCCTGCAAAGCAAGCGCGCCGCCATCGCCAACGCGGCAGTCCGCGCCTTGTGGCAAATGGGACCGGCCGCGAAAAACGTCGTGCCCGCCCTCGTGGCGCTGCTCAAGGAGCCGCCCAAGGACACCGAGCGCGTCCGCGCCGCGCTGCTGGCGCTGGGTCCGGTCGCCGTGCCCGATCTGACGGCCGCCCTCAAGGACGGCGAGCCGGCCGTGCGGCAAGGTGCCGCCGAACTGCTGGCAGTCATCGGACCCGTGGCCCGCTCGGCGGTGCCTGCCCTGACCGACGCCTTGAAGGTCAAAACCTCCGCCGTCCGCCTGGCTGCGGCCGTCGCCCTGACGCAGATCGACCCCACTCGGGCCGGTGACGCCGTGCCGCTGCTGGCCGACGCCCTGGACAATCCCGTCGCCGCTCCGGCCCTGGCAGACATGGGTTCCGAGGCCCGCGCCGCGGTGCCGGCCCTCGTCGCCGCCCTGAAAAACAAGGAGCAAGTCGTCCGCGAAGGCGCCTGTCATGCCCTGGGACGCATCGGCACCCCGGCCGTGCCCGCCCTGATCGACGCTCTGAAAGAGAAAAACGAAGATGCGCCCGTCCTCGCCGCCGAGGCGCTGGGCGAGATCCTTCCGCGACCGAAAGAGGCGGTATCGGCCCTGCGCGAGGCGCTCAAGCGCGATCGCCCGCACGCCGACGCCTACGCCCGCGCCCTCGGACGCATCGGCGCGCCGGCGGCCGCGGCGACGGCCGACCTGACGGCCTTACTGTCGGACCCGGCCGCCGGCGTCGACGCTGCCGTCGCCTTGACGCGCATCGACCCCAAACAGATCGACAAGGTCGTGCCGGTCCTCGTCGAGGAACTAAAAGCCGAGGACCGCAAACGCCAGTTCGCCGCCATCCGCGCCCTGGGACAGTTGGGCGAGGCGGCGAAATCGGCCGTGCCCGCGCTGGCGGATCGACTCAAGGAGAATGAGCTGGCGCTGTCAGTGTTGGACGCCCTGCGTCAGATGGGGCCGGCGGCGAAACCGGCGGTGCCGGCCATGCTCGCTCTGCTGCGCGAGCCGGGACAGGAAGTCGCCGGCCCGGTGGGCGCGGTACTGGAGCGCATCGGTCCCGCCGTTGTCGCGGACCTCGTGCCGCTGCTTCAGGATTCCGACGTGCGCTTTCGCCGCTACGCCGCCTTCGTGCTGGCGTCGCTCGGCCGCTCGGCCAAAGAGGCCGTCCCGGAGCTATCGCGCGCCCTGGCGGACAGCGACACGGAGGTGCGCGCGGGGGCGGCTCATGCCCTGGAAGAGATCGGCGAAGATGCCCGAGAAGCCGTGCCCGCTCTGCTCGCCAACTTGCAAACGTATCAGACGCAGGTTCGCTACAGCGCCGCGATGGCGCTGGGACACATCGGAAGCGAGGCGAAGGACGCCCTGCCGACGTTGCGCGAATGTCTCCTCGATCCCAATGAGGGCGTACGCTACGCCGCCGCCTTGTCGCTAGGACGCATCGACCCGCAGTACACGGAGGCGGGGCCGGCCCTGCGCGAAACGATGTACGACCCTCACGCGCTGGCGCGCCTCGGCGCCATCGACTCGCTGATCCTCATCGACAAGGCGAACATCAAGGAGTCGGTGCCGATGCTGCTCGATATGGTGAGCAAACCGTATGTTCTGGATGTGCGCTTTCGGGCGGCGGAAGGGCTCGTCAAGTACGCTCCGGAACAAGCGAAGAGCATCGTTCCGTGGTTGAGCACCGAGTTGACCGACGGCAACGCTGATATTCGTCTCCAGGCGGCGACGCTGCTGATGCGCATCGATCCGGAGCAGACCTTGCCCGTCGTGCGGGCCGTGCTGCCGGCCCTGCACAGCCCCGTTCCCGCCGTGCGCGTGGGAATCGTCCGCGCGCTCGCCAGTCTCGGTCCCAAGGCGCGCGAGGCGGTGCCCTCCCTCGAGGGCGTGCTGCACGACAACGTGCCGGCGGTACGCGATGAGGCGGCGCAGGCGCTGCGAGCGATCAACCCGCACAGGGCGAAACAACTGGGAATCGAATGACGGGGTTGACGCGATCAGCCTTGCGGATCGAATCGATGGGCGAGTCGGCGGCTGTTGATGTCGAGGGCTTCGAGGATTTGCAGGACGGGTTCGGTGGAGATGCCCCAGGTTTGGGCCCAGCAGATGATGTCGAGGTTTTCCTGGCCGGCCTTGAGACGATCGAGAATGCGATCGAGCAGAAGTGTGTTGTCGTGAAACTTTTTTTGCAGCAGTCCGAAATCGCCGCGGTCGAGTTCTACCCAGAAGCGTTTGCCTTGCAGATGTTCCAACCAGCGCGCCCTCAAGTAACCCCACCAATGACACTGGACCCAGCGGCGGATGGCGGCTTCTCCCAAATCGCACCCCGCTTTCTGGCTCTCAATCCACTTGAAGCGTAAGGCCTCTTGTTCGCTGTCGGCATAGACGCTGGACTTTTCCACAGGCTTCTCCCCTGTTCCGCTCGCTCCACCGAGTTGGCATTCGTTGGCGTTCGTCACGGCAGGCTCAATCCGGTTAATTTATCCTAACGTCATCGACACGCTCATGCAAGCGAAGACCCATCCTCATGCGCCGGTGGCGCAGGGAAGGCAGACTGGATAAACCGGGAATGCGGGAGACGATAAGCCCGAAGCGCCAGCGACGGATCTTCGCCCGTCGCTGGCGAACCTTTTGCATTTGTGGCGTAAGTCCTTGTTTTTTCACGATCCGGACACCGTTGATCAAGAGTTTGGCCCACACCCAGGTGCGAACCCGATGCAGACGTCTCACCCAGGCCGGCAGCGGACCCAACC
>DATBGU010000295.1:0-10402 GCA_036557825.1 Gemmataceae bacterium
CGTACTCATTAGCGGGCACGCTGTCGGCGACGATGCCGGCACCGCATTGCATGTACACCGTTTGCCCCTTCAGCACCAGCGTCCGCAGGGCGATGCACGTATCCATGTTGCCGCTGAAATCGACGTAGCCGACCGCCCCACCGTAAGGACCGCGACGGTGCGGTTCCAATTCGTTGATAATCTCCATCGCCCGCACCTTCGGCGCGCCCGAGAGGGTGCCGGCCGGCAGACACGAACGCAGGGCGTCAAAGGCGCTCTTGCCCGCTTGTAGACGGCCCGTCACCGTGCTGCACAGGTGCATGACGTGGCTGTAACGCTCCACCGTCATCTCGTCGCTGAGATGCACCGTGCCGTAGCGCGCGACGCGGCCGATGTCGTTGCGGCCGAGATCCACCAGCATGATATGCTCGGCGCGCTCCTTCGGATCGGCTAGCAGCTCGGCGGCGAGGCGTTCATCGTCTTCCTCGCTTCGGCCGCGCGGGCGCGTGCCGGCCAACGGGCGGATCGTCGCCTTGTCGCCCTCGACGCGCACCATGATCTCCGGCGACGAACCGACCAGGCACAGCGGTCCCGATTTCAGATAAAACAGGAACGGACTCGGATTGACGACGCGCAGAGTGCGGTAAATGTCGAACGGCCGTGCTCGCGTCTCGGTTTGCAGGCGCTGGCTGAGGACGACCTGGAAGATATCGCCGGCGTAGATGTACTCTTTGCAACGCTCGACGGCGGACTCGAAGGCGGAGCGCTCGAAGTTCGAGCGGAAGGGCAAATGGACCTCGCCAATCGGCTGAATGTCGGTCAGTTGCAGATCGGCGACGCCCTGCTGCAAGCGCTCGACGAGGCGATCGACGCGTTCGCAGGCGGCATCGTAGCAGCGGCGCAGGTCGGACGGATCGACGTGGGCGTGGGCCACGGCCGCCACCGTCTTGTTGATGTGGTCGAAGATGACCATGCGATCGTAGAAGGCGAAGCACAGATCGGGCAGGCCGCGATCGTCCAGCGGCGGGCTGAGCAGGCGCTCGACGTAGCGGACGGTATCGTAGGCGGCGTAGCCGACCGCTCCGCCGCAGAAGCGCGGCAAACCCGGCAGGGCCGGCGCGCGGTAGGCCGACAGGCGTTCTTCCAGCAGATGCAGTGGATCGGGATGTTCTAACTCCGTAAGTGTGGCGGGTCTGGAGGGTGAGCCGGGCGGCGGGGCGTGGATCTGCACGCGGTTGCCGTGCGCCTGGAAACGCAGAAACGGGCCGGAGCCGACGAAGCTGTAGCGGCCGAGGCGTTCGCCGCCGATGACGCTCTCGAAGAGGAACGACCAGTCGCCCTCTTGGATTTTGCAAAAGGCGCTGACCGGAGTCAGGGTATCGCCGATGAGTTGGCGATAGACCGGCACCAGCCCGACCGGGCCGGCGGACGAACGGGTCAGTTCGACGAATTCCTCGAAGGTCGGACGGTAGCGCATGACCATAAGTACCAAGTACGAAGTACAAAGGACCAAAAGAAGACGAAGGATCGAGAAGCCCGTACAACATCCTGACGGCAGACGATCCGCGCCTTATTTTCATCTGCTTTCGTACTTCGTCCTTTGTACTTCGTACTTTATGAATTGTCCGGCCTGTCAGACCGAAAACGCCGCCGAAGCTCTCGCCTGCTCGAATTGCGGTCGCTCGTTGCAAACCGACTCGGCCGCGCCGCCGGGCCGTCGTTCCGGCTCGCGGCGGCGCAACTCCAACGGCGGCGATGCGGCCGTGGCCGAGGAGAGCAATAATCCGGCGGCGTGGCGAGCGTATCGCGTCGCGCTGTGGGCGCTGGTGCCGGGATTGGGTCTGGTGCTTGGTCCGGCCGCCGTCGTGCTGGGTTGGCTGGCGATGCGCGGCGCCGGCGACGATGCCTCGGCGCGAAACCGCGCCAAGGCTTCCTTTCTGCTCGGCGCCCTGGTCGCGCTGACGCAGTGGGTCGGCTTCGCGCTGATGTTTTACGGCTGGAAAGGATAAACCGCCAACTTGACGTCTTGGCGGTTTATCGGTGTCTTTTGGAGTCGGGCGTGTCGGTGAGGTAGAGCCGATCCTGGGCTTGCTGGCAGATGCGCGCCGCGATGGCGACCTTGAGCAGATGGACGCCGCCCCAGAAGACCACGATGCCGACGATCGCCATCGGCCACGCCTCGACGACGTAATGCTTCATGCACAACTCGTAGACGAGAAGGAAGAACAGCAGCCCCACGCCGATCAGCAGCCAGCCGGACAACTCCCGCCACCAAAACCTCATGATCTCTCCCTCCTTCGCTGCGCGCGCAACCGCGCCCACGTCAGCCAGCGATTGAGACTGCTCTGCTCGCGCCGCGTCTGACGCCAAAGTTGATCCTGTAAGTACAATAAGCTCTCCTCCGGCGTCGCCAACGTCCGCCGCAGATATCCTGCCACCACTCCTGTCACTGCCACAATCGTCAGGCCGGCCCAGACGATCCGAATCATCCGCCAGACTTCTCTCGTCATGCCCAGCGGACCCATGTCCTCGATCAACCAACCCCACGCGACCACGGACAGGACCGTCCATAACGGCAGGGCCAGCACCAACAGTGCCATCTCCCAGCCGCTGACCAGGTCGGCGGAACGACGGCGAGCCGGGTCGGCGAAACCGTCGCCGGACAAACGCCGCGCGTCCGGCGGAAAGATGTGGCGCGTCAGCGACAGCAACCGATAGTGGCCCATGACGTAGGCGAGCACGGCGGCGCACAGGATAAGGTCCATCATCGTCGGCGTGGGATC
Source organism: Gemmataceae bacterium (assembly GCA_036557825.1). Taxonomy (GTDB): domain Bacteria; phylum Planctomycetota; class Planctomycetia; order Gemmatales; family Gemmataceae; genus JAJPHU01. The sequence goes on from DATBGU010000295.1 coordinate 2,763, forward strand.
GCGCGCCCAGTTGGGATACGACCACCGATAGCGCGTCTGCGTCAGCATCAGGCCGGTCAACGACAACAGCAGAAGCGGCGGCCCCATGCTCCAGTGGGCCAGCAGCGCCACGCCGCCGATCAGCGCCGGCAGCAGGCACCACCAGTCCAGACCGCGATCCGCCAGGCACACCACTTGCAGGAACAACGCCGCCAGACAGAACAGCGTGTAGTGGCGCACGGCCGGATGCTTCGATGGCGGATGGGACGGCAATCCGCGATCGGTTCGAGACGTCATGAGTGCGCCCTCCCCACGGTACGCAGGCGCTCCAGTCTGCTGAGGATCAACGGCACCGGCTCATCGCCGGCGGCGCACAACACGGACACGCCCATCCGCGTGAAGGTGCGGCGGAGACGCTGATAGGCTAGGTGAAAGCGCTGGGTCGTCACCTGGTTCCAGAGGACGGCTTGCGGACTGCGGCTTGCCGCTCGCGGATGGTGGCCGTGGACCGCCAGGGACGCCGCCGCTTCCCGCGCCGGATTGTCGTGCGGCAGGGCCAGGCCCGGTGGCCAGGGACATATCAGCACCACCTGATGATGACGCCCCAGCGCCACACGCACCGCGCGCAACAGCGGATCGAGGCAGTCATCCAGTTCCACCAGATCCGCGAGCAGGACGAACAGTTCATTATCGCGCCCCCTGCCCACGGCTCGCAACAGGGCGTCGGCCAGCACCGGCACCTTCGCGGGAGCGGCGAACAAATAGCGACCGTCCTCCGAGTAAAGCGGCAGCGTGTACGGCACCTGATGCTCGCTAAGGAAGCGCTGCAACAGCAGCGAAAAGGCGTCATCGTCTTCCAGCAGCGTTCCCAGTCCACCTGGCGCGAGTCCGTAGTGGACCGACACGATGGCGGCCAATTGTTTGCGCCAGCGGTCGCGGCGCCGCTTGCGCCACCCGGTCAGGGCATCCAACCAGAACGCGAGGGCGGTCCCTCCCCACAACAACAGAGGAGCAACGAGGCAAAAGACCAGCGTGCCCATCAGGAATCGGTCTGAAATCGGCACTTTGAAGGACATCTTGGCGGCAACCACCAGCAGCGGCAGCACCAGCGCCCAGAGCGAGAACCACCAGCACAGAGTTCGCAGTGTGTTCTTGTTCCGGTGCAGTAGTTCCAGTGAAGTCCGCACCCCCAAAAATGTCTTCCAGCGAAGAATCAGGTCGATCGGACCAAGGGGCAGACGGCGCGAGTAGCCGGAGAAGCCTTCGAGCCACCGCATCCATAACGGCACCGAGTTGACGGCTGGCCGCAGCCGTTCGGGGTAGACTTCCTGGGCGAAACTGTACGCCAGCGGCAGCAGATGGTCGGGATTGACGCGTTCCAGGATCGGCGTTCGAGTGGCGGACTCGGCCAGCACACGCAGACACCGCGTCTGATGGGCGGGGCCGCGATCGGGCGGGATGAGCGTGACGCCCTGCTCGTCGAACAGACACAGGCCCGCCAGGTCGCGGCTGCCGGCGCTGGCTTGCAGAACGCCGGCGGCCAGATCGACGAGGCGGTCGAGCGCCTTGCCGTAGCTGACCTGCCGGGCGCCGACACCGGACAGGGCCGGCACGCGCACCGAGTTCGACGCATCCACGAACAGCGTGCAGCGGACCGGCACCTCGCTCTCGAACTCCTTGGTTATCAGCCGATCGCGCCGCGCCGACACCTTCCAGGCGATCGTTTTGGGCGGGTCGCCCGGCAGGTAGTCGCGCAGGTCGAGCAACTCGCTGCCTGAGCCGGGCCGGCGCAGGCGGTGAATGCCCGGCGGCATCAGCAGATTGTGACGTTTCTTCGAGGCCGGCTGTCCGACGCGCCGCGTCAGCACGGGCAGGATGGGCAGCGTCACCACGGCATGGATGAAATGGACGGCGTAGAAGAACCCCTGCCAGTCGGCGGCCTGCACGCGCAGGCCCTCGAACCGGGCAAGTCCGGCCGGACCACAGCGGATACGGTAGGAGCACTCCAGGGCTTCGCGCGCATCGATCGTGCCTTGTACGATGGAGGAACCATTCACCTGTTCGACGGCATAGGGCACATGGTCGGCCGCGGCGAGATGGGACGACGGCAGCCAATCGGGCGTGCTCAGACGAACGCGGACCTCGAACTCCTGTCCGGCCCACAGCGTTGCGACCGGCGCTTTCTGGTCCCACAATTCGCGCTCGACTTGCAGCGCCCGCAGACCCGGCAGACGGATGAGGAACAGCAACCACTGGTAGCCGAACCACAGCAACAGCGCCAGGCCCATCAGCGTCAGAGGCAACGATTGCCGCAGCAGTCCCGCGCTCAGGACGAGGAACACGCTCAACAGGAACCACCAGGCACGCGCGGTCAGCATGGCGTCCTCTCCCAACCGGAGCGCGGGCGTCCCGCCCGCTTTGTTCTCGTTCCGAAGGCGGGCGAGACGCCCGCGCTCCGGCCTGTGCGATCGCTCATCTCCGCACCTTCCGTGGTCCCGTCTCCAGAACGGGCACGGTTTCGAGCAGTTCCCTCACTACGTCCAAGGCGTGCTTGCCCTCGACCTCTGCTTCGGGCCGGACGATCAGGCGATGTCCCAACACACCGGGGGCGATGGCCTGCACGTCCTCGTGCGTGAAGTAATGCCGTCCGTCCAGCAAGGCGCGGGCGCGGGCGCAGCGCAGCAGGTACAGCGAGGCGCGCGGGCTGGCGCCCAGCGCCAGATCCGGATGATTGCGGCTGGCGTCGGCCAGATCGACGATGTACTCCAGCAGCGTGTCCTCGCCATGCACGTTCGCCACTTGCCATTGAATATCGAGGATCTGCTCGGCCGTGAAAAGCTGATCCGTCGGCGCGACGGGGTGACTGTGCAGCCGCAGCATGGACATCTCGTCGAAGCGTTCGGGATAGCCCATATCGACGCGGAGCAGGAAGCGGTCGAGCTGCGCTTCCGGCAGGCGGTAGACGCCTTCCTGCTCGATTGGGTTCTGCGTCGCCAGCACCATGAACGGCTGCGGCAACGGCAGCGTCGTCCCCTCGATGGTGACTTGGTTCTCCTGCATCGCCTCCAGCAGCGCGGATTGCGTCTTGGCCGGGGAGCGGTTGACCTCGTCGGCCAGCAGCACCTGACAAAAGAGCGGCCCCTTGCGCAGCACGAACTCGTTCTGTTTGCGGTCGAAGACGTAGGTGCCGGTCACGTCGGAAGGCAGCAAATCGGGCGTGAATTGCAAGCGTTGATACTGCGTGCCGAGGACGCGCGCGAACGTCTTCGACAAGGTTGTCTTGGCGACGCCGGGCACGCCTTCGAGCAAGACGTGTCCGCCGGCCAAGAGCGCGATGAGGAACTGATGCGTGACGTGCGACATACCGACGACGATCTTGCCGATCTCGTCGACGACGCGATCGCGCAACTCGCGCATTCGCGGCGCCAATTCCCGCAGCGCCGCGGCGTCCGCCGTGCTGTTCAACGTGTGGTCGCCGGCCATGCACACCTCAAATGGCGAACGGCCGGCGTAAGCCAGCTGGTTTTTGGTCTCTACCAGCCGGCTTACGCCGGCCGTTCGCCCATCAATTTGATCGTCCCACTCGCCAGGGCGGTTTTCAGTTCTTCCAGGTCGCGTAACCAAAGCTTGAGAGCGCCGGGGGAGATGCGCGTCGGTGCATCTCCGCGGGCCAACCGCCACAGTCGGGCCACACGCCGACGGACGCGCCAACGCTGCCACCAACCTCCCTGCGCGGAGACGCGCGGGGCGGAAGGGCCGGTCAGCGGGATGCCGGCCGACGCGAAATACTGACGGGCCAGTTGATGGGCCAATTCCCAGACGTTGCCCGAACGCAACATGGCCCGGCGTCGCAGTTCCAGCCCCGACGTTCTCGGCTCGTGCTGACTCACCACATGGGCCAGCAACGGAACCGCCGACTCCTGCCGATAACGGCCGCGCCAGAAGTAGGAGTAACCCAGAAGCAAAACCCCCAGCAGAGTGAACAGATAGACGATATTGCGCACGACGCCCGGTAGTCCGCTGGGAAGGTCGTCGATACGGTCCAGCAATTCGCGGTTGAACGTATCGCTTTCCTCCATCTTCGCCAGCGTCTGATCGACGGCGGCGACGAGGGCCGGACCCATGTCGAGGGTCGGCTTGATGGGCACCGTCCGTAGGGGAACCTTGAAGTCGTTCCGAGGGATTCCGTCGTCGTAGAACAGTACGCGGTGGCGCTGACCCACGAGCCGCTGCATGGCCTGCGGATCTCTTGCGGCGCTGACGGCTTCCAGGGGATTTGAGGCGCCGCCGCGCAGCCAGTGCAAACAGTTGGCGGTGAATTCCATGTTACCGTTGTTGGGCATCAGGATCATGCGATTGATGAAAATGCTGTGGTCCGCCAACACCAGGACGCGCCCCTCACCAACCGTACCACCCACGGCGAAAAGCGGTGCGACCGGAGGTTTCTGTTCCTCCGCAGGACCGATGAAATGAATCTCCTCCACGGAGCCGGGCGGAAGTTGCCCAAGTCGATGGATACCCCCCGGCAATCCCCACCAGCTTTCTTGCAAGCGGGAAGGGGCGTTGGTGGCGACGCGGAGATCGTCTTGATTGGGATAAGGATTGCGGAACAGTTCCGGACGACTTCCCGCGCCCACCACGGCCGCCAGCGCGCCGAGGACGTTCGAGGAACCACCCAGTGGGATTGAGGCCGAGATCGGCTGCACGAAAGGGCAATACGGCTGGTCCTCATAGAGTTGGTTTCCGCCGGGAAACCAGAGTTTTTCTCCCGTCACCCGAACGCCGGCCAGTTTGGCCACGTTGTCGCGCGCTTGTGGATTGTCAACCGTCCTATCCGTGGCGATCAACACCGCGCCGCCGTGCTGCACGAACGGCAGTAACCCTTCGGGGAAATGATCGTTCGACAAACAATCGGTATCGCCGAGCACGAGGAGGATCGACTTGTCCGGCTCGGTGAGCAACTCGGCGGCGCTTTCTATCGGCGTGAAACGAAACTCAAACAGGAGCCGGCGAAAAGCGTCCGTCCGTTGGCCGTACGGCAGCGCCGTGTCGAGGGGGAGGTCGATCCGCTTCAACCCACCCGGCGCCTGCGGCCGCTGGGCAACGCCAGGTGAAGCCAGGACGAACAATGCCAACATGGAATGCAGAATGCGAAATCCGCAATGACAGATAGACGTTTTCATTCTGCATTCCGCATTCCGCATTCCGCATTGGTGAAGTGTCATGCGGCTGTCACTCCCGCCAGGTAACAGAGAGCGTGCCGAGCGTCGCTCAACTCCTCCTGCGACAGTGCATCGCCGACGGGAGCGTAGCGGGCCTGTTCGTACAACCAGGAGAGCATCTCGGCAGCTTGTCGGCGAGCGGGATTGCCCGCGTCCTGCTCGGCGAGGCGGCCCGCCAGTTCGCGGTGGTTGCAGGCGCCGGCCTGCCGGCCGAGGCACAACAGGGCGAGATACTCGAAGGCGCGGATCAAGTCCTGGCGCGTCGCGACGGCGTTGGGCGCCACCGGCCAGGAACCGAGTCGCCAGTTGTCGGCTTCGCCGCCGGCCGTCTTCGATCGCGACCATCCGCCCGTCTTCCACACCAGCAACAGGAACACGCCCACGGTCAGCAGCGCCAGGCTCGCGGTTCCCCAGTCTCCTCCGTCCGCCGGAGACGCCGAGGGCGAAGTCGATGCGGAAGGACCGCCGGCGAGTCCGGGCAGCGAGGGTGCGGACATCTCGCGAAAGAGCGAACGCATCTCGTTCCAGGTACCGCCCCGTTCATTCAGGAAGTCGCCCACCTTCGGCAAATAGTGCGCCAAGCCGGTCGCCGATTCGGCGAGATCGTCGGCGGAGAGGTCGGATTGTTTCTTCATGTTGCGAAGCAACTCCGCGAGGGGAGCGCCCTCCTCGGCGGCGCCCATTTCGGTCAACGCCTGGACGATGTCGTCGCTCATCCCCTCCATATGCTCCGAGAGCCATTTCTCACTCGAATCCTGCATCCGGTCCCACAATGATTTTTCCTCGGACTGCCCCGTCGATGCGGACTGGCCCTCGGAGGGAACAGATCCAGAGGAGGTAGACGGGTTCACCAGGTTCCGGCCGTCCATCAAGGAGGCATCGACAGACCGCGGTGATTGCTTGCCGGCGGAGCGCTCGGCCCAGCGGCGAAGCATCTCGATCTGCGGTTGGTCCAATTTGCCACCGCTGACCGCCCGCTCGAACAGCTTGTTCCAGGTCGGATCCCTTTGCAGGCCGTCGCCCTTGAGGATTTTCTCCCGCAGTTGTCGCAATTGCTCTTCGTCGAATTGACCTTTGATGTTGTTGACGAAGTTCGGATCCTTGAGGAGATCCTGCACCTGATCTTGCAGTTGGTGGAGTTGCTGCAACTCGCGGAGTCGCTGCGCCATCATCTCTTCGGCGTTATTGCCGTCCGGTCCTCCCGGCAACTCGTGGTGCGATTGGTTGGACAATCCGAAAATCGTTGAGCCTTCCGTGCGCTGAAACCTGCCGGGTTGGGCTATGGCAAAGGGTGTTGAAAGGGCCGAGAAGGAAGTTAGCAGGAGCAGCCAGAACCAGGGTCGGTTGTCCATGAGGCTTGCTCCAAACATCGGCCGGAGAGATGGCGGCAGGAGTCGAATACCCGTTTGAGAGAAGTTTGCTCACCCATCAAACCTTTTGCATTCTAGGGCCGTGGAAGGGCGATTGCAAGCAAGTCCGATCCGGCGAAACGACGTGCGTTCAGCGGCGCGAGGCTGGCCACAACTCAGAAGCGTAGCGGGCGGCGTCCCCCAGATCTTCCTCAATGCGCAGCAGCTGATTGTACTTGGCGATGCGATCGGTGCGGCTGGCGGAGCCGGTCTTGATCTGGCCGGCGTTGGTGGCCACCGCGATGTCGGCGATGGTCGTGTCCTCCGTTTCGCCGCTGCGATGGCTGATGATGGTCGTGAACTCATTGCGGCGGGCCAACTCGATGGCGTTGAGCGTCTCGGTGAGGGTGCCGATCTGGTTCACCTTGATGAGGATGCTGTTGCCAGCCCCCTTCGTGATGCCCTCCTGCAAGCGTTTAGTGTTCGTCACGAACAGATCGTCGCCGACCAGTTGCACCTTGGCGCCGAGCTTGCGCGTCAGTTTCTGCCAGCCGTCCCAGTCGTCCTCGGCGAGACCGTCCTCGATGGAACGGATCGGCCATTTCTGACACAGCTTGTCCCAAAGGTCGATCATCTCTTCGGACGTCGCGATGCGGTCGGGCTGGCTTTTGAAGAAGCAGTAGCCGGACTTGCCCTTCTTCTTGGCCTCGTCGTACAACTCCGTGGTCGCGGGGTCCAGCGCGAAGACGACGTGATCGCCCAGCTTGTAGCCGGCCTGTTCGACGGCCTTGGCGAGCAGTTCGAGCGCCTCGTCGCTGCTCTTGACGTTGGGGGCGAAGCCGCCCTCGTCGCCGACGGCCGTGCTCAGATGCCGGTCGTGCAGGACGTTTTTGAGGTGGTGGAAGACCTCGGCGCCCATGCGCAGGGCGTCGTGGAAGGTCGGCGCGCCCAGCGGCATAATCATGAATTCCTGGAAATCGACGTTGTTGTCGGCGTGCTTGCCGCCGTTGAGGACGTTCATCATCGGCACCGGCAGATAGCGCGCGTTGCTGCCGCCGATGTAGCGGTACAGCGGCAGGCCGGTGGAAAC
>DATBGU010000296.1:0-10793 GCA_036557825.1 Gemmataceae bacterium
GGCGTGGCGGCGGTGGCGGTAGCAAGGTTTCGAGGTGCTGCCACAAGGCATCGGTAACCAGGGGTTTCATGGCTACTCCTTTCTCGACTGGAGATAAGAGCCTCCAAAGGAGAAGGAAGCAGCTAGCGTGCCGTTGGCTCATTTTTTCCGAACGCTCTAAGCGTTTCGCTCGCCAAAGGCGGCAGTACCGTCGTATTCCACAATGCTGGGCCGGACTCCGTTTACATCCTGAAGCCTCTCGACGGCTCCGTGAACTGCTGGCAATGGCCGTATTACCGCTTCACAATACGCGACCCTGACGGTCAGCCCGTGGAGTTCGGGCCGCGCTGTGGCCACTCCGGTTTGTGGGCGAATACTCGATGGCCACAAGACTACCTGGTGGAGATCAAGCCGGGGGCGACCTATTCTGAGGACGTTTGGTTGGACGGCTACTACAAGTTCGAGCGCGAGGGACGCCACACCATTTCATTTGAGTACGTTTACCAACCGACGGAGAACCATTTGAAGCCTCCTCCGCAGGCGTGGCGCGGCACGCTGAGAGCGCCCGAGATTATCTGGGACTACAAGAAGAAGTGACGCCGCCCACTGGACGCTAGCGCTAGCAAGGGTTGTCCTTGCTGGCGCTGCGGGCTAGCGTATTTATCGCATCCTCTCAATAACCAATCTGTCCGCACGCCTCGACCCAGGCCCGCATGCCGTTCGCCATGCGGCCGAAGAACGCCTTCATCTCGCCCGCCATCTTCTTGTGCGGCCAGTCCGCGCGCTCCAGATGATCAGCCAACTCTGCGTAGCAATCGAGGTACGTGCCGCCGGTCAGTCGCCACTCGCGCAGCATGTCGGCCAGCGGGTCGGTCAGCACGACGGACCAGAATTCCAGCTCCAGATCGTGCAGCAGCTTGTGCGCGTTGCGGCGATGATCGCAGGCGGGAGCGCCGAAGGTGACGCGGTCGTTCAGATGATCGATGATTTTCTTGGCGAAGAAGCCGGCCCAGATGTCGCCGTAGCGCTCGACCGGCAGACCGCTGATCGGCTCGCCGACCGGCACGAAATAGAACGCCGGCACCACATCGCGATGAAACGCCGTGTTCTGCGTGTTGATCGGCGCCCAGGTGCCGGGAGCGAGCATGAGGCACTGCTTGCGAACAAACACGCCGCGCGCCGGCACACTCAAGCGCGTCAGCGAATCCACGTCGGGATCGTTCAGCCACAGGCCTCCGTTGAGGACGACGCGGCCGACCGTTTGCTCGTAGGTTTCCTTGTTCGGCTGCCAGCGCTTGGTGTAGGGGTAGCCGCGCGCGTAGACGGTGCAACGCGGCTCGTACTCCATCAGCGCGCAGGGATTGAACCAGCCGTTGGCGCAGGACACCGTTTCCAGGCGCTGCGCGGCGCCGACGTGGGCGTGGCCGGCGTACCAATCGTCGGCCATGACGAAGTTGTCGTCATCGACGGCGACGAGAATATCGGCGCCCTTTTCGACGGCCATCAGGTAGCCGATGTTGCGGCGATTGTCGGAGTTGTACGGGATCAGCGGTTTCAGGCGCGGGAAGCGCTCCAGATATTGCTCCTGGTCCGCGAGGTCCAGATAGAGGCAGTCGAAGCCGCGGCCGCGAAGGTCGGAGGCCAGTTTGCGCACGGAGTCGTGCGGCGTTTTCTTGTCGCCGACGACGATGGCGCTGGTGTGTTCCAGATGACCGTATTTCGCGAAGTTGGCAGCGTAGTCTTCCAGCAGCGTCGGGACGTTGATGGTCGTGATGACCAGCGTCATGTGGGGAGTAGTCATGCGGCTCCGTTGTGGTCAGAGAGCTAACCACAGAGTCACAGAGAACACAGAGAAAAGGCACAGAAACGAAAAAACAAGAATAGAAAGAGGAGCAAGTTTTTATGTCTCTTTGGCTTTTTCTCTGGGCTTTTCTTCTCTGTGTCTTTCTCTGTGTTCTCTGTGACTCTGTGGTTAGTTCTTTTTGTTAAGGTCGCGCGTCGGCAGTGGTCTTGTTGGCCAGATACCACTGGATGGTCTTCTCCAATCCCTCCGCCAGCGAGGTGGGCGGTTCCCAGTTCAAGACGCGCTTCATGCGCGATACGTCGAGCACTTTGCGGCCGACGCCGTCGGGTTTGCCGGCGTCCCAGATAACCTCGCCGCGGAAACCGGTGAAACGAGCCACCAGCTCGGCCAACTCCGCGATCGAGGTGCCGATGCCGGTGCCGATGTTGAGCGGCTCGGTGTAGCCGCTCTCCAGCAGGCGAGCGATGCCGTCGGCCGCGTCGCCGACATAAATGAACTCGCGGACGGGCCGGCCGCTGCCCCAGCATTGGACCTGACGCGCTCCCGACTGCACGGCGTCGGCGAATTTCTTGATGAGCGCGGCGGCGACGTGCGAGCGATACTCGCCGAACACATCGTGCTCGCCGTAGAGATTGGTGATGAGCGGGAATTGGCCGACCATGCCGAACTTCTTGCGGTAGGCGTTCATGCCGACCTGCTGCACCTTCTTGGTGAAGCCGTACGACTCGACCGACGCATGCAGCGGGCCGGCCCATAGCTGGTCCTCGCTCATGTCGCCGGCCACGTCGCCGGCGTAGGCGCAGGCCGAACCGACGCCGAGGAAGCGTTTGACGCCGCCGCGCGCCGCCGCGTCGAGGAGGTTGGCCGACATGACGGTATTGCGGTAAAAGACCTCGTGCGGCTCGGCCACGCAGATGCCCAGGCCGCCGTAGTAGGCCGCCGAGTGAACGACGATGTCCGGGCGGATGGTGTCGAGGGCGCGATCGACCGAGGCGCGGTCCAAAAGGTCGAACTTGGGCCGGCCGGGAGCGATGACCTCGTGGCCGCGCGCCCGCAGCGATTCGGCGATGCGCCGGCCCAGAAAGCCGCTGCCGCCGGTGAGCAAAACGATACCCGACATAGCGAGCATCCTCCGTTGAATCAAGCGTTGCGCAGCGGGTGCTGGATCACGAGGACCGAGAGCGCTTTGATCAGCTCCTGGACCCCCTCTTCGAGGGAAACCTGGGCGCGGAAGCCGACCGAGCGCAGCTTGCTGTAATCGACCTCGTAATCGCGCTGGTCGGGGTCGGTGCCGACGTCGGCCTCGTGCAGATAGTAGCGCAAGTGTTTGCCGATCAGCTGGGCCACCTGCTTCTTGGTGTAGTTCATCGACTCGTCACCGACGTTGAACACTTGGCGGTTCATGCGCTCGAAGTGTTTCATGGCGAACGGATAGACGGCGGCGGCGTCGCTGCTGTGCAGGAAGGTGCGGCGGAAGTGCCCCTCGAACAGGACGATCTGCTTGTTGTGGATGGCCTGATAAACGAAGTCGTTGATGAGCAGATCGAGGCGCAGCCGCGGCGAGCTGCCGAACACGGTGGCGAAGCGCAGCGAGACATGATCGACGCCGGCGTCGCGGATGAGCATCTCGCAGTTCCGCTTGGTCCGCCCATACAGAGTCAGCGGCTCGATGGGCGTCTCCTCGGTGGCGACGCCGATCACTTTGCCGTAGGTCGAGCCGGTGGAAGCGAAGATGAGGCGTTGGCTCTTGCTCATGGCCTGGAGGATGTTGCGCGTGCCTTCCTCGTTGGTGGTGGTGGCGCGGAAGGGATCGGCGGCGCAGGCCGGGTAGCCGACGATGGCGGCCAGATGCAGGATCCAATCGTGGCGGGGAACGATCCGGCGAATCGCCGTCTCATCGCGGATGTCGCCCTTGACCAGGGCCAGGTTGGCATGACGGCAAAAGCCCAGCACGGACTGAGCGCCGTACAGAAAATTATCCAGGATGGTGACCTGGTAGCCTTGCTCCAGAAGCATGGGCGCGAGCAGAGAACCAATGTATCCGGCCCCGCCCGTCAGAAGTACCCTGTCGATGGCCAGGACTCCTTAATTAGCAGTTGGGGAACAGGGAGAATGTCCGCCTCTCCCCGAACCATAGTTCGCAGGTTGTGGGTAAGCAAATCGCTCGCCTCAGGACGTGCCGCAGCGGATCGGCGTTTGCTCGCGCGGGGCCGGCCGCGGCGAAGCCGCCTCGTGGCGGGCGGGAGATTCGCGGAGCGCGAACGGCACGCCGCGAAGGAGAATCATCGCGGCGGTGCCCACGTAGCGGAAGTTGCGCCAAAACGTATTTTTGCTCGCGCCCTGCGTGCGGGCCGTCCACTTGCTGGGAACCTCCGCCACGGACACGCCCAGCCGCACGACCTTGAGCGTCGTCTCGCAGGCGATCTCGTGCAGCGTGCCTTGCCAGTCGATGCCGCGCACCAGATCGGCGCGGATCAGCTTGAAACCGTAGGTCAGATCGTGCAGCGGCGTCCAGAACAGCCAGCGAAACAGCTGCTGGAAGCACCAGTTGAGATAATACTTCAGCCGGCTGTAGCCGCGGAAGCCGCCGCCGGGCAGCCAGCGCGACGCGACCACCAGAGCATGACCGCCTCGCGCCATCTCGGCGAGCATACGCGGCACGGTTTCAATCTCCATCTCGCCGTCGGAGTCGATCGTCAGCACCAGGTTGCCCGTCGCCAGGGCGAAGCCTTCGCGCACGGCCCGGCCCAGGCCGGGATTGTTCTGCTGAACGTGCAAGCGCACCTGCGGAAAGTCATCGGTCAGCCCGTGACAGACGAGGCGCGATTGCAGGGAGGAACGCGGCGACTGCACAAGAAGGATTTCCTGCAAGCGCGGACCGAGTTCGCGAATCAGCCACTCGGCGATTTCCCGCACCGTGTCCGTTTCGGAGTAGACGGGCATCACCACGCTGACGCGGTAGTCCTCCGGGTCCAGGGGAGCGAGGGCGAAGGAAGCGGCGCGACGGCTTCGTTTCCACGCGAAACCGGAAGCGATCAGACTGGCCCACAGCGCCAGCAGACCCCAAAAATAGACGTTGCCGATGGTGGCCGTCGCGAGGCTCTGCGGTGGAATCGGCAGGCCCGCGCCGATGGGCGGCCAACTCGGCGGGCGTCGCGGGCCGATGGCGTCCGGCTGGAAGAACCGCGTCAGCGTGGGCGGCCAGAAGAAGGCGATCAGCATGACGGCCAGCACCCAGCGGGAGCGGCTGGCGCGAGGCAAGACATCGATGCCGGTGGACGCGCGGAGGGGCCAACCGCGCGCCAGCAGCGCCGTCATCGGCGGCAGGGCCAGCCAGAGGTAGTAAACCCACCCCAGCGGACAGAAAAGCACCGATGCCGCCAACAGCAACGACAGATCCCGGTCCACATCGGCCGGCGACTCGCCGCGACTCGTCGCCGACAACGTCAGCAGTCCCAGCGCTCCGCCGACGCCGACCCAGAGCAGCCATACGACGGCGGAAGGCAGGACGGCCAACGGCACGTACCAAACGGACACCGTGAAGGTGCGCGTCAGCATCCCCATCAGGGAAGCGTTCATGGGCAGCCAGGCCCAGCTCTCGGAGGCGGTGAGGCGGCGATACCAGGAAACGTGATTGTCCCAGCCGAATATCAGCAGACCGGCGGCGAAGCACAGGGCGGCGACGGCCAGGCACGCCGCGGCCGCGCGCCAGCGCCGCCGCCAGCACAAGTAGGCCAGCAGCACGCCGAGAAACGGCTTGACGCTCAGGGTCAAGCCGAGCAGCGCTCCCGCCCAGCCCCAGCGGCCGCGCCGCGCCGCCAACCACATCAGCGTCACCGGCACCAGCAGAACAAACGAGAGTTGCCCGGTGTAGATCATGGCCGAGGTTCCGCTGAATCCCAGCAGCATCACCACCGCCAGCTGACGCCGCCGTGGAGTCATCTCCATCCCCGTTTCCGCCAGCGTCCATTTCAGACAGTGGAATAGGCACAGCCCGCTCACGATCCACCACAGGATGAAGGCGTGATCCGGATTGTGCAGCAGCGTCAAAGGCAGCAAGAGCAAATGGAAGTGAGGCGGGTTCATGTTGTACAGGTCAACGGAGTAATCTTTCTCCAGACGCGCCGGCGCGGCGAGCGTCCAGGCATACATGTCCTCGCCTTGCACGAACAGGGCGGCGCTGCCGTACATCCGGCCGAAGTCATTGGCGGGAAGCAACACCCACGAACAAAGGAAGACAAAGGTGTACCACAGCACCAGGATCGCAGCCAGGACCGGCAGAAGCCCCTGTCTCCAGCCGGCCCGCTTCGCGGACGAGGTTGCCTTGAGTGGGAGCGTGGTCTGCGGGTTTCCGACAAGGCTGTTCATGGCGATCTTGGGGAGTTTGAAGAGCGATGTACACCGGGCGACGATGCCGCGGAACACGCAACTATAGGACATGAAGAAAGATCGTGCTTGCCGCCGGCCGCCGCATCTCGTTCGCCGTCAGGCGGCGCGACGGCGCGCACCGAGGATGTGCAGCCCGTCGAGGAGGAGGGCGGTCCAGAGTGCGAGGACGCCATACGAATAGAGATTGCCAAGCAGGACCGTGGCCAACGCGCTGGGTTGAAACAGGCGAAGTATCGGGAATGGAAGGACGAGGGTGCCTACGGCGGCGAGCAGAAGGCCGCGACTCCAGCGCGAACTCGCGTCGGCGCCGCGCAGCCAGCCAAGGGCGACGGCCGCCGCCGGAGCCAGCGGTAAGCAGAAATAATAGGCCCAGCCGAGAGGCGAGAGCAGCAGCGATGCCACGAGAAGGATGCTGAACGAGCGATCCACGTCGGCGGGCGTCTTGTCGGCGCACGACATAGCCAGTGTGGCGAGGCCGATCGGCACTCCCAGGCCCAGCCACAGCAGCGGCACCAGCGCCGATGGCCCATCCACCAGACATTGTCCCATCGGGTTCGCCGTCAACAGGCGCGCGAGCAGGCCGTAGAGCGAGCCGTTGAGGAACTGCCAACTCCAACTCGTGCTGTCGCCGAGCTTCGCCCGCCAGGCCAAATGGTTGTCCACGCCGAAGACCAGCGCGCCCAGCGCGAAGCAAAACAAGCTCATGGCGACGGCCGCCCCGGCCGCCTTCCAGCGCCGGCGCAGCAGCAGGTAGGGCAGGACCATCAACAGAAACGGTTTGACGCTCATACCCAGGCCGAGATAGAGGCCGGCGCTGGTCCAGCGGCCGCGCCGCGCCGCCAGCCACATCCGCGTGACCACGAGCATCAGCAGGAAGGAGCAGTGTCCGCTCCGCAGCGCGGTGGTGGTGCCGGCGAATACCAGCACGCACACCAGGCCGAGTTGGGCCTGTCCTTCCGTCAGCCGCAGTTCGCGCCGAATGGCGTGCAAGGAAAGGGCGAAGCAGATTAGGTTTGCCAGGCACCACAGCAGCAGCGCGGGATAGATCGGCAACAAGGCGAAGGGCAGGATAATCAGGTGAAAATGCGGCGGATTGAGATCCCACAGGTGCAGCGTCCGGCCCTCCACTTCGCCGGAGGGCGTCGCGGGATTGACGCCGTACATCTCCCCGCCTCGCAGGAAGGCGATGGTGCTGAAGTAGACCTTGGCAAAATCGTTGTCCGGCGTGCGGGCGATCATGTCCTTCAGGTACAGGCCGTCCAAGAGACAAAGAACGAAGGCGATCGACGGCAAGAAGAGCCGCAATCGGTGGCCCGTCCCGCTGTGGACGGCGGCGATGTCGATGTGCGTCGCGTTGCTCACACGGAGATGGTCCTTGTCGGGAAGGAGAGGAAGCGCGCGGAACGGGTTCTCGCTCGCGCCGGACGTTTCGCGCCTGTGCAACTATAGGACACGGGAAGGGAGGGCGACGGGTGATAGAGGACTTGCGGTCAATGCGCACACGAGAAATGACCGGCGGGACCGTCGAGCAGCAAGCGCGCCGTCAGAAGCGCATCCAGGCCAATTATCTCTGAGCGGAAGCGTAAGCCCTTGCATAAGCGGAAAACAGTGGACCGCGAATCACGGGTTCGCGCGATAAAATGGGGCGAACGGTGTGCGGCTGCAGGAGATACTTTGCCAATCCAACTCGCCTCGCCTCGTCCCAGGTGTCGTAAAGGCCGATAATCTCATCTCCCTTGATGAGCGCATATTTCCCTTCCTGCCCTTCCGCCAGCAACCGCCCAACTTCGCGGCGGTACGTCTCCCACTCGGCCGCGAGAGCGCTGTTGGGATCGGCGGGCGGCAACTCCGTCCAGGGGATCGTTTGCGCGGTTTTCGGGAACATGATTCACCTCCTTGGGTGGGCACAATAACCGATAGGAGCGGACAATACAGCGCCGATCGTTGGCAAAGCGTCCATGCTGTCACCCGCTAACGATCAATCGCCTCGGATCGTGCGTTCGACAATCTCTTTCCCCTCGCGCAGCGCATCGTCCGGCTGCGGATTCGCGGGGTTCAACTCCAGCGCCAGCGCTCCGCGATATTCAATCGTCCGCAGCGCCGCCATCGCGTCCGCCAATTGCCGGCGCGTCAAACGCCCACTCAACAGCGGCCAGTGCAGATCGCCGACGCCGTCGTTGTCGTCGAGATGAACGTAGCCGAGACGCTCGCCGGCCTGCTGAATCGCGGCGGCGGCATCCTCGCCGCTGATGAGGCAATGGCCCACGTCCAGCAACATCGCCAGCCGATCGTGTCCGACGCGCTCCAACCAATCGAGCGTCCGCGCGACCGTGGGCAGAGCGCGGCCGGGCACATGCTCGACGCACAGGCGGACCATGCACGCGGCGGCGTCGTCGGCCAGCAAGGCGCAGCCGTCGGCGAAACAGGTCAAGGCCGTCTCGCCGGCCTCAAGGCCGGGAACGAGGTAAGCCGTCGTCGCGCCGAGGCGGGCGGCGTCCGCGAGTTGACGTTGCAGCAGCGTCAGCGTCGCGCGGCGCACGCCGACATCGGCGGCGTCGAGCGTGTGGCCCGGCGGCAGATTGCGCCCCAGAGCCATGCAGGAGACAAGCAGACCGGAATCGGCCAGCGCTTCGAGTTGCCCAGCCGGACGGTCGATCTCGGCGACGAGATCGACGTGCGTGAAGCCCAGCGCGGCGATGCGACTCAGCACGGCGGCGAACTCGCCCGGCAGCGAGGTGGCGAAGGCGGACAGCGGCCAGAGTGGGGAACTTGTCATGAGTGACATTCGGATGTCATTCCTTATTCCAAACAAACTCCGCGGGAGCCTTAAGAGGATTATAAGGACTGCCGCTGGCGGCGCACGCGTGTTCTCGCTAGAAAAACCACCATCCGGTTGGAGGCGCTGGCGCGTCCGCCACCGCGTGGACATTCGCGATCCGAAGCACCGAAAGCGAAGGCGGGGCATGACGATTTACGAGCGAGCATTGGCCCTTGTCCGCGCCGGCGACGTTGTGGGCCTGGGGTCGGGACGCGCTTCGACGCAGTTCATCACCGAACTCGGCGCCCGCGTGCGGGCCGGGCTGGCGGTGCGCGGCGTGGCGACCTCGCGCGAATCGGAGGAACTGGCGCGGCGCGTCGGCATCCCGGTCGCGACGCTGGCGGAAGGCCTGCCGTTGACCCTGACCGTGGACGGCGCCGATGAGGTCGATCCGCACCTCGATCTTATCAAGGGCTATGGCCGGGCGCTGGTGCGCGAGAAGATCGTCGCCGCGGCCTCGGCCAAACTCGTGATTCTCGTTGGTCCGGGCAAGGAGGTGCCGGTGCTCGGCTCGCGCGGCAAACTGCCGGTCGAGGTGGTCCCGTTCGCGCTGCCCCTGTGCCGGCAGCGGCTGGCCAAGCTGGGCTGCACTCCGGTCCTCTACGAAGTGGACGGCCAACCGTTCGTGACCGACAACGGCAATCACATTCTCGACTGCGCCATCGCCCCCATCCTGCACCCCGAACAGTTCGAGGAGCATCTGCGGGCCATCCCCGGCGTCGTCGGCACCGGACTGTTTTTGGGCATGGCCCATACGGTGCTGGTGGGCGACGACCATTTCAATCTCGTCGCGGAGAAACAGCGAACAACGCCTTGAAAGGAGCAACAATCGTGCAACTGGGCATGGTCGGTCTGGGCCGCATGGGCGGCAACATGGTCGAGCGCCTGATGCGCGGCGGACATCAATGCGTCGTCTTCGACCTCAGTGCCGAAAACGTCCGCAAATACGTCGAGAAAAAGGCGACGGGTTCGTCGTCGCTGGCCGACTTCGTCGCCAAGCTGACGAAGCCGCGCGCCGCCTGGGTCATGGTGCCGGCCGGCGGCCCGACCGAGGGCACCATCACCGAGTTGGCCAAGCACATGGAAGCCGGCGACGTCATCCTCGACGGCGGCAATTCGTACTTCAAGGACGACATACGGCGGGCGCGCGAGCTGAAGCCGAAGGGCATTCACTACGTCGATGTCGGCACGTCCGGCGGTGTCTGGGGAATCGAGCGCGGCTACTGCATGATGATCGGCGGACCGGACGACGTGGTGAAACGTCTCGATCCGATCTTCAAGACGCTGGCGCCCGGCCGCGGCGACATTCCGCGCACGCCGGGCCGCGACAAGATGCCCGGCACCTCGGAGGAGGGGTATCTGCACTGCGGTCCGGCCGGGGCCGGCCACTTCGTCAAGATGGTCCACAACGGCATCGAGTATGGCATCATGCAGGCGTACGCCGAGGGCTTCGACATTTTCAAGAATGCCGCCTCGAAGGAGTTGCCGGAGGAGCAGCGTTTTCATTTGAATCTGCCGGACATCGCCGAGGTCTGGCGGCGCGGCAGCGTCATCGGCTCGTGGCTTCTGGACCTGACAGCGATGGCCCTGGTGGAAGACCCGAAGCTGGAGCATTACACGGGCTACGTGCAGGATTCGGGTGAGGGACGCTGGACGGTGCAGGCGGCGGTCGAAGCGGCGGTGTCGGCCGAGGTGCTGACGGCGGCGCTTTATACCCGTTTCCGTTCGCGGCAGCAGCACACGTTCGGCGAGAAAGTGCTGTCGGCGATGCGCCACATGTTCGGCGGCCACGTCGAGCCGCCG